>JASEFH010000004.1 GCA_030019205.1 Methanomicrobiales archaeon
ATACATGATATTCAAGCCAGTTTCAATACCGTTCCTCGGAAAATGAGGATTGAAAGTTCTGAGTGCCGACATAATCGCGGCATCCGGGTTTTCGTTTCAATACCGTTCCTCGGAAAATGAGGATTGAAAGGTCCGAACCGCCGGGCGAGATCACCCGTGCCCGTCACGTTTCAATACCGTTCCTCGGAAAATGAGGATTGAAAGGTTCACCCAGAACGTGCAGGACCTCCCGAATCGCGAGTTTCAATACCGTTCCTCGGAAAATGAGGATTGAAAGATGCGGAGGAGGAGGTCTTTCAGCGATTCGTGCGGTCGTTTCAATACCGTTCCTCGGAAAATGAGGATTGAAAGTTCACCCCGATAGGGCGTGCGTGGCGCTCGATGTATTGTTTCAATACCGTTCCTCGGAAAATGAGGATTGAAAGACGCGCTGAAGGCAGCCGCCGAAGAGTCAACCGACACCGTTTCAATACCGTTCCTCGGAAAATGAGGATTGAAAGATCTGGAGGAAGCGAACCTCTCACAGGCAACCCTCATGTTTCAATACCGTTCCTCGGAAAATGAGGATTGAAAGTGGACGATGTCCCGGAGACCCGTGCTCGTATAGGTCTTGTTTCAATACCGTTCCTCGGAAAATGAGGATTGAAAGTGGAGCGTGTGCCCCGGGCATACGGACGGCAGAGCAGTTTCAATACCGTTCCTCGGAAAATGAGGATTGAAAGAGGTCCTCTCGGACGGATCCCTCTTCGAGGTCCCGAAGTTTCAATACCGTTCCTCGGAAAATGAGGATTGAAAGCCTTTGCGAGGTTTGCCCCCTGCAGGTTAGCACCCGTTTCAATACCGTTCCTCGGAAAATGAGGATTGAAAGGGTAGAGCCAGATACAGTTCCAAACCCCGTCGCTGTGTTTCAATACCGTTCCTCGGAAAATGAGGATTGAAAGGCCGGATCGACTTCGGGGATGATGCGGTCTGCCTGGGTTTCAATACCGTTCCTCGGAAAATGAGGATTGAAAGGCTCATTTGTGGAGGCGGCGACGGCCCTCGTAACGGAAGTTTCAATACCGTTCCTCGGAAAATGAGGATTGAAAGATGATCGCCAGATGTGCCCCCCGGCCCGTTATCGATGTTTCAATACCGTTCCTCGGAAAATGAGGATTGAAAGAGGACCCACGAGGACTGATCCGCCCCACCGTTGAATAGTTTCAATACCGTTCCTCGGAAAATGAGGATTGAAAGAATTGCTGGATCCTCGTCTTCTGACTCCGCGTCTTTGTTTCAATACCGTTCCTCGGAAAATGAGGATTGAAAGGTCCTATCCACAAGTGCTACCATTTTGTTAAAGCACGTTTCAATACCGTTCCTCGGAAAATGAGGATTGAAAGCGCAGGTTTGCCCGGGAGAGTTGTGTATCGCTCAGGTGTTTCAATACCGTTCCTCGGAAAATGAGGATTGAAAGTGACCCCTTATACGAGTATACGACTGGCGAATACTCTGTTTCAATACCGTTCCTCGGAAAATGAGGATTGAAAGTTGTATCCAACCACTCCCAGGAACATCGTCATCTGGTTTCAATACCGTTCCTCGGAAAATGAGGATTGAAAGTCACAAATCCCGAGGATTCTGCCGATCCGTGGTATTGTTTCAATACCGTTCCTCGGAAAATGAGGATTGAAAGGGCGAACATGTTCGGCAAAATCCTCGTCGGCACCGTAGTTTCAATACCGTTCCTCGGAAAATGAGGATTGAAAGACATTCTGCATAGTAACCCATATTCAGACTCCATTTGTTTCAATACCGTTCCTCGGAAAATGAGGATTGAAAGGAAGCTGCTCGTCGTGTCCCATAATGGATAAGCGGGTTTCAATACCGTTCCTCGGAAAATGAGGATTGAAAGCATTGTGGACCAGGTACCAGAACCGGTAATCATTTTTCGTTTCAATACCGTTCCTCGGAAAATGAGGATTGAAAGGCGAACGTCACATCGACCTCCGCGAGGCCCTCTGAAAGTTTCAATACCGTTCCTCGGAAAATGAGGATTGAAAGTCCAGATCAGCGCGCTCTTTCGAGGTTTCTTATGAAGTTTCAATACCGTTCCTCGGAAAATGAGGATTGAAAGCTGCATTCCCCACGATTCACCAGGTCTGGAAGGGCGGTTTCAATACCGTTCCTCGGAAAATGAGGATTGAAAGGCGGTTAAAAACTCTTCCCGCGTTTTATTGGTGACTGTTTCAATACCGTTCCTCGGAAAATGAGGATTGAAAGGGCAGTATCATCAATGTGCGCCACGCGGATCATCTTCGTTTCAATACCGTTCCTCGGAAAATGAGGATTGAAAGGCCTGGTATTTCCCGGGCTCCAGGGAGACTCTCCCGGTTTCAATACCGTTCCTCGGAAAATGAGGATTGAAAGTCCAGGCCCGGGCGTTGGACCTCCCGGTGCTCTCTAGTTTCAATACCGTTCCTCGGAAAATGAGGATTGAAAGATCCTTTTGTATCCACCTCGGCCAGGTTGAGCATCGGTTTCAATACCGTTCCTCGGAAAATGAGGATTGAAAGAAAATGGCCGAATAACGAGCAGAAGCTATATATTCCGTTTCAATACCGTTCCTCGGAAAATGAGGATTGAAAGGATAATTCTCAGATATGGTCACAGCAGATCCATCGTGTTTCAATACCGTTCCTCGGAAAATGAGGATTGAAAGATGGGCGCGGCAGATCGGCAAGTTTGCCGGCACGCCGTTTCAATACCGTTCCTCGGAAAATGAGGATTGAAAGATAATGATTGACTTATATTCTTGTTTTGTTTCTTGATGTTTCAATACCGTTCCTCGGAAAATGAGGATTGAAAGTGGTATGCAGGACATCCAACTCCGTTATCCTCATCGTTTCAATACCGTTCCTCGGAAAATGAGGATTGAAAGCGGATCCCCGAGTGTGGGATCGGTGGGGTCTCCCGGGTTTCAATACCGTTCCTCGGAAAATGAGGATTGAAAGAAAAATATCTCCGCGGCGAGGTCCCCGCGGAGAAACGTTTCAATACCGTTCCTCGGAAAATGAGGATTGAAAGGAGATCCACACCGATCGTCCCCTCGGGGTTCTTGATGGGTTTCAATACCGTTCCTCGGAAAATGAGGATTGAAAGATCTCCTGCAAGGCCTTGTCCAGGTCCCCCTCGGTAGTTTCAATACCGTTCCTCGGAAAATGAGGATTGAAAGTGGTCCGGGGGGGCCCGGGCCAGGCCGATCGCCGCCGTTTCAATACCGTTCCTCGGAAAATGAGGATTGAAAGATAGGATTGGATGGAGGTAATATTTTAGTAAAAGAATGTTTCAATACCGTTCCTCGGAAAATGAGGATTGAAAGCGAGTCAATGGAAACAGCCTAAACAGGGGCATATATCGTTTCAATACCGTTCCTCGGAAAATGAGGATTGAAAGCCGACTTCAGCCCGAACTGTTTGACATCCTTGGAACGTTTCAATACCGTTCCTCGGAAAATGAGGATTGAAAGAAGTGGGGGGTAAACGATGGATCTGCTGTGACCATGTTTCAATACCGTTCCTCGGAAAATGAGGATTGAAAGATGGCATCAAGAAGTCCGTCACCCGCAGGTCGAGCGCGTTTCAATACCGTTCCTCGGAAAATGAGGATTGAAAGAGAGGATTCAGGAGAGAAAGGGCTGCCTCTAGAATTCGTTTCAATACCGTTCCTCGGAAAATGAGGATTGAAAGATATCCGGGAGACCTTCGCCTATCGGGTGCTGCAGCAGTTTCAATACCGTTCCTCGGAAAATGAGGATTGAAAGGGAACGCCCCCCAGAGTGCCATGATCGACGCCTGGGTTTCAATACCGTTCCTCGGAAAATGAGGATTGAAAGCTCTCTGCCCGGGCCGGCGAACCGGTCGTCGCCTCGTTTCAATACCGTTCCTCGGAAAATGAGGATTGAAAGCTGGATCTGCGCATGTGGCGCGGAATACCAGATGCTGTTTCAATACCGTTCCTCGGAAAATGAGGATTGAAAGCGGACATCCCGGGAGAGGTCCTGGCCAGGGGAGCAGACGATCGGGTATATGATTATGAATCCTCCGCCGGCATCGCTCTGCATCCCTTCCCCGATGAGGCTGGAGCCGAACTCGCCCCATTCCCGGAGCAGGCCCGATCGCACGCGAGGGTGCAGGGGTGGGAGTGCGCCTCCCTTTGACGCGATAGGTCTGCCGGATCCGGCATGGGCCGCCGGCCCCCTGTCCATCTCAATGGTGCACATGCTGGATTGTGCGGCAGGGCGGGTCAGGACGGCAGGAAAAAATGGATGAGAAGTTCCGGCTCTAATGGACTTTGAGCGTCTCCTCCATCGCCAGCAGCTTGGGCGGCGGAGCGTAGATGGTGCCGGTGATCTCGTACTTCAGGCGGATGATCTCGATCACGATCATGGCGAGCTTCTGCATCGCTCCGGGATCGGTGGTGCGATCGAAGAGGAGCACCGCCTTGTTCTTGATCGCCTCCAGCAGCTCCATGTCGTCCATGGGTTTCGGGGAGCCCTGCGGGAGGATGGACGGGGGGGCTGCCAGATTCTGGCGGAGGGCGGTCAGACTCTGCTGCAGCCCCTGGATCTCCTCGTCCACGGCAGCCGGGTGCTTCTTGTGGGAGGTGATGTGGGAGGATTTGAGACCGGGGATCTTGTCTTTCATGAGATAGATGATCTCGTTGTACGTCCTCCGCTGACGCAGCAGTTCGTCCACCTCGCCCGCGTATCCGCTGCGGCAGACCTTGCACTTGTCGCGCATGGGATCCATCGCAGAGTATGTCGGGGGTTCGAAATAAAAACCCTCCGAAACGAGAAACGGCGAATCCGCACCGTCTATCCCGCGGGCAGGAAAATCGGGACCCGTGAGCAGGAATGTCCTGAACACAGGCGTTTTCGAAGTGCCTGGGGAGATCGGGGACGGTTCAACCTGCGGATACCCGGCGGAAGAGGGGAAAGGCCTCCCGCCGGAATCAGAGGAACCGCTCGAACCGATCCTGCGTTGCCCGGCAGATGGGGCAGACCTCGGGAGGGTGGGTGCGGGCACAGAGGTATCCGCAGACGCGGCACCGCCAGACGGGCCAGGGGAGGGAGGAGGCGGGCAGAACCGGTTCCTGCGCCCTCCTCTCCGCCATCGGAGGCCGCCGTTCGGGTACCGGCGTCAGTTCCCGCTCGCCGCGGAGGATCGCGCCGCTGACGTACAGGGCGCAGTAGCAGGCCCCGTACTGGTCGAGATCCGGATCCCGGTAGTCGCAGGGGCAGATGATGTCGCGGTCCCGCTCGCGGCTCCCCATCGCGAGGCGGCAGGGGCAGGAGGGATAGCCGTACCGCCGCTCGTTCACGATCAGCCCGCGGACGAGGTTCTTCGTGAACGGAACATCGGGGTTCAGGTGGTACCCCCCCTCTTCGGCCTCCCTCGTCAGCCGCTCGTAGAGTCTCTCGATCGCCTCCTGATCGACGTCTTCCGCGTTCATGGACCCAGGGCCTCGCGGATCTGGTCGGCCCGGTAGCCGACGATCACCCTGTCATCGTCGATCACGATCGTCGGGAACGCCTGCTGGGATGTCAGCTGCGCAACCTCATCGATCGCCTGCGCCATCTCGTCTGCGTCCAGGAGATCGACGTACACGTACCGGAAGTCGACGCCGAGTTCCATCAGGAGCTGCTTGGTCTTCGCGCACCACCCGCAGGTGCTCAGCGCGTAGAGCCGCACCTTGCCCCTGTCCTTGCCCTCCACATGCGTCCACTGCATTGTGCCATCCTCTCCCCCGCCTATAGTCGCCCATGGTACTTAAGTCCACCCTCCCGACGCGCCGCCATCTCCCGCAGAGAGTTTTTATCCGCTCCCGTCACACCTTGTTCCCCATGGGAAACCTGAACGTCGTCGTACTCGGACAGAACGATTACGCCCGCGATCTGGGAAAGAAGGGTACATCGACGGATATCACCTTTTACAACCTGAAGAAAGGGGAGGATTCGGTCACGTTCCTGGAGCCGACGCGCTACCCCGAACGGTTCGCCCCCCTCTACCTCGCCGCCGCCACGGCAGAGAAGGCGATCCTGGTTGTGGACGGGCTCACGCCCCTCTTCGGCGAGGCGGTGCTGATGCTGGACTGCCTGGGGATTCGGGACGGCTTCGTCGTGCTCCGCAACTTCATCGGGCAGGAGCAGGTGATGCCGCTCATCCGGGGGACTGTCGTCGAGCGCTACCGCTTCGCGGAGGACAACCGCGCCGCCCTGCGGGAGCAGCTCCTGGAAGATGCGGCGAAGAAGGCGGCCGTGCCGCGGGAGACGCCGGCGGGCAGCGTCTCCGTCGACCACTTCTTCACCGTCCGGGGGATCGGCACCGTGGTCCTCGGCGGGGTGGTGGCGGGGGCGATCCGCCGGCACGACACTCTCTCCGTCCTCCCGCTCGAGAAGACCGCCCAGGTCCGATCCATCCAGAAGCATGACGACGAGGCCGAATGGGCGGGGGCCGGAGACCGCGTGGGGCTGGCGCTGAAGAACGTCGGAGTGGAGGACCTCGAGCGGGGGTATGTGCTGACCAGCGACCGCTCCCTCCTCTCGGTCTCCTCGGCCACCGGCACGGCGCATCTGGTGAAGTACTGGAACCGCCCCCTGCGGGAGGGGATGGTGCTCCACCTGGGCCACTGGATGCAGTTCGTCCCGGCCCGCCTGGAGCTGGTGCAGGAGGGGGGGAACCCCCGTTCGCCCGTGCTCACGCTGGCGCTGGAGAAGCCGCTCGTCTGCGCCCCGAAGGACCGCGTCGTGCTCCACCACCTGGAGGGCGGCAAGCTCCGCATCGTCGGGACCATGACCCTCGCCGGGTGGGTGGCGAAGCTGCCATCGGGGCAGCCGGCACAGGCGGTGCGATAGGCTCTGTCAGGTGTCCACGGGATCCCCCGCCCGAGGGCGGGGGCGAGAATCGCAGATTTTTACTCTAGTCGATTCCAACAGTAGTGTATGCGAGATCTGGAGACGGAGATCCTCGAGGTGCTCGAGGAGAATCCCTGTCACGTCTACGAGCTGAAGTACCGGCTGGAGTCGCGGAACATCCAGAAGAGCCACTCCGATCTCTACAAGATCCTGCGGAGCCTGGAGAAGCGGGCCCTTGTCGCCCACACGAGGGCGGCGAGCAGTAAGGGGCCGGAGCGCAAGGTGTACGGCCTGACCGGGGAGGGGAGCCGGGCGCTCGAAGATGCGGTGCGGGGGGGAGTCCTGCTGCTCTACCGCACCTACATCCAGCACCTGGCGGCCCAGGCGGGCGAGCAGATCGCCCTGGAGGTGGAGGCGGGTGCACGCCATGCGGCGCTCGTCCTCTCCCCCTTCGCAGCCTCGCGGAAGGATCCCTGGGTGGCGGCCGCCAGAGGGTGCCTGCAGGGTGCAGAGAGGCTCTACCTGGTGGACAACGGGCAGGGTGCGGACCATCCCGGCTTCCACCGCCTCGCCGGCGATGCCGCGCAGCTCCCGTTCCCCGACGAGAGGCTGGACCTGATCCTGGCCCCCTGGCTATCGGCAACGGATCTCGAGGCGGCGCTCGACGAGATCTCCCGTGTTCTGGATCCGGACGGGACGCTGGTCACCCTGCTCCCGATCGCACGGGAGACGGTGGAGGACTCCCTGCTCGTCGAGTTCCTGGTGCGGGAGATCGGGCGGCGCCACCCCCACTTCGTGCCCCGCTCCCGCCTCGACTTCATCCGCGACCTGGACAGTTTCTTCCACGTGATGATCATCCCCTGCCGGGAGGGATCCCTCTTCATCTGCAGGAAAGAGGAGCCGTGAAGTGCGCAGAGATCTGCCGGGCGCTGCGGGGGGCTGCGGGGAGGCGGGAGCTCGCGGAGATCGTCTGCCGCTCGGTGGAGCGGTATACGCTGGCGGATCTCCAGGATCTCCGCGCTGCCCTGCTGAAGGATCTGCAGCACCTCCCCCCGTCCTACCGCAGCCGGCTCTACCCCCGCCTGATCGAGCAGATCTTCGGAACGCATCACCGCGTTCTCCTCCTCTGCCGGGGCGGGGGTCTGGAGGGGATCGAAGGCCCTCTGCCGCACCGGTTCACCGAGTACTGCGCCATGGTGGAGCGTGCCTGCAGGTCCGCCGCCACCCGCGAAGAGAGCGACCGCTATCTCTTCTACTACCTCCTCGCGGCATTCAACATCTTCGTGCTGGGGCTCCCCGCCCACCCGGTGGGCACGCCGTTCCCCGGCGGATTCGCCGTGGAGGAGCAGGACGGGGAGTACCTCTGCCCGGTACGGGAGAAGGAGGGCGACGTGGAGACCTCCATCTGCCCTTTCTGTCCGGCAAAACAGTCGGACGTCACTCCTGGTACCGCTCGGAGAACGTGATCTCCGGGAGGTCCTTCTTCTTCACCAGGATCTCCCCGGCGGGCATATCCGCCGGATACCCCGCCGGCACCATCGATACCAGGGTATAGCGCTCCGGAACGCCCAGGAGCCTGCGGACGTCGTCTGCATAGCCCTTCTTGTCCCCGGCAACCCAGCAGGAGCCGACACCGTGCGACCACAGCCCCAGGATGAGCTGCATGGTCGCCGCGCATCCGTCCTCCAGGTAGTACTTCTGGGCTTTCTCCGCGAACACCGCGAAGCAGACCGGGGCACCGGCGATAAATCTGCCGTTGTCGGCGAGACTGGCGAGCGTGTTCAGGGTCTCCCGATCCTGGACGGTCCCGATCAGCCAGGGCTGTTCGTTCCTCGCCGTAGGAGCCTGGCGGGCGCATTCCAGGGCATCGCGGATCACCTCGGCCGGAACAGGGGTGTCGCGGTACTTCCGGATGCTCCTCCGAGACTTGATGATGGTAACGCCAAGATTCATAATCCTGCATGGGACCTTTTCAACAGTAATACCTTTCTGTAATGGTTTCTGCATCTCGCCCCGGTATGCTTCTGCGGGCTTTCGCACCCGGCGGCGTTTTGTGTGTCCGCTCGATTCAGGTTCTTCTCCCGGCACAGGCGGGTTTCGTCAGGCAGACAACCGTGATACCCTCGTCATAGCAGTGATAGGTTCGTGGTGGAGAAGACGCGGACGGGTACGAGGCCCTGCGCATCGGGACGTGAATTCTACGATGATTGTGGATGCTCCAGAGGTCTTCGGTGCCGATATACAGCACTACCGCGCACAATCATAGAAGATGGGCAAGATATTCGGAGACGCAACGGAGACGGTTGAACGAGCACGGAAGCTGAAAATCTTACACTCTCGCATTATCTCAACCAGGGGAAGCTCAAGCCTGAAATCCTCCCGTAGAGGCCATCGTACCAGCGGGGCGGTGTACGGGGATGCGCCCCCTCCCCCTCTGAACCTCCTCCCCCACAAATGCGATAGGACCCGTCCCGGTAAGAGGAGAATGAGGGCGTTGTTCCCGGATATGAATCGCCGCATCCATACTCTCCCCGTGGCAGGATGGGAACTCCAGACTCAGACCATCTCCGCTGGAGGATCGTATCGTCCCCCTCCCCTGTGCCTTGCCCCCAATCGTTGCGACAGCCTCGATGGGATGGTTTCACTCTTGAGACTCCCCCGCGCCCCCTTTCGAAGATGCGGCAGGATCGGATAGCCGCACCCCCGCTCCCATATCCGGGCCTATCCCGCGAGGGAGACCCTTCCCTCCCCGTGCCTGAAACCGGATCGCCGGCGCAGCCGGGGTGGACGGGCAGAGCCGTGCCATAGGAGTGCATCCTCCCCCATCGATATGTGCTCTGCCGGCAGCACCTGTAGATGATGACTCTCGTCCCGCCGGTCTTCGCGAGCAGGCCCGGGGATGAGGGCGTCTCGCGGGATCGCAGCGAAGCCGCAGGTGCACGAAAGGGGAAAGGCAGGATGTGTCAGGGGACGGGGAGCAGGCTCCCGATGTTCTGCAGCCCGTCCATCAGCAGCACGGTGGGGTCGATGCCGAGCGCCGGGAAGATGAAGATGAAATAGGCGATCGTCCCGAGCGTGCTGCCGATATTGGCCAGGGCGGCGACGAGCACCACGCGGAAGAGCGGGATCCTGCGCATGTCGGAGAGAGATTCCGCCTCCATGATCGCCCGGAAGTCCTTCGTCGTGGGCTTCCGTATCTTCGCCTCCACGATGGCGGAGAACCACCCGGCGGCAAGCAGCGGGTTCAGCGCCGTCAGCCAGGAGACCCCGAAGCCCGTCAGGGCGGAGAGAGGATGCCCCCCGGCGGCGAGGGCGAAGGCGGCGCAGAGCACACCGTGGATCAGCACCCAGTAGACGAGGGCGGCGACCAGCACCTCCATCCCCACGCCGGAGAAGAGCAGGGCCAGGATCAGGGTGGCGAAGAGGGCGGTGACCAGGCCTCCCAGGATCTTCGCGTAGGGGCGGGGTTTCACGTCCGCCGTCAGCGATTCCAGGGGCGGGAGCGACTGCGGATCCTCCAGGAACCGCTGGATCCCCCTGACGTGCCCGGCGCCGACCACCGCCAGAACCTTCTCGTGGGAGCGGGCGAGCATGCGGATCTTATGGGCCAGGTAGGCATCCCGCTCGTCGATCAGCGCCCGGGCGCCCCGCGGGGAGAACCGCCGGAACTCGTCGAGCGCCGCTGTCATCACGTCCTGCCGCGTCAGCTCCTCGACGTCGATCTCCTCGGTCTCCGTCGCGAGCATCGATACCGCGAGGGCGTAGAGCAGCCGCAGCTTCTCGATGAACGTCATGGCGTTGAGGAACCGCGTCAGGGTGATGCGGATGTCGCGGTCGATCAGGGCGATCGGGAGGCTCCGCTGCTCCGCCTCCTCTATCGCGGCCTTCATCTCGGCCCCCGGCTCCACGCCCACCTCGCTTCCGATCCGCCGCTGCAGGTGGGCGAGCAGCCACTGGACCAGGAGCTGGGTGAAGTTGCCGGATCTGAACACGTCCGCGATGGACGGCTCCTCGCCCTGCTTCTTGAGAGCCGCGCAACGGGCCGGGTCCAGTTCCACGGCCACGATGTCCGGCTGGAACGTCTCCATCGCCTCCCGCACCTCGTCGATGCTCTTCTGGGAGACATGGGCCGTCCCCACGAGCCTGATCTCCGCCATTACTGCTCCTTCATCCCCTCGCTGTCGATCACGACCCGCTTTCCCCGCGGCAGCGGTGTGCACGCGAAGGCAGCGAGCATGCGGACATCCTCCTCCTCCTCCTGCTGCTTCCGCTCCAGGAGATCGCGGGCGATCGAGACGGCATCCTCCCACGGTATCGGCGTCCCGAGACCCGGGCACTCCGAGGCGACGAGGTTCTCCCCATCCAGCATAAAAGGATAGGTGCGGCAGATCCGCGGGCGGTCGGCGTATACGCTGCAGCCCTGCGGCGTGAGGAGGCTGCACTCTCCCCCGCGGCGGCGGAGACACCAGGCGAAGGTGAAATACGTCCCCCCGCCGACCTCGATCCACTCGGGATAGGGCTCTGCCAGGTCGTCCCAGCCCAGCCCGGAGGCGGCGCTGATCCGCCGGATCTCGGCGGGCCCGACGAGCACCCGCACCGTCCCGCTCTCCCCGTCCCGGCAGCAGTCGCCGCAGCGGCTGCAGCGGAAACCGATGGCCTGGATCTTTCGTGCAATCTCTTCTACGGCTGGCATATGCGGTTGAAGTTCCTGAAGAGGAGGGCGCCGTCCATGGTGTGGCTCACCTCGGGATGCCACTGGATCCCGAAGATCGGTTCGTCGTCGGCACGCAGCGCCTCCACGCGGCAGATGGACGAGCGGGCCAGGATGGAGAAGTGCGGAGGGAGCCTGCCGACCTCGTCGGCATGGGACGCCCAGACCGGGATGCGCGGCGGGTATCCCGCCAGGATCTCGTCATGGTCCACGATCTCGACGGAGACCGCCCCGTACCCGCCGTGCGACCCCTTCTGCACGGATCCGCCCCGGGCCGCGGCGATGATATGCAACCCCAGACAGATCCCGAGCACGGGCAGACCCAGGTCGAGGTACTCCGCGCAGCGTCCGGCGCGCTCGAGGGTCGGACCCCCGCCGAGAACGATCCCGCGGCACCCCTCCCCCACCGTCTCCGGGGGCGTGCTGTTCGGGATCAGCTCCGCCTCGATCTCCATGTCCCGCAGCTTCCGCAGGATGAGGTGGTTGAACTGACCGAAGTTGTTGACGACATAGATGGGTCGCATTCCTGTACCTGTTGGCGCTTCGGTAGTATAGTCCTTTCATCCCTCTCCCGGGAACCCGCATACCCGAAAGTATTATGGGGAAGGGGTACGGGGAGAAATCGGGCACGGAACCGGGAGCATGTATGGATATGTATGCCCTCCCCCGGGAAGAGGTCCTGGCCCGCTCCGGCACTCGCGAGTCCGGCCTGACAGGCGACGAGGCGGAACGGCGGCTGGCGGAGTACGGCTTCAACGAGATCGAACGGCGGCAGAAGAAGAACTACCTTGCCGCCTACGGGCGGCAGTACACCTCGTTCTTCGCGATCCTGCTGGAGGCGGCGGCCGCCCTGGCATTCGTGGCGCATCTCGCCTCCCCGCAGGAAGGCTACGACATCCTGGGGTTTGCCATCGTGGCGGTGGTGATCGTCAACGCCTCGTTCGCGTTCTGGCAGGAGTACAAGGCGGAGAAGACGGTCGAGGCCCTGATGCGGCTGCTGCCCGCCCTCGTAACGGTGCGCCGGGACGGCGTTCCCGCAAAGGTGGAGGCCCGCAGGGTGGTCCCGGGCGATCTTCTTCTCCTGGACGAGGGGGATAAGATCGCTGCCGATGCCGTCCTGATCGAGGCGAACTCCCTGTACGTGAACATGGCCACCCTTACCGGAGAGTCCCGCCCGGTGCGGCGGACGGCGGGTCCGGAACCGCGGGAGCAGATCCTGGATGCCCGCAACGTCGCGTTCGCCGGCACCACCGTCACCTCCGGAAACGGCGTCGGAGTCGTGTTCGCCACCGGCAAGGATACGCAGTTCGGACGGATCGCCACCCTCACCGAGACCGTCGCCCGGAGGAGGACCCCGATGGAGCTCGAGCTCGCGCGGATGACACGGGTCTTCACCCTCATCGCCCTGACCATCGGCGCGGTCTTCTTTGCCCTGGCGGTCCTCTTCGGCCGGGGACTCTTTCTCGCTTCGATCTTCGCCCTCGCCCTCATCGTCGCCAATATTCCGGAGGGGATGCTGCCCACCGTCACCCTCTCCCTCTCCCTCGCCAGCCAGAACATGGCGAAGAGGAATGCGCTCGTCAAGAATCTCGATGCCGTCCAGACGCTCGGGAGCGCCACGGTGATCCTGACCGACAAGACCGGCACCCTCACCCGCAGCGAGATGACGCTGCGGGAGATCTATCTGACCAGCGGGGAGGAGATCACCGTCAGCGGGGAGGGCTACTTCCAGGGCGGGGAGTTCCACTTCCGAAAGGAGCTGAAGGGCTCGAAAGAGCGGCTGCAGCTCTGCCTGATATCGGGGATGCTCGACTGCCGGGCGCGGATCGAGGACTCCATGGTCTTCGGGGATCCGACGGAGCTGGCGATCGTCGCCGCCGCGCACAAGGCCGAGATCGGGGAGAGCGGCTACATCCGCACGGGGGAGATCCCCTTCACGAGCGAGCGGAAGATGATGTCCACCATCTACGCCCGCAACGCCCAGAAGTACATCTTCTCCAAGGGGGCTCCCGAAGTGATCCTGGGCATCTCCCGCTACTACATCGACGCCGACAGCCAGGTGAAGGAGCTCGACGAAGCGCGGCGGACGACGATCCTGCGCCGGGCGGAAGAGTTCGAGAAGAGGGCCTACCGCGTGCTCGCCATCGCCTATCAGCGGGGGGAGGAGGAGGCCGACCTGATCGTGCTCGGACTGGTCGCCTTCATGGACGTGCCGCGGGGCGAGGTCGGCGAAGCGATCGCGAAGTGCCGCACGGCCGGTGTGCGGGTGATGATCCTGACGGGGGACAGCCCCTTCACGGCGATGGCGATCGCGGAGCAGATCGGGCTGCCCGTGGACCAGACGATCACGGGGGACCAGATCCTGGCGTACTCGGACGAGGAGCTGGGAGAGCTCCTGAAGACCCGGGATATCCTGTTCGCCCGCGTGCCGTCCGACCAGAAACTGCGGATTGCCGGGATCCTGCAGAAGAACGGGGAGATCGTCGCCATGACCGGCGATGGCGTGAACGACGCGCCGGCGCTGAAGCGGGCGGACATCGGGGTCGCGATGGGGATACGGGGCACCGAGGTGGCGAAGGAGGCGGCGGACATCGTCCTCCTCGACGACAACTTCGCCTCCATCGTCGCGGCGATCGAGGAGGGGCGGACGGTCTACTTCAACATCAAGAAGTTCGTCACATACATCCTCTCCTCCAACATGCCGGAGATCGTCCCCTACATCCTCTGGTTCTTTCTGGCGATCCCCCTGCCCCTCGCCGTCATCCAGGTGCTCGCGATCGACCTCGGCACCGATCTGGTGCCGGCCCTCGCGCTCGGGGCCGAGCAGGCGGAGGAGGACATCATGGACCGACCGCCGGTCGGACAGACCGAGCGGATCCTGGATCGGGAGGTCTTCAAGCGCGGCTACGGGTTCCTGGGCATCATCGAGGCCACAGCGGCGATGACGGGTTTCTTCGCGCTCCTCTTCCTGCAGGGCTGGCAGTACGGCGATCTTGCCGTCAGCGGCACCGTGCTGCACCGCCAGGCGATGACGATGACCCTGCTCGGCGCCATCTTCTGCCAGATCGCCAACGCCTGGACCCTCCGCGCCTGGGAGCACCCCTCCTTCGGGAGGGGGCTCTCCTCGAACCGCCTGCTCGTCTACGGCATCGCCCTGGAGATCGTTCTCGTCCTGCTGTTCCTCTTCGTTGAGCCGATCCAGTTCGTCTTCAGCACCGCGTTCGTGCCCTATCCCTACCTGCTCATCCTTGTGCCCTTCCCCGTCCTCCTCTACGCTGGCCACGAGATCTACAAGGCGCTGAAGCGGCGGCAGGAGCGGGAACGGCGGCTGTCCCCCCTCGCGGCGGAAGCGGGCGGCGTCCGAAGGGGGAAGGAATCGCGGAGGGGTGAGACGGCGGCCGATCAGGCGTAGCCCCGGGCTCTGTCCAGGATCGTGCTGCGGATCCGCTCGGGCGAATGCCCCCGCAGGTAGGCGAGCATCATCGCACCGCCGGCCCCGATCCCCTCCTTCACCTCGCCGATGCAGTAGCGGGCGAGGCCGGCGTGCCCGAGATCCCCGAACTGCGGATCGACGTAGTAGGCGGTCGCGCCCACCTCGGCGGCAGTCTCCGCGAAACTGGCCGACGGATCGTCGCGGACGTAGACCGTGGTCACGATCGGGGGTACATCCATCCCCAGGGCCCGGATCAGGGCGGCGACCGCGAGCATCTGCGTCCCGCCGGCGAGCACGAGGTCTCCCGCGTACGTGCTCGCGATCCCGGCGGCAACCGCCATCATCGGATCCCCCCCGCAGCGGACGATCGCGAGGGGATCGGCCCGCGGAAGGGCAGCAATCTTCTCCAGCACCGCCCGGCACACCTCCTCCTTGAGGCCGACGGGGTTGGAGATGTAACTGCTGCTGACCCGCGCCGCATATCCGAATCCCCGCAGCACGCAGAGGGCGGTCGTGGTGCCCCCCGGCACGCACTCGCCGAGCAGCAGGAGATCGCTGCAGCGCGAGAGGTGCCGCCCGGCCCATGCGCCCCGCACGTACAGCGCCTCCGCCTGCGGAACGGCATCGCCGTATCGGGGATCCTGCCCCGCCGCACCGTAGAGGTCCAGGCAGGGGACGACAGGGGTCTCGGTGAGGCCGGCGTTGATGAAGAGCGGCTGATCCCCGGTCAGCTCCGCCATCGCCCGCGTGATGATCGCCGGTGTCGGGCATCCGGTGGGGGTGTTGGGTCGGGTGGGGCGGGAGGTGATCGCACCCTTCGCGATCAGCTCCGAGTCCAGGATGGGGGTGAGGACCGTTTTCCCCGGGCTCGGGCCAGCCCCCGATATGCCGGGAACGGTCGAGAGGAGAGTGTTGGCGAGGATAATGGAAAGGAGGGGGTTCTCTGGCTGGAACGGTGGATCCGGTGAGATAAACTGCATATCGATCTGTATATAGGAACCCTGGTTAAAACACTATTGCCATGTTCGAGATAACGGAGCGCCTGCTGGAGAAAGGAGTGGAGATCGAGGATATCCTGTCTGCAGCGATGGCGCTCTACGTCCCCCACGGACTCGACGCCGGGACGGCGGAGGAGATCCTGCGCGAGAAGGTGATTCGTGCGCTCTCCGATCCCAACGTATCCTCTCTCCTGCTGGCTGCCATCCTGCTGGAGGAGGAGATCTACGCGAACCGCAGGGACTCCGAGATCGCCGGCGATCCCGTCTTTCTGCTGACAGACGAGATCCTGGGGATGGCGATCGCCGAGTATATCGGAGGGACCTGCGCCCGCTTCGAGTTCACGCGCTACGACCAGAAGAAACCGGGCATCCTCTCCCGCCTCGGACCGTTCCTCGACGATGCGGTCGCCGGGCTGATCGCCGGCTGCACCTCGCGGCTCTACAGCGAATGTACCTGAAATCCGTCCTGGCCCTCCTCCAGTTCACCACCATCCTCCCCCTCGGGAGATCGGTGGACTTCGACGAGTTCGCCCGCCGCTCCTACCTCTATCCCCTGGCCGGCTACGTGATCGGCGGGATCGCGCTCCTGGCGGTCCTCGCCATTCCGTCTGCCCCCATCGCCGCGGCGGTCGCCCTCGCCCTGACGCTGGTCCTCTCGGGATTCCACCATTTCGACGGGCTGCTGGACTTCGGCGATGGCGTCATGGCGCACGGGAGCCGGGAGAGGAGGATCCAGGCGCTCACCGATCGGAGCAGCGGTGCCGGCGGGGTGGGACTCGGGCTCGTCGTCACGCTGCTGGCGTTTGCCGCCCTGCAGGGGAGCCCGCAGGTCGGCTACACGATCCTGCTCGCCGAGGTGAGCGCCAAGCTGGCGATGGCAGCCCTGACTGCCGTGGGCACCCCCTTCCACGAGGGCATCCAGAGCTACCTCCACGCCCGGGCCCGCTGGTACTTCCCGTTCATCGCCCTCCTCCTCTGGCTCCCGCTGCTCCTCCTGCCCCTGCCCGCACCGACACTGGCGGTCGCGGCGATCGTCACCGTCGGCGGCGCCGCAGGGATGCTCCTCCTGGCGCGGCGGCTCTTTGGAGGGGTGAACGGGGACGTGGTCGGGGCCGCGAACGAGATCGTGCGGATGCTCGTCATCCTGGCAGCGGCACTCTTCTGACGCATCCCCCGCCTGCCGGTCCGTGAATCTTTTTAAGGTCTCATCGGGAGAGTAGTGTGGGATGATGAAGGAGTACGGCATCCACATGCGGGGGGGGATCATCACCGAGCGGGACCCGGAGTACGTTACCGTGCGGGTCCAGGTTCCCGCGGGGAACCTCACCGTCGAGCAGGTGCGGGGCATCGCCTCCATCGCCCGGCGGTACGGCAAGGGGATCGTGCACATCACGGCACGGCAGGCGGTGGAGATCCCCCACGTCTCTCCCGATGCCATGACGAAGGTCGCCCGTGCGCTGGCGAAGAACGGCACCCCCCTCGGTGCCGAACGCGACGAGGTGGTGAACATCGTCGCCTGCCCCGGCACCGAACGCTGCCGGTTCGCCGCCGTGGACACCCTCCCCCTGGCCCGGAAGCTGAACGAACGCCTGTTCGGGAAGGAGATGCCGGTGAAGCTGCGCATCTCCATCTCGGGATGCCCGAACGCCTGCACCAGCCCCATGCTCAACGAGATCGGCATCAGCGGACGGGTGAGACCGCTCCGGAACCCGGGTCTCTGCACCGGCTGCGGGACGTGCGTCGAGTACTGCAGGGAGGGGGCGGTATCGATAAGAAACGGAATCTGCGTCCTGGACACGGAAAAATGCGTGGAGTGCGGGATCTGCATCCAGTCCTGCCCGTTCCACCTGATCAAGCCGCAGTCGCGCCACTACCTGGTGTCGGTCGGCGGGCGGCGGGGGCGGCACCCCCGGATCGGGCGGGAGCTCGTCGCCGTCGAGAGCGAGGATGCGGTGGTGGATGCGGTGGAGAAGATCGCCGCCTGGATCTACCGCCGCGCCTGGAGCGGGCGGCTCCTGTCCGACCAGCTGGACGACCTGAACTTCGAGGCGTTCAAAAAGGAGATCATCGGAGACGTCGGGACGCGTACAGCGAGCGGAACCCCTCGTTAGCGTCGTCGTTGCACTCGATCGCGGATCCGTCCCGGATCAGGGTGTTGAACATCATCGCGGCGCTGAAGACCGACTCGTCCTGGGCGGTTCCCCGTTTCAGGTCCTGAAGCGCCTGTTTCAGGGGTGCCGGCATCACCCGCCTCCCCACCCGCACCCCCTCACAGTGGATGCAGTAGGCGCATCGGGTATATACGGACACCTCCCCGTCGGCACACTCGACGGTCACCTGATCGCCCTGCTCGGTCCGGTTCAGTGGTAGAGACTTCATGGCAGTCCAGTACTTGGCACGGCTATCACTTGATAGTGTCGGTTTATGGCCATTTCTCAACGTTATGAGTCAATTTGGGCAAATGGCGAGCTATTGAAATGATTTATATACTTGACTTTCCAATATATTACACTCGCATCAATCGGACTGTTTACCTGAATGGTCCCATATATGAGCGGAGGATACGTAGAATGGCAGCAGTAAAGCCGCACTTAAATCTGGCAGTGATCGGACACATCGACCACGGCAAATCGACCATGGTAGGCCGGCTGCTCTTTGAGACGGGCGCTGTGCCTGCCCACATCATCGAGGGCTACCGAAAGGAGGCCGAGGCGAAAGGCAAGGGCACGTTCGAGTTCGCATGGGTCATGGACAACCTCAAGGAGGAGCGCGACCGTGGGATCACGATCGATATCGCCCACAAGCGGTTCGACACGAACAAGTACTACTTCACCATCGTGGACTGCCCCGGGCACCGCGACTTCGTGAAGAACATG
Source organism: Methanomicrobiales archaeon (assembly GCA_030019205.1). Lineage (NCBI taxonomy): Archaea > Methanobacteriati > Methanobacteriota > Methanomicrobia > Methanomicrobiales > Methanomicrobiales archaeon. Next base: position 18,914 of record JASEFH010000004.1, read on the forward strand.
ATCACGGGCGCGTCCCAGGCGGACGCCGCACTGCTCGTGGTCTCGGCGGCGGAGGGTGTGCAGGAGCAGACAAAGGAGCACGTCTTCCTGTCCCGCACGCTCGGCATCAACCAGCTGATCGTCCTGATCAACAAGATGGACGCCGTCAACTACGACCAGAAGCGGTTCGAGGAGGTCAAGAAGGCCGCATCCGATCTCCTGAAGATGGTCGCCTACAAGCCGGAGACGATGCTCTTCATCCCGACGAGCGCCTTCCAGGGTGCGAACGTCGCCAAGAAGAGCGACAAGACGCCCTGGTACAACGGCCCCACGCTGCTCGAGGCCCTGGACACCTTAAAAGAGCCGGAGAAGCCCACGAACCTGCCGCTCCGGCTGCCCATCCAGGATGTCTACACCATCAGCGGAATCGGCACGGTGCCGGTCGGGCGCGTGGAGACGGGGGTCATGAAGAAGGGCATGAAGGTCAGCTTCATGCCGGCCAACAAAGAGGGCGAGATCAAGTCCATCGAGATGCACCACGAGGAGATCCCCGAGGCGCTGCCCGGTGACAATGTCGGGTTCAACGTACGGGGGATCGCCAAGAACGATCTCCGCCGCGGGGATGTGACGGGCCCCATCGAGAACCCCCCCACCGTGGCGGACGAGTTCACCGCCCAGATCGTGGTTCTCCACCACCCGAGCGCGATCACCGTCGGCTACACGCCCGTGTTCCACTGCCACACGGCACAGGTGGCGTGCACGTTCACCGAGCTCGTGCGGAAGCTCGACCCCCGCACCGGCCAGGTGAAGGAGGAGAACCCGACGTTCCTGAAGACCGGGGATGCGGCGATCATCAAGGTCAAGCCCTCCCGCCCGCTGGTCATCGAGAAGCTCAAAGAGATCCCTCCCCTGGGACGGTTCGCCATCCGCGACATGGGATCCACCATCGCAGCCGGCATGTGCATCGACATCGTGCCCAAGCAGATGAGATAACCAATACCATCTTTTTCGGGGGATAGGGATGCAGAAAGCCAGAATACGCCTCACAGGAACGGATTGCAGGAAGGTTGAGATGGTCTGCCAGCGGATCAAGGAGATTGCCGAGCGGACCGGTGTGAATCTCGCGGGTCCCATTCCGCTTCCCACCAAGCGACTGGTGGTGCCGGTGCGCAAGAGTCCGGATGGGGAGGGGACTGCCATGTGGGACCGCTGGCAGATGCGGGTACACAAACGCCTGATCGATATCGATGCTGATGAGCGGGCCCTGCGCCAGCTGATGCGGATCCAGGTGCCCAAGGACATTGGAATCGAGATTGTGCTGGAGAGCTGAAGCGGAGGAGCGGCAATGTCCGCCGCAGGACTCTCTCTCCGCCGTGCAACGTTCTCTTTCGAGACCGCTTTTCTTCTTGTCACCCTGCTAGCCTTCGGGCTGCGGTTCGCGTTCCTGGATCTCAAACTCTTCCACCACGACGAGGCGATCCACGCCTGGTTCTCCTACCAGCTCCTCACCCGGGGCGCGTACACCTACGACCCCTCCTACCACGGCCCCCTCCTCTACTATGCGACGGCAGGCATGTTTTCGCTCTTCGGGGACTCCGATCTCACAGGAAGGCTCATCCCGGCGCTCCTGGGGGCGGCTCTCGTGCCCCTGGTCTACGCCATCTACCGCCTGGGATACCTGGATCGCACGCAGACGCTGGTGGCGGCCCTGTTCATCGCCATATCCCCGGATCTGGTCTACTTCTCCCGGTTCCTCCGCCATGACATTTTCATGCTCTTCTTCACGCTCCTGCTGCTGGTGGCGCTCCTCTACTACTTCGAGCGGGGCAGGACGCAGTTCCTCCTCCTGGCGGCGGTCGCCCTCGCCGGCGGGCTCTGCTGCAAGGAGGAGATGCCCATCATCGCTCTCATCTTCGGCTCCTTCTTCCTCTTCGGGATAGGGAAGGGGCGGTTTGCGCTTCCCCCGCAGTGGAAGGGCGATCTGGTGCTCGCCGTCCTCGCCGTGGCGGGCATCATGGCGCTGCTCTACTCGTCGTTCGGAGCGCAGCCCGAGGTGCTCGTCGGCCAGGACTTCAATCTGACCACCTCGGGGTGGTACCGGGCGATCGAGCACTGGACGGCGATGCACGACCAGTGCCGCCTCTGCGGGCCGTTCTACTTCTACATCATTCTTTTCATCCTCTACGAGGTCCCCCTCCTGATCCTGGCGGGGATCGGCACCGTGCTGTTTATCGGAAAGGAGACCCCCTTGGCGGAGAGGCTGCAGCCGCTGCGGGAGCGGATCCGCCCCCGGCAGGGCGGGGCGGATGCGCCCGCTGCTCCCTCTCCGCCGGCTCCGGCGCCGAACCGGCGAACGGAGTTCTTTGCGTTCGCCATCTACTGGATGGTCCTCTCGATCGGCATCTACGGCTACATCGGAGAGAAGGTGCCCTGGCTCGCCATCCACCAGCTGATCCCCATGATCTTCATCGCCGTCTACGCGCTGCCCTTCTGGAAGCCGCACTGGCAGAAGGTCGCCGTCGCGGTATCGGCGGTCTTCCTGATCGCGATGACCTGGCACGTCGCCTTCACTGCGGCGGACATCAACGAGCCGATCGTGCAGGTGCAGAACTCCGAGGAGCTCCGTGCGGTGATGGCGAAGATCGATGCGGCCGATCGGGTCGCCATCGCCTCGGAGAACTACTGGCCCCTGCCCTGGTACTACCGCGGCGGGGACGCGGAGAAGCTGGTGTACTACGGGCGCAGGGTGGACGAGAGCACGTTCCTGACCCAGGATTTCGACCTTGTCATCGCGCACGATGCCAGCAGCTACGCTTCGATTCCCGGCTACGGGAAGGAGACCTTCAAGCTGAACTACTGGTTCTCCTACGACGAGAACGAGGATCGCCTGCTGGAGTACTACTTCACCCGTGACGGCCCGATGGGCAGCATGAACTTCGATGTGTTCACCCGGAACGAGACCTGACCGTCAGGAATCCCCGTCGCCCTGCCCGCGGTGCAGACAGGTTTCGGTGGCGCCAGGCGGCCTGCACTCCCACACCTCCCCCTCCTACGGGTCCCTGAGCCGGTCCGCTGCATGCCCGGTTTCTCAAGCACGCTCGTGGATGCACTGGCACGCAGGAGCGTGCGGCGATGGACTGGACCTTTCCGCTCCCGAACGCTATCCAGATCGGCTCCCGATGGCGGCGGTATAGCCCCGCCCCTCGAACCGCGGAACCGTGCAGTAGCCGGTCTCCACCCTCCCCGCCGGCGATGGTTCGCCTTTCGTATGTCCCAGAGTTGGCCCGGGTCCCCCCGTCCAGCGTGAAACAGCCGCATCAGGGGGCTTCCGCAAGGTCGGGAGGAGCAGGTCTCTGGTCTGGAGGGCGATCCCCAAGGTCCCCGTCCCCCCCGAGCCGGATGCCCCAATCCAGGCCAACGCCGTGCATATCCCGAAGAAACGCGTCGATGGCCCTTCGATCCTGACAGTCTGGATCTCAGGCTGACTGTATAGATCGATGGTTCGCACCGCCTGGAGGCAAAGTCTGTCTTCTTCCGGCCTCGGATACGCAGTGCTCACTCTGGGAACTGGCGGACATAGAGGGCGCCTTCAGCGGAGTGGCGATCCGAACACGTATGCCCGGCATACGCAGGAGTTCATGGAAGGCCATTCTGCCTGTTCTGCAATCCGGTCCATCGAACAGCGGAGCACGCTATAGGTTGAGAGCAGCACCCATAAGTGCGATTGGGTCGCTGGGGAGCGAGTCGGAGCAGTCTTCTACCGAAGAGGATGGATACAGAAAGTCGGGGTGAGGGGTCCGAAAGAACCAGTCTCCTTCTCCATGGGGGGAGAGAGATCTCTTCTGCATCCCGAATCAGGTTCCATTGCACCGGGATGGGGCAGGTGGGGATTGGGACCCCCTTAGTGCGATAGGCAAGAGGGGACCGGAGCACTGTCCGAGCATTCGACCAGCCATCGGGCTTTCCTGGATTTGTTTGCGGATGCCAGAGCAGGCTCTATCGTTCTGTGGAGGGGGCACGGTGGAGTATCGCCCCCGATCCTCCTCGGAGGCTATCGTACGCGGGGGTAGGGGCAGTTGGGGGGAGGGGGGTGCACCCCCCTCCCCCTTCAAAACCCTCTCCCCCCTAGGTGCGATAGGCACGGACTGGGGGAGCGCGAGGTCGATGCGAAGGGCATCCATGGTCGAGATGGTCTGGCATCCCCGCACGGGTATTGCATTCAGGGACTGAGGCAATCGGGGAAGAGAGCCCTTCCCCCCCGGTGCGATAGGGGCTGGATCGGGGAGAGCAGGAGCTTGGTGCTATTCGGGCTCAGGCCGATCCGGCCTTCCCGGCATCGTTGAATACGAGGCTATCACAGGCGGGGTGGGGGTGCCTGCCCCTATCGTAGCGATGGGGCCTGCATGGGAGATCAGGCAATCGATGCGAAGGGCATTCGAAATTCAGTCAGCCTGATCCTTCTGAAATACGATTGCGCATTCCTGCGGGGAGATAAACCTGTAAGGGGGTATAAAAGAGGAGGGAGAATCAGCCGAGTTCGTCCCACTTCGTCTTCTTCCTGTAGACCGCGTAGCCCACCGCGATCAGGACCCCGACGACGACCACGCCCAGGACGATGGGGAGCATGCCGCCCAGGGAGAACCCTTCGCCGATCTCGGCCCTCAGGCTGGTGGCGAGGTTGTAGGCTTCGTCGGCCTTCTGGGAAGTCTGGTTGGCACCGATGCGGGCGCTGCTGTATTCGCCCCGATCGAAGTTGGCCCTTGCCGTGGAGAGCAGCTGGCTCGCAGTCTCGTATTTGCTGACAATCTCGACCACACGCGCGTCGCTGCCCATGCTGCGGTTCGTCTTGAAGTAGTCGATCAGACTGCCGACCTCGTTCACTTTCTGGCCGGCACGATCCAGATCGTGTTTCGCCATGGCCTTTTCGAGTTCCTGTCCCGCCTGGGTGATCAGGTCTGCAGCCGAATTCAGGCTCGATGTGGCCGCCTGGTAATTTTTCGAACCGATCTCGCTCTTGGCTCTATCGAGAGCGGCTTTCGCCTCGTTGAACTTCGTCTTTGCCGCGGAGACATCCACCCCCAGGGCGCTCTGCGCATCCAGCGTGGAGCTCAGTCCGGCAAGATCCGACTCCGTCCGAGATACCCGCGTGCTGATGTCGCCCGTATCGATAATCGTGGTATTGAGGAAGTACTGGGAGCCTGCCGTGGTTCTCGGCGTACCCGAAGAATCGACCTGCTGTATCTTGACGATCGAAATTTCGGGCCTTACGCCGTCCACGGGCACCTGCCCCTCAAGACCGACGATCACCTTTACCGTGTTCTTGCTCGGGTACGAGAGGTAGAAACCGTCAATTTTCGGGTATCTGCCGAGATTCATGGGCGGATTCGTGACCCCGTCCACCTCGATCTGGGCGCTCCACTTCGGATTCGTGAGATCGGTGAACAATGCGAGGTCGTCCTCCATGGGGAAGGTCAGGCCGCCGGACGAGGGGAATTCGATGATCAGCTGCCCCGATATCTGCTGACCGGCCTGTATGTTGCTGCTCGGAAACGTTGGGTTTTTCACTGCGAATGCGGATGCGGCCTGGAGGGTCAAAAGAATGACGAAGATTCCGATGATTGCCGTACCTATCTTCTTCATGGTTCACCTCACTCGAATAGCGGTTCGATTCCTTCGTCGAAGAGGGCGGGCGGCTCCCGCTCTTTCTGCTTGATCACGTCTTCCCGGGTCTCCTTTGCGTTCTCGATCAGCTCGGCGATCCGGGGGGCGTTGCGGATGGTGGCGAGCAGGACGACCGCGGCGATGTAGTTGCTCTCCACCGGGTAATCCCCGCCCCGCACCTCCACGCCGGCGATGTTCTCCTCGACCCAGCTCTTGGCCTTCTCGACGCCCTTGCGGTCGAACTCGTCGGGGGGTCCCGCCATCAGCACCAGCGCCCGCTCGGCCGAGGAGTAGTCGCAGGGGAGCGTGAGCCGCCCGAGCATCGCCCGGCGGACCAGGGCGATCACCTTCGCGGCCTTGTCCTCCCCGAGCAGCACCTCCTCGGATCCCCCTTTCCTGTTCCGGGACAGTCCGAGAGAGGCGAGCCCTCCCAGGAGACCCTTCTTCCTGCTGGAGTTCGAGACCTCGGTGATGGCATACCCGACGGTGCTGATCCCCCCTCCCCGGAGGGTGTTGATGATCTCGCTGCTGTCCACGACCATCTCCCCCACCCCTTCCTTCGTCATCTCGCCGGCACGGAAGAGTATGGAGAACCTGCGCACGATCTCGTCGTTGATGCGCTGGTAGGAGGTCTTGACGCTCTCCCCTTCATTCTTCCAGGCGCTGTTGTCGAAGATGAAGGTGTTGTCCACTTCGTTGATGATGGTCGAGAGGCTCCGGGCGGCGTTGTAGGAGTACAGCCGCCCCTCCTCGGGAGCGGGCAGGATTCCGAGCGCGTACACGGGTTCGCGGTAGATCCGCTTCAGGTGGCGGGCGAGCACCGGGGTGCCCCCGGAGCCCGTTCCGCCGCCGAGCCCGGCGACGATCACGAAGGCGTCGATATCGTGCGTTCCCCGCGTGTCAACCGCGCTGATGATGCTGTCGATCTCGTCCGCCGTGATCTTCGCACCTGCGACGTTATCCGTCCCGACTCCGTGGCCCTTCACCACGGTCTGGCCGATGAGAATGCGATCCTTGAGGGGGATCTGCTTCAACCCCATCAGATCCGTGCGGGCGGTATTGACAGCGATGCCCCGGAAACTCTGTTTGGGGAGTTTACTGTCCTGCTCCAGGAACATATCGACAATTTTTCCGCCGGCCTGACCGAAACCAATGAAAAATACCCTCATCTGTGGACACCATCCAGCCCGCTGCTGGTATACACCAATTGCCTAAAATACTTTATTCTATTGGGTTCAAAAACTTTCTTATGGGCTCCGGCTAAAACTGTACAGGATACAGAGATTATGAAAATTTGTGTCATTGGAGGGGGTTTGTGCGGTCTGACGGCAGCTCTCGATCTCTCGGACGAACATACCGTTGCGGTATTGGAGAGAGACGACCGCCTCGGCGGGTGCCTGGCCTCCTACCATGTCGATAAATACTGGATCGAACGCTACTATCACCACTGCTTCTCCGGGGACCGGCAGCTGCTGACCCTCTTCGACCGCCTCGGAATCGGCAGCCACCTGGAGTGGCTGAAGGGCACGAGCGGCTACTGGGTTGAGGGAAACCTTTATCCTCTGAATACGCCCATGGAAATTTTCCGTTACCCTCACCTCTCCCTCGCCGACAAGGCGAGGCTTGCCCTGCTGACGCTGCGGGCAGGACGCATGGACATCGCCGCCCTCGACGCCGTGCCGGCCCGGGATTTCATCCTGTCCACGCTGGGCGAGCGGGCGTATGCCTCCTTTTTCGAACCCCTGCTGAAGAGCAAGTTCGGCGATGCGCGAGACGACGTCTCTGCCGCCTGGCTGATCAGCCGGATTGCCATCCGGTCCGACCGGGGCGTGGGCGGAGAGCGCCTGGGCTACCTGCGGGGGGGCTTCCAGGTGCTGATCGACCGCCTGGCAGAGGCGCTGCGGGACCGGGGCTGCATCATCCGCACCGGCACGCCGGCAGCATCCGTGGAGCGGGAAGGGCGCGGGTGGCGGGTGAACGGGGAGGGGTTCGATGCGGTCCTCTCCACCATCCCCCCGCAGGAGATCCCGCTGGCGGGGCCGCCGCTGCCCGCCGTGCCCTACCAGGGAGCCGCCTGCATGACGCTCGGGATCGACAGGGACGTGCTGGAGGGCATCTACTGGGTGAACATGAAGGATCCCGCCCCCTATGGTGCGGTCATCGCCCACACCAACTTCGCGCCGATCGAGCGGTACGGCGAGCATATCGTCTACCTGGCCTCCTACTTCGCGGAGCGGGTCCCCAACGGTCTCCCCGGGCGGATGCTCGCAGACTTCTGCAGGCGGTTTCACCTGGGAAGGGCGTCCATCCGCTGGCAGAGGATGGCCGTGAACCGCTTCGCCGGTCCCGTCTACCGCACGGGATACCGCGACCTGATCCCGGCGTACGAGCAGAACGGGCTGTTCGTGGCCGGCATGTTCAGCCTGCCGAACTACCCCGAACGGAGCATGGAAGGCTCGGTCGCCGCCGCCCATGCGGCGGCGGAGCGGATGCGGGGTGCGGATGCCTGAAGTGGAAGTGACGGCAGTCCTGCCGGTCTACAACGACCGGCGGTCCCTGGAGGCGGCGATCCCCGCGTCCATCCGCACACTCTCCGGGGTCGGCGGGTCCTTCGAACTGATCGTCGCCGAGGACGGGAGCACCGACGGGAGCGCGGAAGCCGTGGAGCGGGCGATGGCCTCCGATCCGCGGATCCGCCTCCTGCACAGCGACGAGAGGCAGGGGCGGGGAAAGGCCCTCGCCCGTGCGATCGGCGAGGCCCGGGGCACGATCGTCTGCTACTACGACGTCGACCTCGCCACCGACATGCGCCACCTGGAGGAGCTGATCGGCGCCATCCGCCGGGGGTACGACATGGCCACGGGATCCCGCCTGCTGCGCGAGAGCGACGTGGCCCGATCGGGGGACCGCGAGTTCGCCAGCCGGGGCTACAACCTGCTCGTGCGGACGATCCTGGGGAGCCGGCTGCACGACCACCAGTGCGGGTTCAAGGCCTTCAACCGAAGCCGCATCCTCCCGCTGCTGCCCCGGGTGCGGGCGGAGCACTGGTTCTGGGACACCGAGATCCTGGTGCGGGGGCAGAGAGAGGGGTTCACGGTCTTCGAGTTCCCCGTGCGCTGGCGGGCCGGGCGAGGCACGACCGTACGCGCAAAGGACGTCTTCGAGATGGGATCGGCAATCCTGGACCTGTGGTGGCGGCTGCATGTATCGGAACGTTAGCGCCATTATTCTCTCCACCCTGATCGCCCTCGGGATCATCGGCTACATGCTCTTCCGGGTCTGGGACCAGCTCCTCCTGACCCTGGAGCACGCCGTCCCCCTCTACCTCGTCGTGGCGGTGGCGATCTGCCTGTGCGCCTGGCTGCTGCGGGGCATGCGGTACCGCTCCATCCTCCGCGGCCTGGAGGTCTACGTGGATCTGGTCTTCTCCACCGCCAGCATCTTCATCAGCCAGACGGCGAACCTGATCGTGCCGGCGCGCCTGGGGGATCTGGTGCGGATCTTCATCCTGAAGCACGAGGAGAAGGCGACCTACTCCCGGGGCGTATCCTCCCTGCTGGTGGAGCGGGTCTTCGATATCCTGATGGTGGCGGTGCTCGGGATCGTCGCCCTGCCCTTCGCCCTCGACGTGCCCCCCTGGTTCTACACCGTGCTCATCGTTCCGCTCCTGGGCGGCGGGGCCTTCTTCATCGGGCTGGTGCTGCTCGGACGGTTCGAGGCGAAGCACCGGTTCCTCGTGCTGCTGCTGGAGATGCTCGACCAGGTGCGGGAGGCATCCCTGAACCTCCGATCCTTCCTCAGCTTCGGGACTTCATCGATTCTCATCTGGATCCTGGACGTGCTGGTCTGCTATGCGGTGGTGCTGATGTTTCAGGAGTCCATCCCCTTCGTCGTCGTTGTACTGGCCATCGTGATCGGGAACCTCGTCAAGGCGGTGCCGATCACGCCCGGGGGCGTCGGCACGTACGAGGCCAGCCTTGCAGCCACCTTCGTGCTGGCCGGGACCCCGGAGCCGACCGCCATTCTCATCGCGGTGGTCGACCACCTGATCAAGAACGCGGTCACGCTGGTCGGGGGCGTGGGATCGATCTACCTCTTCGGCGGATGGGCACTCTCGGTGCTGCGGAACGCCGTGACGAAACGGTTGCGGAGGGAAGACCTCTTTGGTGATTGAATCGCAGTTCCTCTACGTGGTCTCCTGGCTGGCGGTCGTAAAACTCCTGCAGATCGCCGTATTCCCCCCGCTCGAGCGGGCATTTCCGCGGTTCGGATACGCGATCGCCTACCCGGCGTCCATCCTGCTCTTCACCCTGGGATCCTGGTACCTGGGGCTGCTCGCCCTCCCCATCCCCCTCGTCCTGCTCCCCTTTGCCGCCCTCCTCGGTCTGAACCTCTACCAGAGGGCCTACAGCCGCGATAGCCTGCGGGAGAACCTGGCGTGGGACGGGATCTTTTTGGTCGGCTTCCTGTTCATGCTCTCCCTCCGCTTCGTCAACCCCACCATCTCCTTTGCAGAGAAGTTCATGGACCACGCCTTCCTGGCGTCGGTGATGCGCAGCCCCGTCGTGCCCCCCCTCGACCCCTGGTACGCCGGCGGCACCCTCGAGGTCTACTACTACCTCGGCTACTGGACGATGGGGTGCCTGGGAATCCTGAGCGGCGCCCCCTCCTCCGTCACGTTCAACCTGGCCCTGCCGACCGTCTTTGCCCTCTCCGCCGTCGGCCTCGTCCTCATCGGGCAGATCCTCGTCCCCCGCTTCCGCTGGCTTCCGGTCCTCGCCCTCCTGCTGCCCAATCCATCGTTCTTCTACCACCTGCTCCTCGGCGAGGGAATGCAGACGGTCCTCTGGGAGAGCACCCGCACCATCGCGAACACCATCAACGAGTATCCCTTCTTCTCGTTCCTCTGGGGGGATGTGCACCCCCACGTGATGAGCATCTTCAACCAGGTCTTCCTCCTGGCGCTGCTGGCCTATGCCTATACGGCATGGGGGCGGCTCCGGGACGGGGGTCGGTGGATCCTGGCCGGGCTTGCCGCGCTCTCGCTGGGCTCCATGCCGGGCATCAACACCTGGGACGTGCTGATCTACGCCCCGATCACGGTTCTCGTGGGGATTCTCGTCTGGAGACGCTACCGGGAGACGCCCCGTGACTGGTCGGCGGCCCGCTTCCTGCTCGCCGTCCCGCCGCTCGCCATCCTGCTGTATCTCCCCTTCTACCTGCAGCTGGAGACGCAGGGCATCCAGGGCGTCCACCTGGTCCCCACGCCCTCGGAGCCGCTCCCGTTCCTGCTGGTGCACGGCTTCTTCCTGGCCGTATTCTACCTCCATGCCGCGAGAGATCTCGGGAAGCGGCCCTACCTGGCGCTGGCGGCCGCCCCCCTGCTCCTGGCGGGGTACGCGGCGGCCGCGATCGCGGCCGTGCCCCTCGCCCTCCTGCTCGTGCGGAAGGGGAGGACCCTGCCGGAGTGGCTTGCCGTCTGCGCCCTCGCCCTCACCATCCTGTGCGAGGTGATCTACTTCAGGGACAACATGGGGGACGTCTACTACCGCATGAACACCGTCTTCAAGTGCTACGTCCCCGCCTGGCTGCTGATGTCAGTCTCCGCGTTCAGCCTGATCGGCGGCCACCTTCCGAAGGTCCTGCCCGCGCGGGATCTCCCGATCCCCTGCCGCCGCGCCCTGGGCGGGATCGCGGTGATCGGGCTGCTTCTCCTCCCGTTCCTCCTGAACGTGAACTTCGGACCCGGAACCGGCACGCTGGACGGGCTGGAGTACCTGGAGTTCACCAATCCGGGGGATGCAGAGGCGATCGCCTTCCTGCGCACCCTCCCGGTCGGGGATCGGATCGTGGAGGCCGAGGGGGGCGACTACACCTACTTCTCCCGCATCTCATCGTTCAGCGGCATTCCCGCCGTCATCGGCCAGCCCTTCCACGAGCACATGTGGCGGGGGGACGCGGGGCGCGTGGCAGAACGCGCCATGGACGTGCGCGCCATCTACGAGCGGGCGGATCTTGCGGTTCCGCTGATGCGGAAGTACAACGCAACGCTCCTCTACGTGGGGGCGGCGGAGCGGGAGCGCTACCAGGTGAACATACCCGAGTCCGAGTTCACGGCCATCTACGATCGGGGCGGTGTCGCGATCTACCGCCTCCCGTACTAGTGCGGGGCGGACGGAGCCTCGGGCTGGAGAAATGCTCGGTATGTGCGGGAAATCGCAAACCTTTATCTCCCTTCTTGATGAAATAATATGCTTACGTCGTCACTGATGACTGATGACGGAGACGCTACTCCTGAATGAGGTGAGTTATGCCGAAAGTATTCGAAAAATTTGACGTTCCCGAGGAGCTCCAGAACAAGGCGCTCGAGGCTCTTGAGATAGCGCGGGATACCGGCAAGATCAAGAAAGGTTCCAATGAGACCACCAAGGCAATCGAGCGCGGGATCGCCCAGCTCGTGATCATCGGCAAAGACGTGCAGCCGGAGGAGATCGTGCTGCACCTGCCCATGCTCTGCGAAGAGAAGAAGGTCTCCTACGTCTACGTTGAGCGGCAGAACGATATCGGAGCCGCGAGCGGACTTGAGGTTGGTTCGGCTGCTGCAGCCATCGTCAAGCCCGGGAAGGCGAAGGAGATCGTGGAAGAGATCACGAAGAAGGTCGCCGCGCTGCGGACGTGAGGTTGGCACATGGCAGACGATGGAACCCCGGCGGAAGTGGTCGAGGTGATCGGCAGCACCGGCATGCACGGCGAGGCGATGCAGGTGAAGTGCCGGGTGCTGGACGGTCCCAACAAGGGGCGCATCATCACGCGGAACACGGTGGGTCCGATCCGCGAGGGGGATGTGCTGATGCTCCTGGAGACGGAGCGCGAGGCGAAGAAGCTCTCGAAACGGTGAAACCATGGTTGAGATGAGAACCTGCAGCTTCTGCGGTGGTGCCCTGGAGCCGGGCACCGGGAAGATGTTCGTGCGGCGGGACGGCACGATCTTCTATTTCTGCAGCTCCAAATGCCAGAGCAACTATAAACTCGGGCGGTTTCCGAGACGGGTGGCCTGGACGCAGGCCGGAAGAAGGGCTCGCGGAAAGGAGTGATCCTGGTTGGACCGCACCTTTGTGATGGTCAAACCCGACGGCGTCCAGCGCGCCCTCGTCGGCGAGGTGGTATCCCGCCTGGAGAGGAAGGGGCTGAAGCTGGTCGGAGCCAAGCTGGCGCAACTCACGGAGGCGCAGGTGACCGAGCAGTACCGCGAGCACCGCGAGAAGCCGTTCTTCCCGGGTCTCCGCGCTTACATCCTCTCCGGACCGGTATTCGCCATGGTCTGGGAGGGGAAGAACGCGGTTCCCATCGTGCGGCGGGTGATCGGGGCTACGAACCCTGCAGAGGCGAACCCGGGCACGATCCGGGGGGATCTGGGCATGGAGACGGGGAAGAACATCGTCCATGCCTCGGACTCGCCCGAGAGCGCCGCCCGGGAGATCCCGATCCACTTCCGCCCGGAGGAGCTGGTGACCTACCGCCGGGCGGATGAACCGGTCCTGTACGAATACCCGGAATAATCTCTTTTTCCGTATTCCCGAAGTGCCGCACGTGCCAGAGGGGATCGCCCCCGCCGATGCGCGATCATGGCGGGAGGGATGCTCCCGACCGCGGTCGTTGCCGGCTCGTCGTTCATTTCACGCATCCCTGTTTCAGGAGGGCGGCGCCTTCGATCCCCCTGCCACGCCCGGCGCCCCTGCAGGCGGAACTCCGCTCTTCCCATGGCGCGGCAGGGCTGCCGTACGGATAGGATTCGGGGGCGGTCATGTCCCGGGCTCCCCGGGGCGTCCGCCTCTCCTTGGCCCCTCCCCGCAGTACGGCGGCGCCCGGCATCGCATGCCGCGCAGTTCCGGGAATCCCCTGCGAAGGACCCGGGTCCGTCCGCGATCGGGGGGGAAACCGATCCCGTCCTCCCGACGCGGGGCCGCCGGGGGGATCGGATGTGGGGGCGCCACCGCAGCCCTGTCACGGTTCCCCGGCGGGCAGGGTACGCCGGATACGGGCCCGCCGACCGCTCGATGCTCCGCCTCTGCTGCCCGCCTCCCCGTCCACGGGTGCCCGTATCGTGCCGCGATCGGGATAGCGGGGCTCCCGTCCGCAATAAAGCGTCCGGATCGCAGGGAAGGACCGCGCTCCCTGCCCCCGACGATCCCGAACGCGGCCCGGTTCAAAAGCGAGAGTGCCGCCCCTAGGGATGAGGAACCCGCCCCCGTGTACCCGAGGTCAGCAGGCCGATCGCTGCCTGGAATAGTCGATTCGAAGGGTACTCAGGCGTTCCAGCGTTCGATCCCGCAGCGCATAATCCCCGTTTGCATGAGCGGATGTGGCAATGTCCACCAATTGCAGAACGAGCAGGTATATGGACTCGAAGTCGAGAACCGGGCTAGCAGCCATTAAAACATGTAAGCAATGCGATGGTATATACATTTTTCTGCACGTGCTTCTCCCTGGGCGGGGTACGATCGCCGCCCAAATACGAAAATTGCTCAATTGGTTATATAAATTTTATCTTTTCATAGAAAAGTTATTATTAATAATTTTTTAGTTTTTTAACCCATTTAATTGCGTGTATCGAACTCACGTTCATAAATTATTTTTTATGGCTTGCAGTATATTTAAATAGTAAAAGTCCAACCCCTGTACATATGAACGAGCGTTCCCCTCTGCGAACGTGGATCTTCCTCTTCCTCATCGAGTTCGCCGCCGTCCTGTGGGCGCAGTTCCTGTGGATGCAGGGAGTGCCGGTGGAGACCTATGTCGGACTGAACATGCTGGTGATCGGCTGCAACATCTTCGCCGTCCTCTCCGAGATGGGTGTCCCTGCGAAAAATCCCGCCCCGGTCCCCGCAGACAGTCTGTGAGACCGGGCGCCCCCTCCCCGCAGCCGCTCCTCCATAGCATCCGCACTTTTTTCCGACCGAACTGAACCCCATCGAGGCAGCACACGTATCCCGTCGCCCCCGGGTACCCCCGCAGATGGCCGCGTGCCGGCGCTTCTCCCGGCAGCCGGATGGACGCAGGAATCTCCTCGGTGCCCGGGGAGACCTCCCGCAGTGCCGCGGAAGGCGGCATGCGGCAGCGAACCCAGACCCTCGCTGTGGCGCGGATCGGCGCTGCATGCGCAATCCATGCTGCGGGGGCGGGCGGGCTGCGGGATCGACCCCCCGACCCGGAGGGGGACGGGCCGTCCCTGCCGTCGCTCTGTCACCCTGTGCCGCTCTCCTCCCGATCGCAGCGGCTCCCGACCGTTCGGGCGCCGGGTCGCGGGATGGCGGGGCGCCCCGGCTGCTCCGGGAGAGAGGGATTGTCACCGTTCTTCTCGCCCCGTTTTCCGCGGGATCAGGGGAAAAACCCCCGGCTGCCTGCACTGCGGGGAAGCATGGGGTCTGCTCCTATTCTATATACCTGGGGCGCGTACCTATTAGCCAATGAACCGGATCGGACATCGCTGTTCCCCGATCCCCGAGGAGGCCTCTCGATGGATACGGACACACCACCGCTGGGAATCATCCTGATGGGTCTGTCGCTCGTCTTGGGCGGCACCATAGTCGCTCTCCGGATCTATGGCGTCCCGGTGCCCTACGCCCCGCACCTCCTGGTCGTGCTCATGGCGCTCCTGGTGTTCTGTGCGGCTCTGGTCATCGTGCGGGGCGTCCGCCGGAAGACCTCCCTGCCCCGACCATGAGCGTCAGGGTCTGCATCGCCCAGTTCGCCTTCGCCTGGGAGGATCCCGATCGGGCGCTCGTTCGGGCGGAGGGCATGGTTCGCCAGGCGGCGGAGCGGGGCGCCGCCCTGATCGCGTTTCCGGAGCAGTTTGCCACGGGGTGGTCCCCGCGATCGGCGCATTCTGCCGAGGGGATCGACGGGCGGATCGTCTCGACGCTTCGCCGCTATGCCGGGGAGTATGGCATCGCCATCCTGGGATCGTTTCCCGAGGCGGGCCATCCCCTGCCGCGGAACACCTGCGTCGCCATCGGCGCGGACGGCGCTCTGCTCGGGACGTACGCCAAGATCCACCTCTTCTCCCCCGGCGGGGAGCCGGCGCACTATGCAGCGGGTGAGCGCCTGCTGCTCTTCACGGTCGGGGGCGTGCGGTTCGGCGTCGCCATCTGCTACGACCTCCGCTTCCCCGAGCTCTTCCGGCTCTACGCGGAGGCGGGCGCGGAGTGCGTGCTGGTGCCGGCCGCCTGGCCCTGCAGCCGGATCGAGGCGTGGGAGCTCCTGCTTCGCGTGCGGGCGCTGGAGAACCAGTTTTACGCGGGCGGCATCAACGGCAGCGGCGAGACGCCGGTCGATCGGTACTGCGGCGGCTCGGTTGCAGCCGATCCGGTCGGCTCGGTCCTCGTGCGGGGAGGCGCGGGGGAGGAGCAGCTGGACTTCAGCGTGGATCCCGCGGCTGTCGCCCGCACGCGCCGCAGGATGCCCGTGGAGCGGGACCGGCGCGAGGATGTCTATCTCCGCCTGAGGCGGGAATGGCAGCGGGGAGGCCGATGAAGGGGGGGCACCACGTCTTTTTGAGCCTCTGCACCGCCGCGGCGATGCTCGCCCCGGCGATCGGCGTCCTGCCGCTGCCCGCCCTGGGTGCGGTGCTCGCCGGCATCTTCGTCGGTTCCCTGGCTCCGGATGCCGACGCGGCGGATGCATCCATATACCACGTCAGACGGGGGCGGCTGGGGCCTCTCCTCCCCCTGTTCGGCTACACGATCCGCTACCTCATCTACTATCCCCTGACCTGCGTCTTCCGCATCGTCTTCGGAAGCCGGGCTCGCCCCCGCCACCGCGGGCTGCTGCACTCCGCCGTCGGCGTTGCCCTCGCCAGCCTGCTGCTCACCCTCTACATCCGCCTGATCCTGCTGGGCCTCGGGCTCCCCGGCGACAGCATCCTGACCCTGTTCGGCGCGGGGTTCTTCGGCGGATGCATCCTGCACCTTCTGGAGGACTCCTGCACGCCGATGGGGGTCGCCTGGTGGTTTCCGTTCCGCACCACCCGGTTGACGGGGGGGATCCGCACGCGGAGCGGGGACCTCCGTCCGCTCCTGTTCGGGATCGCCCTCGCTCTGGCAGCGGCGTTCCTGCTGGCGGCTCCGGAAATGCCGACTCTCCTGCAGAATCCGGTGGCGGGGGCGGCAGTCGCCATCGTGCTCTGGTCCGTCTTTCTCGCCGCGGCGGGTGTGCACCGCTTGACCTGATGCGCTCCGCCTCACATCTATAAACCCCGGCAACCCATTCCTATATATGTACCGTCTCGTCTGCGTCCACTGCAGAGCATCCTTTCCGCCGGATGAGATCGTGTATACCTGCAGCCGCTGCGGGCACCTCCTGGCGGTGGAGTACGATCTGGATGCCCTGTCGCCGGACCGGGCCCGCATGCAGCGGACTCCCCTCTCCGTATGGCGATACCGCGACCTCCTGCCCGTGCGGATCGAACCGGTGACCCTGCAGGAGGGCGGAACCCCCCTCTACCCCTTGAAGCGCCTGGGCGAGGAGATGGGGCTGCCCCGCCTCTACGCCAAGCACGAGGGCATGAACCCCTCCGGGTCGTTCAAGGACCGCGGAATGACCGTCGGAGTGAGCATGGCGCTGCAGCTGAACAAGAAGATGGTCGCCTGCGCGAGCACGGGCAACACGTCCGCAAGCCTTGCCGTCTACGCCGCGAAGGCGGGAATCCCTGCGGTCGTCCTCCTGCCGAGCGGAAAGGTCGCCCTCGGCAAGGTGGCCCAGGCGCTGATCCACGGGGCGAAGGCGATCACCATCCGCGGCAACTTCGATCGGGCGCTCGAGATGGTGCACGAGCTCTGCCTCTCCCACGGGCTCTACCTGCTGAACTCCATCAACCCCTTCCGTCTGGAGGGTCAGAAGACGATCGGGTTCGAGGTGATCGATCAGCTGGGGGGCGTTCCGGACCGGATCGTGCTCCCCGTGGGCAACGCCGGCAACATCTCCGCCATCCACAAGGGCCTGCTGGAGTACCGCGAGCTGGGCTGGATCGACCACCTTCCGCGGATGACCGGCATCCAGGCGGAAGGATCCCGCCCGGTGGTGGACGCGATCGAGCGGAACTACCCCGAAGTGATCGCCGAACCGCATCCCGAGACGGTGGCGACCGCCATCCGCATCGGGGCGCCGGTGAACGCCGAGAAGGCGCTCGCCGCCATCCGGACCACGGGAGGTGCGGCGGCATCGGTGAGCGATGCGGAGATCCTGCGCATGCAGCGGGAACTGGCCGCGAAGGAGGGCATCGGCGTCGAGCCCGCCTCCGCGGCGTCGGTGGCCGGCGTGCGGAGACTGGTGGAGATGGGTGTGATCGACAGGGACGAACGGGTGGTCTGCGTGGTGACCGGCCACCTGCTGAAGGACCCGGAGACCGTGATCAGGCAATGCGAGCCCCCCCGGGAGATCGACGCGGACCAGCGCTCCTTGCTCTCTGTATTGGGCTTATAGTCCTGATCGGAGGAGCGGGGGCTCTCTCCGCGGACTACTACGTGCTGGAGAACGGGACCGCCTGCACCGCGATCGTGGAGGTTTCGGGCCGCTCCGAGTACTCCTTCGTGGAGCCCGGGCTCCTGGGCGAACGGATACCCCAGACGGTCTCGAACATCACCCTCTCGAACGCGACCTGCGATTCCTGCCCCTTCACCACCCCGCGCCCCTCCACGATCGCGTTCCCGCCGGGGAACTACACCATCTCCTACACCGCCCCGATCCGGGACAACCATATCCAGGGCACGTTCGAGGAGCCGTACCGGGTGCAGGTCTTCCTGCCGGCGCACTTCGACGTGCGGAACCCGTTCCTGGGCGTCGTCGGCGGCGGGGGGGAGATCGAGGAGCAGAACGGATCCCTGCGGATCCACTGGAACGCGACGCGGGCCTTCGAGGTGCGGTTCTACGACCGCCCCCGCGAACTGCTCCTGATCGGGTTCGGGACCATCTGGGTGAGCGCGCTCATCATCTTCCTGGTCCCCTACCTGCTCACGCGGAGGGGCGGACGCCGTGCTTAGCGTGATGCTTGCGTCGCTCGTCATCGGGTTCAGCGGGGCGGTCGCCCCCGGTCCGATGACGGCCTACGTGATCGGCGCGGCGCACGAGCGGCCGCTCCCTGCGGCCGCTCTCCTGGTCCTGGGCCACGGGATCCTGGAGGCTCTGGTGGTGGCGGCGATCGCGTTCGGCGTGCAGACGGTCCCCTTCCTGGAGGGGATCGCGCTCGCCGGCTCCGCCGTGCTCGTTTTCTTCGGGATCCAGCAGTTCCGGAGCACGGGCGAGGTCGGCGGCTCACTCCCGCTGGGGCACCGCCCGTTCGTCTTCGGGGTGACCGCCACGCTCTCGAACCCCTACTGGTGGATCTGGTGGCTCACGTTCGGGGCGGGATTCCTCGCCCTCAACCCGGAGCCGATTCCGTTCTACGTCGGGCATATCGGCGCGGATCTCGTCTGGTACATCGCACTCTCCCTCATCGTCGCCCGCAGTGCAGGGTTTCTCGGGGTTCACTACGCAAAAGTGGTGAAGGCCAGCGGCATCGCCATGATGCTCTTTGGCCTCTACTATGCCCTCTCTATTTTCTGGGCTTGATGTCGATGCCGAACTTCTCGGCGTTGCGGTCTGCGATCGCCTGGATTTTGGCAATCTCCTCGTCCCGCCGCTGGGGCTTGAAGAGATGGCGGAACCGTTTCTGTTCCTTTAAATACTCCTCGACGGGTTTTCGCACCACCTTCTTTGCCCGGGTGACCTCCCCGTCCACCATCTCGTACATCACCCAGAGGGCGGTCTCGACCGCCAGCTTGCCGATCGCGATCGTCTGGGAGCCATCGAACCCCCAGCCGGTGCAGCAGGGCGCATGGATCTGCACGTACGACGGTCCCGGGGTGTTGATCGCCCGCTCCACCTTGTTCATCAGGTCGGTCGGATAGGCGACCGAGGTGGTGGCCACGTAGGGGGCACCGTGGGCGGCCATGATCTGGGGCATATCCTTCTTGGGTCGGCGGTTCCCGAGGGAGCACTTCCCCGCGGGGCTGGTGGTGGTGCTCGCATCCAGGGGCGTGGCACCCGAGCGCTGGATGCCGGTGTTCATGTAGGCTTCGTTGTCGTAGCAGATGTAAGTGAAGTCGTGCCCCCGATCGAACGCCCCGCTGATGCAGAGCATCCCGATATCGATGGTGGCGCCGTCCCCTCCGATCACCACCACCTTCTCGTCCCTCCCCTGCTTCCGCAACGCCGCCTCGACACCCGAGGCGACGGCCGCCGCGTTCTCGAAGAGGGAGTGGATCCAGGGGACCTTCCACGCCGTCTCCGGGTAGGGCGTGGAGAAGACCTCCAGGCAGCCCGTGGGGGCAACGATGATCGTGTTCGCCCCTGCCGCCTTCAGCACGAGCCGCGCCGTCAGTGCCGGCCCGCAGCCCGGACAGGCCCGGTGCCCGCACTCGAAGAGCTCGAGGCTTCTGTCGACCGCCATCTACAGCACCTCCTGCCGCAGTCCGTAGAACATGTCCCCTTCCCCTCTCTCCAGGTGGCCGAAGATATTGGCAATATCTTTCTTGCGGATGTCGCGGCCCCCGAGAGCGGCGACGAAGTCCCGCACCGCAATATCGGAGCCGTAGAGGGCGTCCCGCACCTCGTAGACGACGGCGCCGCTGCCGGTGCCGAGCGATATGTTCTTGTCGAGCACGGCGACGCTCGAGACGTCCCGGAGGGATTCGGCGACCGCCTTCTTCGGGAACGGGCGGAAGCTGCGAATCTTCAGGAGACCCACCTTCTTCCCGTCCATCCGCATCTCGTCGATCGCGTCCTTGATCGTGCCGCAGACCGATCCCATCGCCACGAGGGCCATATCCGCATCCTCCAGGCGGTAGCCCTCGACGGGAGCGCTGTAGTCCCGCCCGAACTGCTCGCCGAACTCTTTCCCGGCCCTGTAGAGCACGTCCTGCGCTCGCTGCAGAGCCCGGTCGACCTCGTAGCGGAACTCCATATAGTAGTCCGGCGTGGCATACATCCCGAAGCTGATGGGATCGCGGGCATCCAGGCGGTGATACGGCTTGAAGGGCGGCAGGAAGGCGTCCACCTCCTCCTGGGTGGGGATGTCCACGGGTTCGTAGGTGTGGGAGAGGATGAACCCGTCGAAGCAGACCATCGCCGGGAGCAGGACGCCGTGATCCTCCGCCGCTTTATAGGCGATGTAGTGGAGGTCGGCGGACTCCTGGTTGTCCTCGGCATACATCTGCATCCAGCCCGAGTCACGCAGGGATATGGAGTCCTGGTGGTCGTTCCAGATGCTCAGGGGCGCCGAGAGCGAGCGGTTGGCGATGCTCATGACGATGGGGAGGCGCATGCCGGCAACGTTGAAGCATACCTCGAACATCAGGGCGAGACCCTGCGACGTGGTCGCCGAGTAGACCCGGGAACCCGCAGCGCTGGCGCCGAGACAGGCGGAAAGGGCGGAGAACTCGCTCTCGACGGTCATGTACTCCGCGTCGATCTCGCAGTTGGCGACCATGTCTGCCAGGGCTTCGACGATATGGGTCTGGGGCGTGATCGGATAGGCGGAGATCACCTGCGGGCGGCAGAGTTTCACCGCCGTGGCGACCGCAATCGATCCCTCCATGATCTGCATCATCTACTTCTCCTCCCGCGCCATCTCGACCGCCTCGCCCGGACACTCGGCGGCGCAGAGCCCGCAGCCCTTGCAGTAGTCTAGGTTGACCACGTACTCTTCGTCCCGCTTCTCCACAGCGGACTCCGGACAGATCAGCTGGCAGAGCCCGCAGCGGGTGCACTTCTCCACGTCCACGACCGGGCGGAAGACCCGCCACGAGCCGGTGATATTCTCCCGGGCCCTGCCGGGGCGTGCGACGCATCCCACCTCGAGCGGCATCAGGATGCGCCTCCCACCATCTCATAGGCCCGCCGGGCCGCCTGGATGTTCTTTTCGGCCAGATCCCTGCCGAAACGGTGGCGGATGGCATCGGCAAGGGCCTGGAACCGGATCATGCCCGTGGCAGCGGCGAACGCCCCCATCAGGGCCGTGTTGGTGATGGGTACGCCCAGGACGTCGAGGGCGATCTGGGTCGCGTCGACCCGCACCAGTTTTACGCCCGGCGGAACCCGGATTGCGTCCTGCTCTTTTTCGGTATTGACGATGGCGATCCCCCCCTCCCGCATCCCCTGGTAGACGTTCACATCCGCGATCAGGGTGGGATCCTGTACGATGATGTAGTCCGGCTCGTAGATCTGGCTCCGGAGGCGGATCTTCTCGCTGGAGAATCGTACGAATGCCTGCACCGGTGCACCTCTCCGCTCCACGCCGAACGCGGGGAACGCCTGTGCGTACATGCCGTCGTGGAAGGCTGCAACGGCGATCAGTTCGGCCGCGGTGACCGAACCCTGACCGCCCCTGCCGTGTATGCGCAATTCCTTCAAATGCAGTAACCCCCATAGATTTTACACGATTGATCATAGATAATTCTAGCGCTTCTCCGGCTCCTGCCGCAGGGATTCGGGCGGAAACAGCCATATTGACGCGGATTTCCCGAATTTCCCGGTTCTCAACCGGCATCTGGCAGGGATCGGGCCTGCCCGCATACCGCACTGCGGGACGGGAGGTTCCGAGTGCAGCGGGTCAGCGGTCCACCGGGATGCCCAGGATCTCCTCCTCTCCCCGGAATACATCGCGGGCCATCCTCGCCAGCCCGCGGGCCGCACACCACTCGTCGAAGACCGCGACGTCCTGCCGGAGGAGGCGTTCCACCGCGGGGGCGACAGCCGGCGCCATCGAGCCGGACAGCGCCACCCTCGCTGCGGGATTCAGGATCCGCAGGGCGGCGCACTCCATGGCAGAGAAGAGGGCCAGCGTGCGGAGCCGCTCCGGTTCCGGCAGGGTGAAGTTCACCCCGGCGTGGACAAACGCCTCGTTCGCCGTGATCTCCCCCCGGTCGATACGGCGGATCGCGTCCACGTCGATCGCCCCCTGCGTGGTGCCGGGAGCGAAGATGCAGGCGTCCAGAGCCCCGACGATCCGCCCGTCCGAGACGAGCAGCGTCACCGTATTGGAGCTGACGTCCGAGACCACGAAGTCGCGGCCGATCCGGGCTGCAACCTCGTAGGCGATGCCCACCTTCTCCGGGCTCGCCTGGTGGCTGTAGGCCTTGAAGCGGGGATCGGTGGGGGATCCGCGGTGGAGTCCGGGGATCACCACGGCGGGGAGACCACTCCTCTGGATCTCGTCGTAGACCTGCGTTCCGCCTCCGATGTGCCGCCCGGCCCCCTCCCGGCTCACCACGCCCCGGTTCTTCACGCGGCGGATGTCGGAGATCCGGCTGATCCCGTCGCCCATGGAGTAGCAGACGGCCACACCCTCGATCTCGGACAGGGGGGCGAGCCGTTCCAGGTGCTCGAAGCGGAACTCCTTTGCCTTCTCGCGGGAGATCTTGAAGACCCCCTCTTCGGATGCGAACCGGATTGCCGTCGTTCCGTGATCGATGCCGATGAACATGGCCGGACCCCTGATACTGCGGGATCGCCGCACGGCGATCGTTGAACATGTAGATTCTGGTGCCATCCTTAAATATCATCCGGTATGCGTGCCCGAAGCGCGATCCGGCTGCGGCGGGAGGGGCGGATTCCCCTGCGGCCGGCAGATCCCGCGGCGTGCACAACAGTGAAATAGTTGGCGGCATGGAATGTACAGTAGAACAGCATGTTTTCCGTAGTCACCGGCGGAGCCGGGTTCATCGGATCGCATCTCGTCGATGCGCTGGTCGCTCGCGGGGATTCGGTGCTGGTGATCGACAGCTGCTGCACCGGAACGATCGACAATCTCCGCGAGCACCTGGATGCCGGGCGGATCCGGTTCCTGCAGGCGGATCTCCTGGACGACGGGTGGCAGTCCTCTCTTGCCGCCGCCGACAGGGTGTACCATCTCGCGGCGGATCCGGATGTGCGGGAGAGCGCCCTGTCTCCGCAGTCGCCCGTCAGCAACAACGTGCTCGCGACCGCCCGGGTGCTGGAGGCGATGCGGATCCAGGGTGTCCCGCAGCTCGTGTTCACCTCCACATCCACCGTGTACGGGGATGCAACCGTGATTCCGACACCGGAGGCGTACGCGCCCCTCGAACCCGTGTCGGTCTACGGGGGGACCAAGCTCGCCTGCGAGGCGCTCATCTCCGCCTACTGCCATTCCTTCGGCATGCGGGCCTGGGTCTTCCGGTTCGCCAACATCATCGGCGAGCGGTCCAACCACGGGGTCTGCTGGGACTTCATCCAGAAGCTCCGCCGGAACCCGGCGGTCCTGGAGATCCTGGGGGACGGGAGGCAGACGAAGTCGTACCTGGAGGTGCACGCCTGCGTGGATGCGATGCTCTATGCCGCCGACCATGCGGGGGACAGGTTCGACGTCTACAACGTCGGTTCCGAGGACTGGATCGACGTGACGTCGATCGCCGATATCGTGGCGGAGGAGATGGGGCTGTCCGGCGTGGAGTACCGGTACACGGGAGGGGCCCGGGGCTGGGTGGGGGACGTGCCCCGGATGCTGCTCTCCGTGGAGAAGCTGAAAGCCCTCGGCTGGAAGCCGGCCGTGGGATCGCGGGAGAGCGTGCGGATCGCCGTCTCGGCGATGCTGGGGAAGCGTGGTGCATGAGCATACCGGCAGCGTTCACGGTGGTGGCGCTCGGGGCCCTGCCCTTCTTTGAGGCGCGCTACGCGATACCGTTCGCCATCCTGCTCGGGTTCGCCCCCCTGGAAGCCTATGCCCTGGGTCTTCTCGGGAACATCCTTCCCGTGATCCCCCTCCTGCTCTTCCTGGAGCCGGTATCGGACTGGCTCTCGGCCCGCTCGGGACTCTTCGATCGGTTCTTCGCCTGGCTCTTCGAGCGGACCCGCCGCCACGGCGACCGCTTCGAGCGGTGGGGGACGTTCGCGCTCTTCCTCTTCGTCGCCCTGCCGGTTCCGGTCACCGGCGCCTGGAGCGGCGCCGCCGCGGCGTTCATCTTCGGGATCCAGTTCCGTCACGCCCTGCCGGCGATTGCGGCGGGGGCGGCGGTCGCCGCCCTCATCACCACCCTCCCCACGCTGGGGGTCCTGGGGGTCCTGGGAGGCGCCGCATGAAGTACATCGTGCTCCTGGGGGACGGCATGGCGGACGAGCCGATCGAGGCTCTCGGGGGGCGGACTCCGCTCCAGCACGCCCGCACCCCGAACATGGACCGGATCGCCCGGGAGGGCGCCTGCGGTCTGCTCCGCACCATTCCGGATGAGATGGAGGCGGGAAGCGACATCGCCAACCTCTCCATCCTGGGCTACGATCCCGCCCGATACTACACGGGACGGGGTCCGCTGGAGGCGGCGAACATCGGGGTGCCGCTTTTGGAGGGGGATATCGCCTACCGCTGCAACCTGGTCACGGTCCGGGACGGGGTGATGCAGGACTTCTCCGCCGGCCACATCGGGAGCGAGGAGGGGGCTGCGCTGATCCGCGCCCTGGACGCGGAAGTCTCCCCGGTGCGGGCGTACCCCGGGATCAGCTACCGCAATCTGCTCGTCGTGCCCGGGGGGGAGGGGGCGGTCACCACACCCCCGCACGACATCGTGGGACGGCCCTGCGCAGACTACCTCCCCCGCGGAGGGGACAGAGAGAGGCTTCTTGCCGTCATGGAGGCGAGCAGGAGAGTGTTTGCCCACCACCCGCTCAACGCCGCGCGGGTGCGGGCGGGGAAGCCGCCGGCGACGATGGTCTGGCCCTGGAGCGGGGGGCGGCGCCCGTCCATGCCCTCCTTTGCCGAGAAGTACGGGCTGCCGGGGGGGATGATCTCGGCGGTCGATCTCCTGAACGGCATCGCCCGCTACGCCGGCATGGAGGTGATCCGGGTGCCGGGGGCGACCGGCTATCTGGACACCGACTACCAGGCGAAGGCACGCTACGCGCTCGCCGCCCTCGAGCGCCTGGACTTCGTGTACCTGCACGTGGAGGCGACCGACGAGGCGAGCCATCTGGGGAGCCTGGAGGAGAAGATCCGCGCCCTCGAACGCTTCGACGGCATGGTGGGCACGATCCTGGACCGGTTCGACGGGGTGGTGGCGGTGCTGCCCGACCATGCCACGCCGCTCCGCCTGAAGACGCACACCCGCACGCCCGTCCCCTTCGCCGTTCTCGGGAGGGGGACGGACGGATGCGGGAGCTTCTCCGAGAGCGAGGCGGCGAAGGGCATGTTCGGAACGATGAACGCCACGGAGTTCCTGCCGATGCTCTTTGGCAGGGATGGGCGGACGGTATGATTGCCGGGAGCCGGGGGAGGCGGGAGATGCAGGACATCCGCACGATGCTGGAGGAACTGGAACGGGAGCTGGGCGCACTCTCGACGGTGCAGAAGATACTCCTGGGGACGGACGGGTCGGTGACGGCCCTGCTGGAGATCGTCACGGGAGGCCCGGTGGAGATCGAGACGCTTCTGCAGGAGGTGGGGCCCTGCGATGCAGCGCTGGCGGAATCCCTCGGCATTGCGGAGGGCGATCCGGTGAACCACCGGATCGTGGAGCTGAAGAACGGGCGGACGGGGGAGGTGCTGATCTACGCACGCTCGGAGACTCCCCTGCGGAGGCTCGACCCGGCGTTCCGGGCGGACCTGATGCGGGCGGACATCCCCATCGGGAAGATCATGCAGCGGCACCGCATCGAGGCGCGGCGCGAGATCACCGGGTTCGGCATCCGCCCCGCCGACGAGCAGCTCAGTTCGGTCTTCTCGATCTTCAGAAACGAGCCGCTCATCACCCGGTCCTACCACATCGTCCACCAGGAGAAGCCCCTCATCGCCATCGAGGAGGTGTTCCCCTATTCCAGGTTCGGCGACACGATCACCGTCGCCGTGGATGCCCCGTCCCGCCTCCACCTCGCCCTGACGGACATGCACGGGGGCTTGGGCAGGGTGGACGGGGGCGTCGGCATCACGCTCGACAGCCCGAGAACGGTCCTGCTCGCCCGGAGGAGCGGCACGCTCGCGGTGCGGGGTGGGGGCGAGGAGCAGCAGGCCCGGGTGCGGGAGGCTGCCGGGGCCGTCTGCCGCCACTTCGGCCTTCCGCCCTCGGGAGAGTTCACGCTGATCGATCCCGTCCCGCAGCACAGGGGGCTGGGGAGCGGGACGCAGATCGCACTCTCCACGGCGGCAGCGGTCTGCCAGCTGGCCGGCCGATCGCTCGGCGTGCGCGAAATGGCCCGGATCGTGGGGAGGGGCGGCACGTCGGGGATCGGCACCGCCGCGTTCGAGACGGGGGGCCTCATCGTCGACGGCGGGCACAGCTTCGGGGAGTTCGGGGAGAAGAAGGAGTTCCGCCCCAGCGCTGCATCCCGCGGGACGACGCCGGCGCATCCGATCGCCCGCCACCCCTTTCCGGAGGACTGGAGCATCCTGCTCGTCACGCCCCGCACGGGGGAGGGGGCGAGCCGGAGGGAGGAGGTCGATATATTCCGCAGCTGCTGTCCCGTCCCCCTCGACGAGGTGCGGGAGATCTGCCACGAGGTGCTGGTGCGGATGCTGCCGGGGGTCGTGGAGCACGATCTGGACCTATTCGGGGCTGCAGTCAACCGCATCCAGCAGATCGGGTTCAAGAAGGTGGAGATCGGGAGGCAGGCGCCGCTCGTCGGCACCCTGATGGACGCCCTCCGCGAGGGCGGAGCAGCCTGCGCCGGCATGAGTTCGTTCGGGCCGACGGTGTATGCCGTCGCCGACACGGGCGTGCCGGCGCTGGAGAAGGCTGCCCGCGAGGTGCTGGGGGAGGAGGGCGGCGACATCAGGGTCACAAAAGCCCGAAACACCGGTGCTTTCATCCGCACGGCGCAGGGAACATAATTATCCTGTCAGCGGTCGTATACATCAGTGCAGATGTCAAAGAGGAACTTCAGCATCGGAATCACCATCAATCTCGACAATTACGAGAACCTCCGCCTGGATGTCGGGGGCGAGATTGAGAACGAGCAGGACGCCGAGGAGCTGATCGGGTTCCTGGACCGGATCCTGTCCCGGCTCGGGCGAGGCACCAAGGAGACCGCACAGCGGGTGGACAGCTACCGCAGCCGGGTCTTCGCCCTGCAGAAGGCGGAGGGGGCCCCGGAGCAGCAGGCCCCTCCGAAGAGGGAACCGCCGCAGGAGAAGGCGCCGGCAGCGGCTCCCCCCGCGGCGGCGGCGCCGAAACGCATCCCCGAACCGCCCGCCCCGTCCGCACCGGCGGCGGCCAGACCACCGGAGACGGCTGTGCAGAGCCCCTCACCGGCTGGAGCGCCGCCATCGGCCGAGTTCGTCTGTGAGGAGTGCCAGGCGCCGGTCTCCAAGGGCCAGAACCAGATGAGTCAGCTCTTCACGGGGCGGACGCTCTGCAAGAAATGCATGAAGGCACCGTAAAGCGGGCCAGACAGGCAAATATTTTTGCTCTGCAGGGCAAATACTCTCTGTGGCGCTGCCGGTATGAAGAAGAACCTGCTGATGTGGGACGAGACGCTCTTCCGGGATCCCGAGGTCTTCGAGATCGACTACGTTCCGGAGCAGTTCCACCACCGCGAGATCCAGATGCGGGAGCTCGCCTTCCAGATCCGCCCCGCCTTCCGGGGAGGGCGCCCGCTGAACACCATCTGCAAAGGTCTCCCCGGCACCGGCAAGACGACGAGCGTCAAGAAGCTCTGCTCCGAGATCGAGGAGACCACGCGGAAGGTGGTCCCCGTCTA
The DNA here is from genome assembly GCA_030019205.1 of Methanomicrobiales archaeon. Taxonomy (NCBI): domain Archaea; kingdom Methanobacteriati; phylum Methanobacteriota; class Methanomicrobia; order Methanomicrobiales; species Methanomicrobiales archaeon. The sequence goes on from JASEFH010000004.1 coordinate 47,288, forward strand.
CATCAACTGCCAGATCGACAACACCAAGTTCGCCATCTTCTCCCAGATCTACCGCAAACTCGCGGGCCACCTTCCCCCCTCGTCCGGCACCTCCTTCAAGCAGGTCTTCGATGCGGTGGCGAGGATCATGCAGCGGGAGGATCATGTGCTCCTGGTGATCCTGGACGACGCGAACTACCTCCTCTACGAGAACGAGCTCAACAAGGTGCTCTACACCCTCCTCCGCTCCCACGAGGTCTACCCCGGCACCCGCATCGGGGTCGTCCTGATCGTGAGCGATATGGCGGTGGACATGACGCGTGAGCTGGATGCCCGCGTCGCCTCGGTCTTCCGCCCCACCGAGATCTACTTCCCCCCCTACACGGAGGAGGAGATCCGCCACATCCTCCAGGAACGGGTGCTCCAGGGGCTCTACCCCGGGGTGCTCTCCGCGGAGATGTCCGACATGGTGGTCGAGCAGACGATGAAGAGCGGGGATCTGCGGGTGGGGATCGACCTCTTGAAGCGGGCGGTGCTGAATGCCGAGCACGAAGCCCGCAGAACGGTGAACCGCGATGATATCTGCAAGGCGTACGAGATCTCCCGCTACCTGCACCTCTCGTTCACCGTACGGGTCCTGAAGCCCGAGGAGAAGCAGCTCCTGCAGCGGATCGCGGAGATGTCCGGGGGAGACCAGGAGATGAACGCCGGCGAGGTCTTCAACCAGGTCAAGGAGCCCCTGCAGATCCGCTACACCAAGTTCTACGAGATGGTCAGGAAGTTCGATGCGCTGCGTCTGATCAACCTCCACTACCGGGAGGGGCGGGGGAGGACGCGGCTGATCAGTCTCCGCTACGAGCCGGAGAAGGTGCTCGAGGCGCTCCGCTGACGGAATCGCCATGCAGGTCTGCATGGCAGATATCAATTAAAAACAATTATCTGTTTCAGCACCGTCTTTTATCCGGGTACAGGGGGTTTCCTTGTGATCAGTGTAAACGAACTGGCATTGGATTTATTCGATGAAATTGCCGAGTTTCCGGAGGAGTTTAACGCCGCGTTCCACCAGCTGGACAACGGCGGTCGCATCGTCGACTGCGGGGTGCGGACGACCGGCGGATACCTCGCCGGCAAGCGGTTCACCGAGATATGCCTGGGGGGGCTCGGGGAGGTTACCTTCCGGATGGGGCGGGTCCGGGACGTGCCTCTGGCATTCGTCGAGGTCAACACCGATTTTCCCGCCATCGCCTGTCTGGGGTCGCAGAAGGCCGGCTGGACGGTCAAGGTGGGCAACTACTTCGCGATGGGGAGCGGTCCTGCCCGTGCTCTCTCGCTGAAGCCGAAGCACACGTTCGAGGTGATCAACTACGAGGACGACTTCGACTACGCCATCCTGGCGCTGGAGAGCAACACCCTGCCGAACGGCGAGGTGATGGAGAAGATCGCCGAGGAGTGCAACGTCGATGTGGAGAACGTGGGCGTGGTGGTCGCCCCGACTGCGTCCCTGGTCGGATCGATCCAGGTGGCCGGGCGCTGCGTGGAGACGGCTGTCTATAAACTGAACGAACTCGGGTTCGACACGACGAAGATCCAGAGCGGCATCGGCACCGCCCCGATCGCGCCGGTGAAGAAGGACAGCACGCGGGCAATGGGGGCGACGAACGATGCCACCATCTATCACGGCAGCATCCTTCTGACGATGAAGGCCCCCGAGATCAAGGACTACCTGGACAGGATTCCGAGCAGCACCTCCAGGGGATACGGGAAACCCTTCTACGAGATCTTCAAGGAGGCGAACTTCGACTTCTACCAGATCGATACGGCGCTCTTCTCGCCGGCGGAAGTGATCATCAACGAGCTCTCCGAGGGGGCCGTCTACCACGTGGGCAAGGTGAACCCGGAGGTCACGCTCAAGTCCTTCGGGCTCCTGTGAACGCGAGGGCACAAGCCTCTTTTTTGTTATTTGGGAGTTCCATCACGAACCAAAGGTTCGTGCGATTCCCCGTGCATATCAGCCTCTAATCTCCATTCCATACCAGCTGTTCATTGGTTAAATTGTTCATAGTATTGTTCAGGGGGCTGGCCCCGCTCGCGTCCGCCCCTTCACCGCAACCCGCCCTGCCGCCGCAGAGAACACGCATCCCCCGCCACGCCGCTCCGCGGTGTGTGCGGCCTGCACGCCATGGCAAACGTCCGGCAGGAGACGGCCAGAGCGCCGCCCCCCTGCGATACGGCTGCTCCGCCAGAGCTCGGGGAGTGTCCTGCGTCTCACCTCCCGAACGGAACGGGCTGGACCGCTCTATACGATCGCCAGGTAGAGGGCAAATGCAGTGCTCACCAGGAGGGCGATGACGAGAACGTGCAGGAACCACTCCGGGATCAGCCGGGCGGCGCCCCGCCCCGCCACCTGGCACTGCTCGCAGTAACTGCGGTAGGCGGCGGCGTAGAACCCGGCGCCGGTCAGGATGAGGATGACGCCGACGACCTGGGCGATCCATAACTCCCCGGGAGGCCCGAAGAGGCGGGCGACCGCGAGCCCCCCGACCACGGCGGCGAGGCCGGTGCGCACCCAGGCGCTGAAGGTCCGCTCGTTGGCGAGCAGCGTCCGCTCCTGGGCGAGATCCGTCCTCTCCTTCGCGAGTCTGTCGCCGCCCCCGTTGCCGTCACCCATCGCAGAGCCCTCCTCCGGTCAGACCGCCACCACCGTCCCCCGGAGCGCCGCATCGGGGGTGCCCCGGGCAAGGTAGCGCTCCATCGCCTCCACGGCACGGATGTCCAGGTGGCGGCGGTTGGAGCCGTACTTCGCCGGGACGCCCTGCGGGGTGATGTAGGCGGCTGTGTACGTGGCATCGGGACGCACCCGTTCCCCCCGCACGAAGAGCTCCTGGATGCGGTGCCCCTCCGGGTTCTCGATCTTCGCGTAGAGGGTGAGGCCCATGCACCGCTTCACGTATCCTCCCATCTGGCGGTAGGGGTCCCGCGAGAAGGTGCGTTCCAGGTTCTCCTCCAGCATCCGCGAGATCTCGAGGCCCGTCAGCTCCACCGTGGAGAGCGGCGGGTTCATCGGGACGATGTTGTAGAGGTCGTTTGCCGTCAGCGGTCCCGGGGGGACGGGGGCGCCGAAGCGCCACCCGTTGGAGAAGGCCAGATCGGCGCCGGTGCAATCGAGCAGGGACTGGAGGAGGAGGTTGTCCATCGTCGACTCCAGCACCGCGTAGCGGTGGAGGGCGATCGGCGTGGAACCGACGATGCGGTTCAACTCGTCGCGGTACGGCTCGACGGCACGGTTCACCATCCCCTCGACGGCGGGATCGGGCGGCACCTCCTCCCCGACCGTGACGAGGCGGTGGCTGAAGTCCGCGATCCTGCCGTCCTCCACCTGGATGTCGAGCCGGCCCAGGAACGATCCGTGGCAGCCCGACTGGATGAGGATGGTGTCGTTCACGATCGCGGGTTCGTAAAGGCGGTTGTGGGTATGGGCGCTGAGAAGAACGTCGATCCCGTCCACTTCGCCGGCGAGCTGCATCTCCTGGGGGAATCCGAGGTGCGAGACGACGACGATGAGATCGGCGCCCTCCCGCTCTTTCAGCGCCGCGATGCAGGAGGGCAGCTCTTCGTTGCCGAGCGTGAAGTACACCCCCTCGCTGTAGGAGGGGGGCATCACCTTGTCGACGATGTTCGAGGCGATGCCGATGATCCCGACCAGAAGCCCGTTCACCTCCTTCACGATCCAGGGGGTGAAGAACAGGTCGCCGCTCTCCCTGCGGTAGCAGTTGATCGCGAGAATCGGGTGTTTGAGCTCCTCTGCCAGCCTCGCCGCGTGCCCGGGACCGTAGGCGAACTCCCAGTGGACCGTCATGGCATCCAGATCCAGGGCGTTCAGGATCGGCACGAGGACCATCCCCTGCGTCTGCACCGCCACGTAGGTGCCGTGGAGCGTGTCCCCGCAGTCGAACGCCAGCACTTTTCCGGGCCGCTCCCTCCGGATCTGCTGGAGGAGCGCCGCAATCCTCGCGTACCCTCCCGCCACCCGGAACTCCGCGTGGTCCCCATGCCAGAAGAGCTCCGGGTGCGGCTCGAGGTATCCGTGGGTATCGTTCACCTGGACGATCGTCAGCTCGCGGGTCATCGGCAGTCTGCTACACCACAGAATCGGCCGCAATAAAAACCTTTGGGGCCCGGCCGGGGGAATAAACAATTTTAATAGATCACAGACCAAATGTACGTGAATCGGGGCTTGTGGTCTAGTCGGTCATGATATCGCCTTTACAAGGCGGGGATCGTCGGTTCGAATCCGACCAAGCCCATCTGTTTTGAGCCTGTTTTGACGAAAAAAAACACGTAAACTGGCTTTATCCCTTTTTTAACTCCGTTGATTGGGCTATCTATCAATCGGGAGGTATTCGTTGGATTGTTTTTCACCCGCTCGTGACTCTCGGGCGATAGTGTGATGTGCAATCTCTCCCTGATTCTAGCGTATTGCGTCTCTTTTTCCATTATCTTCTTTCTCCATTCTCTTTTCTCTTGATTGGCTGGTTGTCCAGACAGGTGCCTTTAGTGTGATTTTCGATGCCGCGCCATAAAAATGGATAGCAGCAATGAGGTTTGTTGCGAAAGCGCAATCACATCGGCTACAGACCTTTTTTACGCATCGATTGGATTACGACAGCCGCTGTTGCATCAACTGCTGGATTTGGGATCAGCTTTGGGGATAAATTGGGATTCAATCGATGGAGCAACAATGAAAAGGATGTACCTGTAAAATCTCAAGGCATGGCGGATTGTTACTTTAATGATAAACGCCAGGAATCCAGCGCCAATTATTATTCCCAAAATGGAATTCATTGCAAAAAGGATTGCACTCCAGGTATCTGCAGGTGCGTGGAGGTAAACTGAAGGGTGATGGGGGTTTTGTACGAAACTAATGATCATTGGAATCGATGCAAGAAGACCCAAGACCTGAAAGAACTGCCCTGCGATCATTCGAGAAAACACGCTCTCCTTTTCGGAGCTGATCGATCTGCACCATGAGGAGATGCATAACGGGGAGGTCTGATGGCTGGGACGGTCTCTTCTCGGAGGATTAACAGGGCTTCCGATGCGATCCCTGAGATTAAGATCATCTATCCACAGGAGAAGATACGGGGGTATTGATGGCGGACCCCGGAGAGCTGCGGGATTCGGTCAAGCAGGTAGCGAAAAAAGGAGGGGGTGCCTTTCTTCTGGCTGTGACAGCATGATTTCAGCGGTCATGTACATTGGCGGTATTCCGATCTCTGCGCGGACAGCGGTACGACAAGAAGAGGAGGTTAAGGGCGCGACAAAACGCTATACCTATACCTTGGATGATGGCACAGAGGTCGCGCATCGATATGATCAGGGGCGGCGAAGCTGGCGAAACAGATGCTGGATACGGTATCAGAACCGAAAAGTGGGTTGAAGAAAGGCGATTTTTGGGAATGGTTTGTCAGATTATGCCGCTGGCACGGTAAAGTGGAAGGTCGAACCCTTTCCCAATTCTGATTCTACCCAGATTCGGCCTCCGTGCCGGTCGATGATCCGTTTCACAATGGCCAAACCGATACCCGTGCCTTCATAGGCATCCCTGCCATGCAATCGCTGGAAGATGACAAAGATCTTCTCGAAGTACTGGGGCTCGATCCCGATCCCGTTATCCGAAACCGAGAACCGGACCATGCCCTCCTGTTTCTGGGCCGATATGTGGATGACGGGGGGAACGTCCGGTTTCTGGAACTTAATCGCATTGCTGATGAGATTCTGGAAGACCTGCCGGAGCTGGTTGGCATCGGCGATCACACGGGGAAGAGGATCCGAGGTAATCGTCGCACCGTTCTCTTCCGCAGTGGAATGGACAAAGGCCAGGGCATCCTCGAGAACCGCCGTTGCATCGATGGGGCGGAAGTCCCCGCCCATGGTGCTGACCCGGGAGAACTCCAGCAGGTCATTGATCAGGTTCTGCATCCGTTTCCCGGCGCCCACGATATAGTTGAGGTACTCGTCTGCATCCGAGTCCAGCTTATTCCGGTATCGCCTCTCCAGCAGCTGGGCGAAGCTGACCATGGTCCGCAGGGGCTCCTGCAGGTCGTGGCTGGAGACATAGGCAAAGCGTTCGAGATCTTCATTAGAACGCTCGAGACGTTCAGCATACTCTTTGAGTGCTTCTTCGGCCTTTCTTGCATCGGTCATGTCGTGGATTATCGAATGTAGAAGTTCCCGCCCTTGAATCGTCACGGTCCCGCTGAACACGTCAACATCCCGAATCTCACCGGAGGCAAGCCGGTGCCGGAACCTGAAGAGACGCTTCCTGCCCGCTTTTGCATCGGTCATCTCCCTGAACACCTCATGTGCGTTCAGGGTATTGATGTCAGTGATCTTCATCGTCTTCAGGCGGTCGCGGGAATATCCATAATAAACGCTCGCCGCAGGATTGGCATCCACGATCTTTCCGGTATCGGGATCGATCAGGAGCATCGCTGCGTGGCTCTCCTCAAAGATGCTCCGGTACCTCCCCTCGCTCTCCCGCAATGCCTCCTCCGCCCGCTTGCGCTCGGTGATATCAAAGCAGATGCCGGCCATGCGGAGGGGTTTTCCATCTGCATCATACGTTGTGTCGCCCAAAGCACGTATCCAGCGTACTTCTCGATCGGGCAGAACAATCCGATATTCATTCTCCAGAGATATTCGTTGCTCGATCGATTGGTTGATCTTGGCCATGGCCGGTTCACGATCGTCCGGATACAGTACATTGAGCCACGTTTCGAACGACGCCTCGGTCGTGGGGGAAAGACCGAATAAAACGAAAAACTCCGGAGACCACTCAAGTTTTCCGGTGACCATATTCCAGTCCCAAAATCCGGCTTTTGCCGCTTTTTGTGCAAAACTCAGTCGTTCGAGAGCTTCCTGTAGAGACACCTCCGCCCGCTTGCGCTCGGTGTCTGCCTGTTTCAGGGATGTAATTTCCCTGCGAAGCGCTGCGTTTTCTTCCTCTAAGGCTGCCACTCGCTTCTGCACGATCTCTTCTACTTCAGCAGGGGAGATCTTCTCCGGTCCTTTCCGTGCCGATGGCTGGTTGTCTTTGGATGGGTTGGGGGATCCTGCCATGCCGCTCCGATCGCGAGAGAATATTCCCTGAGCTGAACGAGCTTTCACCTGTGATATTAAAAAAGTATTTATGCTCCTGACGGCCTCACAGAATACAAGAAGCAAGGAGAATCTGGCTGAGATTCTCATCATATTCCCGGTTATTGGGTCCATGTTGCCATCTATATTTATACTCCTCAATCTCCTGCTATTGCTATGGCAGAGGAGCAAAAGGAGCAAAATACAGAAAAAAAAGGGGAGAATTTAGAGGCAATAGCGGGTTGTCTCTCCGGTTCGAATGAATGGGCGGTGCGCGATCCAGGTCTAAAGAAAAAGCGCAAATGTCCTGTTTGTGGGAAATATCGCATCGAACGAAAAAATGAGTCAGCGGCGGCTCCTGCAATGAAAGACAAACAAGAGGTAAAGCAAGCGGCTCCTATACGAGAAAAGCGGGGGAAAAAGAGAAAATTGCAGCTCTACCCCCTCCCGAAAGGGGAAGAAAACGCGGCTCCTCGAGAAGAGAAACGAGAAGAGAAAACAGAAGAGACAAGCGGGGGCGGCTTGATGTGGGCGGCTGCCGCGGTCTTTGTGATCGGCGCGGCTATCGGGGTATACTTTCTGTGGAATCCCCCTCTCGTAAAAGATTGGCTGCTTATCAGGAGAATGAAGTTCGGTATAATCCCACATTGCGGCGGTTAATGGTGGGGGATACCGATGTTCGGCGGGCTGGATGCTGCTCCGAAGCTTGCGGGACTATTAGAAAAAAGTCCTCAATGACTCCGGGTTAAAGGAGAAGTTCGAGAGAGACGGAAAAGTATCGGGGGGATCATTATTGAGGAATATGGTCTCTTCTTTGAGCTCCGGCGGCTGCCATGACAGGGCCGATAGAAGAGAATATCCCGGTTGAAGGCGGGAAAAAGGACATTGCAGAAGATATCATTCCTGCCGATGAGAAAAGAGAAGAGGCGCTAAAGGCGGGAGAAGCGGCTAAACCTCAGGGCGATCGTGCCGTTGTGGCTCTCCTGGATATGACGATGGAGACGGGTGGGGATTACCTCAAAATAGCGGGCTATTCTCCTCCGACCGATTCTATCTACAAGAACTTCTCCCGTCCCTTCTTGAATAAAGCCTGCTGGCATTACCTGCCGGATGAAAAACTCCCGGACGATCAGAAAGTGGCTCTCCTGCTAGGGGTGGGGGGCTGCTCCTGGCCTTCTCTCCTGCGCTGATCGAGGGGTATGAACGGCGAAAAGAAGAGGAGAGAAGAGAGTGAGGAGTGTAGTATCCCGAAACACTCTTGACACCATGTTTCTACCCTGATGTGAGCAAATGATCAAGACGGGATATTCGCACAATCATCAATCCGTGGAAACGAGGGAGAGCGGTGCGGGAGATCGCCGAATATCACCCGGTGACCAGACAGAGGATTCATCGAATCATCTCGTTCTACAAAAAGAACGGCTTTCATCCATATCTGCGAACGCCCGGGAGACGACCCGAGAGAATCCCTCATGATACGGGCGCACGCGTCATCCCGGCACAGGATACCTACGGACTCGGACCCATCCTCCTCGAGGAGCAGATCGGGGAAGAGCATGGAGTCCTTGTCCCCCGCGATACCCTCTATCGGATCCTCCTGCACCATGGCAGAGCGATACCCTGTATGACGAAACGAAGGCAGACCCACGACCGAATATTCCATCCCGGTTCTCGAGGAGGGATTCGAAAAGTATGGGGTGCCGAGATTCTCACCGATAACGGGTCGCAGTTCGTTTCATCGAGGGATCCGCAGTGAGCAGATAGCACCTTCGAGAAATTCCTCGAGTACCATGGAATCAGGCACATAAGGGCACGAACCCTCATCAGACCCATGGGAAGATCGAGAGGGTCTTCCACGAGTTTGGGATGAGGATTCAACGGTTTGGTTCTGTCGAGAGAGTCGTGCACTGGCATAACGAGATCAAGCCTCACACCTGTCTCGACTACGATGAACCCGTTCATGCCTTCTGGTACCGGTTGCCTCATGACCGTATCCTTGGCCATGTCCCGAGGTGGATGCATGCGGAAGGTTAACGTATGGAAAATGAATTCGGGATACCACACATGTAATCTTGTAAAAGGTCTTTTAGTACCAGACCTGAGGAGACCGGGTTCTTCTGGCTCAAGGATGATAGTTGCCTGCCTGTCCTAATAAAAATTCCGATAAAGTGTCCGATTGTTAAAATGAGAAAGTTTATTCTGAATTATCGCGAAAATTTTTAAAGTTACCATGAAATGCGATGGATGCGATCAAAAAGTATCGAAGAAAGGCAAGAAGGACAGATGCAACCTATTCCGCACGGATTGCGATAAAGTGCAGAATTGTACCCGCTGGCATCAATAGATACTTCCCTTTTCCTCGATCCGCGCACGTATCCTCCGGGATCAGTCTCTCGTAACTTCCATTCTTCAACGGGTTAAAGCCCTTTCCTTCCAACGCGTAATCCCGGTGTAAGGCCCGCAACGCCATCCGAATCGCCGTACGGTCTTTCTCAACACCGATCAGGCTCTTGATGCCGTCTATCGGTTTGGCATCCCCATCACCATCTATTCAGCGTCACCGTCGGGGCGGTCCTCGCCAGTAGGAAAATCCCCCGGGCGGCATGGCACCCGGGACTGGAAGGGATACCCCCGATCCATTCCAGGGGGGATCGGCCCTGCACATGGGATCGGATAGGATCGGACGTGCCGGCACCTGAGTTTTTATACCAGAATTTCCATGCAGCCCTCCATGGAAGCCGAAAACCGGATCTGGACAGAGGTCGAGTCGTCCAACCTCAGGGCCGTATCCTACGACGCGGAGAACCGCGAGCTCTACGTCTGGTTCCTCGGGGGCGGCATCTACGTCTACTACGACGTCCCTCCCGAGCGGTACGAAGGGCTGATGGAAGCACAATCCCACGGGCGGTACTTCGCCGGGCACATCCGGAATGCCTACCGCTACAGGAAGATCGCGTGATCGAGTTTTCATGAAATACCAAACAATCCCGCATTTTGGGAATTTCCAGGAGATACAGGCCATGAATCCGATCGGTTCGGGTTTTCATCGGCCGTCAAGATCGCCAGAATCCGCCCGCAACCTGCAACTGCAAAAACAAAGAGCGCGGCCTTGATCCTGCCGTATCGCACGTGAAGCTGTCAGCATCCCGCCTCCACTTGTGGACCGCACGCCGTAATTTTAAGAGGGCCGGGGTCCCACGTCTGGTGACCATGCAGCTCGGCGTCATCGGCGATCCGCACCTGGGGTGCACCATCTACACGGACAAGCGCTCCCCGGACTTCGCCCGGCAGTTCAACACCGCTGTCGCGGGTCTGCTGGAGCGAAAGGTGGACGGCATCGCCGTTCTCGGTGACGTCTTCGACAGCAGCGCCTACCGCCGCAACATCGACACCTTCGCCTCGCGCCTCTCCGAGGTGGCCGGATCATTCCTGAAACTGAAGGAGGCGGGGATACCGCTCTACGCCATCGCCGGCAACCACGAGTACGGGCGGGGGCGGACCGCCGGCGAGCTGCGGATCCTGCACGACCTCGGCGTTCTCACATTCCTGGAGAGCGGGGAGGCCCCGTTCGGCGACTGCCGCATCGTGGGGATCTCCTGGAAGGCGGAACGCGGATCGCTCCTCGAAGCCCTGGCCCGGTGCGGCCCCCCGGCCGGGGACGCCATCCTCCTGCTGCACCAGTTCTGCGCCGGGTCCCGCTGCGTCCCCGCTACGATCGCCGAGGTCGGGGGATCCGATCTCGAGGGCTGGGCGGCGGTCTTCTGCGGACACCACCACCAGTACGAGGACCTGGGCTACGCGGTCGCCCCCGGGTCCCTGGAGGTGCGCACGGCGGGGGAGATCGGCCAGAAGGGCTACTGCATCTACGACACCGAGGCGGGAACCCACGAGTTCGTCGCCCTGCCCCCGGGCCGCGCGATCCGTTCGGCGGAGATGGACGCGAGCGGACTCTCGGCCGATCAGTTCCGGGAGCAGCTGGCCGCCTGGATCGGGGAGAACGCCGCTCCCGGCGCCGTCCTGATCCTGCGGCTGCGGGGATCCCTGGCCCGCGGGCGGGCGTCCGAGATCCGTCTCGGAGCGCTCCGCACCCTCGGGCTCCAGAAGGGCTGCCTGAAGGTGCGGTTCGCGGGCGGGCTGGAGGATCCCGTCCGCACCGCTGCGGAGATCCGCTCCTCTGCCAGCCTCCCGGAGTTCCTGGAGAGGCGGTTCGGACCGCGGGCGGCTCTCGCGGGCAAACGGATCGAGTCCCTGCGGGAGAGGGGGGACTCGTTCGCCTCGGACTTCCTGGCGGAGCTCCTCGGGCAGGCGGGTGACGGATGAAGCTCACCGCCCTCGCCCTGCACGACTTCCGCTCATACGCGGACGCGGAGATCGCCTTCTCGGGCGGCCAGAACTACATCTTCGGGAAGAACTGGCAGGGGAAGAGCTCGATCATGGACGGGATCGGCTACGCCCTCTTCGGGAGGAGGATCCTTCCCGCCCGCCTGGCGGGTGCGGCAGTGCGGACGGACCACCTGGTGCGGAGGGGGGCGGGGGGCGGCTCGGTGGAGCTCTCCTTCGAGCACCGCGGGGAGGAGTACTGCCTGCGCCGCACGTGCCCGCGGGACATGCCCACGCTATCGATGGACGGCTGCCGCATCGCCCAGGGCTCGGCGGCCACGGGCGAGTACCTCTGCGAGATGCTGGGCATCGACGCCCCCCTCTTCGCCAACATCTTCTACTCCCCGCAGGACGAGCTGCGCCGCGTGCTCGAGCTCGACCCCGAGAGCCGGAAGGTGTTCATCGAGACGGTGCTGGGATTCGACTACCTCAAGGATGTCAGGACGTCCGCAAAACGATCGGCCGAGGCGCTGCAGCGCTGGAAGGACGGGTATGCCGGTGCGGACGCGGCGGCGGTCCGGGAGCGGAGCCGGGCGATCGAGGCGCGGATAGATGCCATTGAAGAGCAGATCCGCCACCTCGATGCCGCGATCGCCGAACCGATGCCCCCTCCCCCGCCCGAACCTTCCGGTGCCGCCCATGCCCGCCCGCTCGAAGAGCGGGGTGCGCTCCGCGAGCGGATCCGGCAGTGCCGGAGCCTGATGGAGGGACTCTCCTCGGGAACCTGCCCCAGCTGCCTCCAGCCGCTGCCGGCAGGTGCAAAGAAGCCCCTCCTGCAGCGGATCGGGGGCGAACTCTCCCGGATCGAGGCGGCGATCGCGACGAACGAGCAGCAGATCCGCTCTCTCGCCGCCGCCGCCGCGGAGGCCGAACGGGTGCGCCGCGACGGCGACGTGAGGAGGCTGGAGCTCGTGCGGGTTCGGGCGGAGCGGGATGCCATGGAGAGGGAGGCGGCGGTTCGGCGGGCGGAGCTCGACGCCGTCCGCAGAGAGACGGCCGCCTGCGGGGATCGGATGGAGAGAAAGGTCCAGGAGGAGTGCGCGTTCCTCGCCGAGATCCAGCAGGCAATCGACGAGTTCCGCGGGAACGTGCGGTCCCTGGTGGCCCGGGACCTGGAGAACGCCGCGAACTTCTTCATGCGGAAGTTCGGCGACGGCGACTTCGATGCGGAGCTCCGCATCACGGAGGAGTTCGGGTTCGAGACCCTCCTCCACGGCGAGCAGGTGCCCCTCTCCAACCTGAGCGGTGCGGCGCGGGACATCCTGGCGTTCTCCCTCCGCTACGGGCTCTACCGCATCGCAGCGAAGGAGATCGACTTCCTGCTGCTCGACGAGCCCACCCGCCACTTCGATCGCGCCAACACCTTCAAACTGAAAGAGGCGTTCAACGAACTCGCCGACCACCAGCTGATCGTGATCACCGTCAACGACGAGTTCCACGATGCCGTGGGGAAGAAGTTCCGGGTGGAGAAGGACGCCGACCGCTGCTCGATCGTGCGGGAACTGTAGGGAGCCCCGCACGGTGCCCCATCGGCAGCCCGCGGACGGGTTCGAACCTTTTTTATCATCGCCCCTCCAAAGGGCATACAGGATTGGCAACGAAGTGATACGGATGAAGGTTCTGGGAATCAATGGCAGCCCGAGAGGCGCGAACAGCCGGACGCTCCGGCTGGTGCAGGCCGCCCTCCGGGGCGCGGAATCCGGCGGCGCGGATACGGAGCTGGTGGACGTCTGCGACCTCGATATCGAGTACTGCACCGGCTGCGGGACATGCTACGCGACCGGCACCTGCGTGCAGGCGGACGACTTCGAGGAGGTCTGGGCGAAGATACAGGACGCCGACGGGATCGTGCTGGGGTCGCCCGTCTACATCCACAGCGTCACGGCGCAGCTGAAGACCCTGATCGACCGCACCGCCGACGCGGTCCACTGCCAGCTGCTCACCGGCAAATACGGCTGCGCGGTGTCCACCACGGGCGGCGGGGGCGAGCAGGAGGTGATCGACTACATGAACCACTACCTGAACATGCTCGGGGCCGTCACCGTCGGGGGTGTGGGCATCGCCCTCGGGCGGCACCCGGACGGCCTCCCCGCCACCGAAGAGAAGGCGTTTGCCCTGGGAAAGGATCTGGTGCAGGCAATCGCGGAAAAGCGGCGCTACCCCGAGCAGGAGAAGGCTCTTGCGGCGCAGAGGGAGTACTTCCGCCGCCTCGTAGAGGCGAACCGCGAGACCTGGACCCACGAGTACGAGTACTGGATGGATCGGGGCTGGATGTAGGAGATCCCGGCTCCCCTCCCCGGAGATATCCTTCAGAGGATGCTCGCGCTCTCCTCCCTGCGGATCAGGGACTTCGCCCGTGCGAAGCAGGCGCGGGCCTCGTCCCGCCGGCCCAGCTTCACCAGGGCGACCCCCTTGTTGTTGTAGGCCATCGCGTCCAGCGGGGCGAGCTCGATCGCCCGCTCGAAGCAGCGGATCGCCTCCTCGAACCGCCCCAGCCTGGCGAGGCACACCCCCCGGTTGTTGTAGATCGCCGCGTAGTCGGGGTTGATCTCCCCATAGAGATCGTAGCAGCGGATCGCCTCCTCGAACCGCCCGGCATCGGCGAGGCTGACACCCCTGTTGTAGTAGGCCTTGGCATACCCCGGATCGATGCGGATGGCCCGGTCGTAGCTCTCGATCGCCTCGCCGTACGCGCCGAGGTGGTAGTAACAGTTGCCCCGGATGTACCAGGCCTCCGCGTAGCGGGGATCGAGACTGACTGCGCGGTCCAGGCAGTCGATCGCCTCCTCGTTCAGTCCCAGGTGGTAGAGAGCGACACCCCGGGTATACCAGGCGTCGGGATTCCCGGGCTCGAGCTGGAGCGCCCGCTCGCAGACCCGCACCGACTCCCGGAACCGGGCCAGGCGGTCGAGGATATTCGCCCGGGATACCAGTGCGGTCACGCTGTCGGGTTCCAGCGCGAGCGAGCGGTCGAAGCAGGTCAGGGCTTCGTTGTACCTCCCCATGCTCGCGAGCGTTGCGCCGCGGTGGTACCAGCTGACCGACTCCGGCTCCGGGATCCGTCGTTCTTCCGATGCTGCCATACGCCTTCACCTACCGTGGGGACGGGATGGCTGATAAGGGTAGTGCCGTGCGGGAGGACCCCGAAGGCCGCATCCGCCCGCAGGATGCGGGAGCGCAGTGTATCACAGTATAAATATGCCGGGAGAAGAGAGAGTGCGGTATGCTCCCGGATCGGATCGGAGCGCATCTGGATACCATCGAGCGGGTCCACGGGATCGTCATCCTGAACCGGGAGGAGATCGTCCGGCGGATCGCAGACGGCGTCCGTGGCGAGCAGCAGGTTCTGCCCGCGATGACGGCGCTCAACACCTGGGTCGCGGTGGAGGGGCTCACCGGCGCGGTCGATGTACCGCCGGACGTGCTGGAGAAGATCCTCTTTCCCCTGCGCGGGGAGCGGGATTCGTGAGCGGGTCCCGCCGCCCTCACCCGATCCCGAGCTCCCGCAGCTTCTCCGCGGTGGGGATGCCGTCCTCCGTCCAGCCCCGCTCGCGGTAGTACTCGGTGAGGAGGGGCTCCCGCCTCCAGACGCACCCCGCCGCCGCGCCGCAGGTGAGGGGCTCCTCCAGCATCCGCTCGGGGAGCGTGTCGTCCGCTTTCGAAAAACCGGCAGCGAGGTTGAAGATCCTCTGGAGGTTCCAGATCCGCTCGCCGGACCGCAGGAACTCCTCGGCATCGACGGGGCGCCCGACGGCTGCCGAGAGCATGGCGGCATAGTCGTCCGGGTCCAGGGAGCGGATCGAGAAGAGGCAGGCGCCGCTCGCGTCGATCGCCGCGAACAGATCCTGGAACCGCTTCACCCACCAGGCTTTGCCGGCATCCGACAGCGGATCCAGGCGGACCGGGATGCCGAGCACCTCCGGGTAGAGCATGTTCCCGTAGACGTGGCAGGCCCCCCGCACGGAGGTCGCGTATGCCAGGCCCTGGCCCTGCATCCCCCGGGGATCGTAGCCCGGCATCTCCTGCCCCTTGACGGACATGGAGAACTCGGGGTGCCCGTAGCGGGCGGCGAACCGCAGCGATCCCTCCGCCAGCTCGTCCCCGATCCCCTCGCGGTAGCCGATCATGCGCACCAGATCCGCGACGGCCCGCCCATCCCCGAAGCGGATCTCCTCGTTGAGGTAGCCCCTCTCGGAGAGCTCCATGGCGCAGGCGATCGTGGCGCCGGTGGAGATGGTGTCGAGCCCGAGATCGTTGCAGAGGTTGTTGGCGATCGCGATCCAGCGGAGGCTGCCCACGCCGCAGTCGGGGCCGAAGCTCCAGATGGTCTCGTACTCCGGACCTTCGCCGAGCGCTCCGTCCACCCGTGTCACCCGCCCGCAGGCGACGGGGCAGGAGTAGCAGCCCTTGACCCGCTCCAGGATCGTCTCCGCCATCTCCTCCCCGGATACCTGCCCTGCCTGCGGAAAGTGGCTGCCCTGGAAGTTGCGGGTCGGCAGCAGACAGAGCTCGTTCACGAGGTTCACCGAACCCGCGGTCCCGTACCTTCGAAGACTCCCCCCGGTGATGCCGCTCCTCTTCAGTTTCTCCAGGATCCGCTCGCGGGTGAGGCGGAGCGCTTCCGGATCGGAGACGGGGTACTTTCCGCTCCCCCGCACCGCCACCGCCTTCAGCCGCTTGGAGCCCATCACCGCACCGACGCCGCCCCGCCCTGCCGCGCGGGCATTCTCGTTGACGATGCAGGCGATCCGGGACAGGCGCTCCCCGGCGGGGCCGATGCAGGCGATCTTCGCCCGCGGGTCCCGCAGCTCCTGCTGGATCCCCGCGGCCGTCTCCCCCGTCCCCCTGCCCCAGTAGGGTGCCGCATCCCGGAGCGCGGCAGCACCGTCCCGCACCTGCAGATAGACCGCCCTCTCCGCCCGCCCCCGGATCACGATCGCGTCGAACCCGGCACGCTTCAGCTCGACCCCGAAGGATCCCCCGCTGTTGGCGCTGGTGATGGTGCCGGTGAGAGGCGACTTCGTGACGATGTCGTAGCGGGAGCAGAGCGGAAGCCCGCTGCCGGTCAGGGGCCCCGCGGCCAGGACGAGCAGGTTCCCGGCGGTGAGGGGATCGACGTGGGGATCCAGGCGTTCGAGGAGGATCCGCACCCCGAAGCCCCGCCCCCCGATGTAGTCCCGGCTCCAGGCTTCGGGGTAACTCTCCGTCCGAATGCTCCCCGTACTCAGGTCCACGTCCAGAATCTTCCCGGTATACCCGTCCATCTGCACCAACGGGTCTTTCTGCTGCCCATATATTATTATTCTTTACGACAAACCTACTCCTGAATGCCGGAAGACGAATACAGAACAGCCCGGGTGGGAGATCGGGAGGTCCCCTTCGACCCCACGACGCTCCGCAGGATCCAGGAGCACCCCTGCTTCAGCGAGAGGGCCTGCCATGCGTTCGGGCGGATGCACCTGCCCGTCGCCCCCCGCTGCAATATCCAGTGCAATTACTGCGTCCGCGACTTCGACTGCGTGAACGAGAGCCGCCCGGGCGTGACGAGCCGCGTCCTATCGCCCGAAGAGGCGATCGAGATGGTCAGAAGGGCGCTCGCGAAGTTCAGCTACATCAAGGTGCTGGGAATCGCCGGCCCGGGGGAGCCGCTCTACAACGAGGAGACCTTCGAGACGCTCCGCCTGGCAAAGGAGGAGTTCCCCAACCTGATCAAGTGCATCAGCACCAACGGCCTCCTGCTTCCGCAGACGATCGATCTCCTGCACGAGTACGACGTCGGCAACGTCACGGTCACCTGGAACGCGCTGGATGCAACGATCGGCGCTCGGATCTACTCCTATGTGACATGGGAGGGGAAACGCGTCGGCGGAGAGGAAGGGGCGCAGATCCTCCTGGACAACCAGATCCGGGGGATCCGCGAGGCGGTGAAGAGGCACATGATCGTGAAGGTGAACACGGTCTACATCCCCGGCGTGAACGACATGCAGATCCCCGACATCGCGAAGAAGGCCTCGGAGCTGGGTGTATACACCTTCAACGTCATCCCGCTGATCCCCCAGTACAGGTTCGCAGACATCACCCCTCCCACCCCGGCGGAGAAACGGAAGATGCAGGACGAGTGCGCCCGCTACATCAGGCAGATGCGCCACTGCCAGCGCTGCCGCGCGGACGCGATCGGGCGGCTCGGTGCCGACGTGCAGTCCTGTCTCTACCAGCAGCAGTGACGTACAAACCCCGGGAAACGGCGCAGCCCCCCGCGGCAGCGGCTCCCGGAAGAGATCCGGCACAAACACCCCATTTTTCATCTGGATTTCCGCCCTGCCCATCTTCGGCGTCTCGATCCCGTTGAGATCTTCCCGTGAACTCCAGCATCCGCTCGGGGATGGCCTGGCGCGTGAGAGACGCGCACCCGCGTGGCAGAATTTCATCGGCGATCCCTATCCTGAGTGCGGCAGAGTTTAATCCAGAGTGGCAAGCGTGAGAACTATCGCGTGATGCTTATAACCTGCAGAATCTGCATTCTGATCTCGATCAGCCGCGAAAACCGGATGGGAAGCCGTTGTGATCGTGTCCAATCCCTCTCTTGGAGGCCATCGGATGCGGGGAGGGGGGGGTGCGCCCCCCCCACCAGGGCGATACGATCGGAGATTATCTCCGCGATGGTAACTGGGGGATGTGGCTGTGTGGTGCAGGACCGGGGAGGGACAGGCCCGCTCCCCGAACTTGAGAGGGGGTGCCAGCACTCTGTTGGGGGCGAGCCCACCCACCGTCGAACCTGGATTGCAGACCAGCTGGAGACCATGATGTCTATCGGGGTGCTTTCTCGGAGATTGACCGCCCCATCTCTGTGCCGAACCGCACAATCCCAGGTGCGCAGGCCTCTGGATGTCGTGGCGGATCTGCCAGGGGTGCGCTGGAGCCTCTTGCTATCCGTCTCTCACGACTTTCCCCTCTCCGCACGATGGATTGATTCCCCGTCTGCAGCTCACGTTCGCCAATCTGCTTTCCCCGTGCAGGGTGCGAATACCGTGCCTACGCCGTCTCCCCCGGAGGGGGCGCGGGCGCGTGTTCCGCGACGATATCCGTCAGGGCGGCGATGAGGGGCTCGAGCTCGACCGGGACCGCCGTGTCTGCCGCCTGGACGCGGAATCCTCTGTACACGACGAGGAACTCCGGAAGGTTCGCTGTGTAGTCCGTACCGCTGTAGGCGGTTCTCGACTGCGCCGGAGGGTTCAGG
This sequence comes from Methanomicrobiales archaeon, assembly GCA_030019205.1. NCBI lineage: Archaea > Methanobacteriati > Methanobacteriota > Methanomicrobia > Methanomicrobiales > Methanomicrobiales archaeon. Next base: position 66,021 of record JASEFH010000004.1, read on the forward strand.
GGCGGTATCGTGGAAAAATCCACCTCCTCCAGGAGCGTGCGCAGCCGATCCATCGTCTCCGCCTCCAGCAGGAACTCCATCGTCATCGCCTCCCGGGTCAGCATCGCCCGTCCGCTCTCGTAGATGACCAGGTGGTCGCCGGAAGATCCGACGCCCCCGCCGCCCCGGAAGATCGTGCCACCCCTCCGCTCGTACACCAGGAGTATCTCTCCGAAAGCCCGCTTCTCCTGACCGGGCGTGTAGGTAGCCAGGGCCAGGTGCAGGGTGGACAGGATCCCGCGTCTCATGGTTCAGCACCTCAGCGATGGCGTTGCGTCGTATCAACGCCGATCTCTGCACCAGCCTCCTGTCGGCGCTCCGATTTAAACATATCCCCCGCACGCGATCAGGACTGCGACTGGATGATCCTGTCGAGCGTGCGGATCGCGGGTTCGAGCCGCTCCGGCACCGCGGTCGTCTCGGCGGTGACGGTGCGGTTGCGGTAGGTGATCCGGTAGGTGATGTAGTCGGCGCCCGGCGACGGGGCGGGATACCGCTCGTCCAGCGACGGGAAGTCCGCCGCCTCCAGATCGTCCCGCAGAACGTCCATGATCGTCGGATCCAGGAAGAACGCCCCCTCCACCGTTCTTCGCGAGAGGACGGCGGTGCCGTTCTCGTGGACGACGAGGTGGTCGTCGAAACCCGCGATGCCGCCCGTCCGGCTGTACTCGACGAGAACGGGGGACGGGGTGCCCTCCGTGCAGCCCGCGGCGAGGAGGATGAGCACGGCAAGGAGCCCGAGAATGCCTGTCTTCCGCATGGATGCCGTGCATGGGCGCCGCTAACGGATGAAGGTATGGGTCACGCATCCGGGCATCAACGCCGCTACTTTCTTGATCGCTCCCTGCCCATGCATATGGGAAAGCAGCCTTCTGCCGTGCATCCCGTGTCCCCCCGCCTGTGGAGCGTCGTCGCATGCCTGAAATCGCCCTCCTGCCCGGCCAGCCGTTCCGCCTCGATCTCACGCTCACCTGCGGGCAGGTGTTCGGCTGGGTGCAGGAGGGCGGCTGGTGGTACGGTCTGGCGGAGGGTATCCCCCTGCGCATCCGCCAGGAGCCGGAGCGGCTGATCTTCGAGGGAGCGCCGGAGCGCACGGTCCGCACCTACTTCCAGCTCGACCTCGACCTGGAGGGGGTGCTCCAGACGCTCCGCACCGATCCCCTGATGGAGAGCGCTATCCAGCGGTGCCGCGGTCTCCGCATCGTCCGCCAGCCCGCATGGGACTGCCTGGCCGCCTACATCTGCTCCACCTGCTCCAGCATCCCGATGATCGAGCGGCGCATCGCGAACCTCTCCCGCCGATTCGGGGAGGAGGTGGAGGCGTTCGGGAGGACCTTCCACACCTTCCCCGGAGCGGAGCGGCTCGCCGCGGTGGACGAACCGTCCCTCCGGGAGTGCAAACTGGGGTACCGGGCATCCTACATCCGGGATACCGCCGCGGAGATCGCGGCCGATCCCGGCTGGGCGGCGCGCATCGGCGCCCTGCCCTGCGATTCGGCACGGAGGGAGCTGATGCGCTACCCCGGCATCGGACCCAAGGCCGCGGACTGCATCCTCCTCTTCGCCTTTCTGAAGTACGAGTCGTTTCCCGTGGACGTCTGGATCCGCCGCATCATGCAGCGCTTCCTGCCGGATCTGCCGGAGCGGCCCGTCTGCACCGCCGACTACGAGCGGATCCGCCGGTTCGCACGGGACTACTTCGGCGACTACGCCGGCTACGCCCAGGAGTACCTCTTCTGCCTGCGCAGGGAGATCGGCAGGGATCCGCCCTGGTGCGAAGCGTCCGGTAGCCCGGGACGGGAATGAAAATGGGCGGGGGATCCCTACGTCCCGATCTCCCAGCTCCGCAGGTACTCCGCCTGTTCGGGAGTCAGGCGGTCGATCGAGAGCCCGAGCGCCGCGAGCTTCAGGTCCGCCACCCGCTCGTCGATCTCCGCCGGCACGTCGTAGACGCCGGGTGCGAGTGAACGGCCCGTCTCTGCCATGTAGCGGGTGGAGAGCGCCTGCAGGGAGAAGGAGAGATCCATCACCTCGATCGGGTGGCCCATGCCCTTCGGGGACGCCAGGTTGACGAGCCGCCCTTCGGCGAGGAGGTGGATCGCCTTCCCGTCCAGGATGTAGGTGTCGATACCCTCGCGGCGCACGATGGAATCGGCATGCTTCTCCAGCCATTCGACATCCACCTCCACGTTGAAGTGGCCGGCATTCGCCAGGATGGCGCCGTCCTGCATGCGGCGGAAGTGGCGCTCCGTGATGACGCCCCGGTTGCCCGTCGCCGTGATGAAGAGGTCCCCGATCGCCGCCGCCTCGTCCATGCTCATCACCGCATGCCCCTCCATGTGCGCCTGCAGCGCCTTTCGGGGATCGATCTCGGTGACGATCACCCGCGCCCCGAGCCCTGCGGCCTTGGTGGCGAGACCGCGGCCGCAGAACCCGTAGCCGGCGACCACGAGGCTTCTTCCGGCCATGAGCACGTTCGTCGTGATCATCACCGCGGAGAGCGCGCTCTCGCCCGTGCCGTGAACGTTGTCGAAGTGGCGCTTCATGGGGGTGTCGTTCACGGCGACCACCGGAAACCGCAGCACGCCGTCCTTTGCCATCGCCCGCAGACGGTGAACCCCCGTCGTGGTCTCCTCGCTCCCACCGATCACCCCTTCCAGGATCTCGGTCCGCCGGGTGTGGAGGACGTGGATCAGGTCCATGCCGTCGTCGATCGTGATCTGCGGGCGGGCGTCCAGGACGCGGTCGATCGCCCGGTAGTACTCCTCCACCGTGGCGCCCCGTCGCGCGTAGGAGCGTACGCCGGGCACGCCGTTCAGCGCCTCGGAGACGTCGTCCTGCGTCGAGAGCGGGTTGCAGCCGGTGATGCGCACCTCCGCACCCCCCGCTGCCAGCGTCTCCACCAGCACCGCGGTCTTGGCCTCCACGTGCAGCGCCATCCCGATCGTCAAGCCGGAGAACGGCTGCTCCTCCTCGAACTCGCGGCGGATGGTCGCCAGCACCGGCATGTACTGGCGCGCCCACTCGATCTTCAGCCTTCCCGATTGCATTAAAAATCTCCTTCGATTCTTCTCTTTTGCCTTTTCCCGAATAGTGTAGCCCTCGCACGAGTTAAATCCATGCAATCGGGAGCGGCGGCATCCGAAATCCTGATCACCTCTCCCCCGCAACCGGTATGCATGGCACTGACACGGCGCATCATACCCTGCCTGGACATCAAGGACGGGCGGGTGGTCAAGGGCTGCCATTTCGTCGACCTCCGGGACGCCGGGGATCCGGTGGAGCTCGCCCAGCGCTACAACGAGCAGGGAGCGGACGAGGTGGTCTTCCTGGACATCACCGCCAGCAGAGAGCAGCGCGGGACGATCATCGAGGTGATCCAGCGGGCCGCCGATCAGCTCTTCCTCCCGCTCACCGTGGGCGGCGGCATCCGCAGCCTTGAGGATATCCAGCAGATCCTGCGCGCCGGGGCGGACAAGGTATCCATCAACACCAGCGCGGTGCGGGATCCCTCGCTGATCGACCGAGCCGCCCGCCGATTCGGTACGCAGTGCGTGGTGGTCGCGGTGGACGTGCGGCGGAACTACGGGAAGAACGGCAGCGGGACGCCGATCCCCCTCCCCGACGGGCGGGAGTGCTGGTACGAGGTGGTCACCTACGGCGGCAGCCGCCCCACCGGCATCGATGCCGTCGCCTGGTGCCGGGAGGCGGAGGAGCGGGGTGCCGGGGAGATCCTGCTCACCAGCATGGAGACCGACGGCACGAAAGCCGGGTTCGACATTCCCGTCACCGCCGCCGTGTCCGATGCGGTCACGATTCCCGTGATCGCGAGCGGGGGCGTGGGAACGCTGGAGCACTTCTACGAGGGGTTCGCACTCGGGAAGGCGGACGCCTGCCTGGCGGCCAGCGTCTTCCACTACGGCGAGTTCAGCGTGCGGCAGGTCAAGGAGTACCTGGCCGCCCGCGGCATTCCAGTACGGCTCTGAGATCCAGGGTGAGAGCGGCGACGGGATACTCCAGCTCGAAGGCATTCAGCACGTTCGGATGGATCTCTCCAAACGATCCCCATATCTTCCCCCGGATGACAATGTCGCCCCGGCGACCGCCGATGAAGGCCGGATCCGCCGACTCCTCCACGGCAAAGACGAGATCGAGCTCCCGGCAGAGGGCATCGGCGACGGCGTAGATCTCGGTGAAGTCCGCGGACGGGTGGATGCTGACCGCGGAGACCTTCTGGGCGGTGACCATGGACTCCTGGACGTCTCCGACGGCAAAGATGCGCTGCGGGAGTTCGCGGTGGCGGTTCATGGTCAGGGTCTCCAGCAGCAGCGGCAGGATGTCGGTGCGCACGATGGTGTGCTCCTCGCTGATCGGGCGGGAGAGGCGGATGGCGGAGGGGGAGCGGGGCCTCTGCATCGCGTCGAACATCACCCGTTCGCTCGTCAGCGTGAAGGGCATGACCTCCAGGTATCCGAGACCGGTGAGGATGCTCCGCACGGCGTCCTGCAGCCCGGTCGCGGGATGCCGCGCTCCTATCGTGCAGACCGGCGGGAGTTCGGGCTTGAAAGCGCCATACCCGTAGGCGATCGCCACGTCCTCGAAGATGTCCCAGTCGTGCATGATGTCGGCCCGGTAGCAGGGCACCAGCACCCGGATGCGGTCGCTGCCCAGCGGCTCGGCTCCAAAGCGCATCTTCTCCAGGAGCGCGGCGGCTTCGGCGGCGGAGAGGTTCGTCCCCAGGAGGGCGTTGCACTCCGCGAGGTTCACGACACGCTCCGACGGGGAGAGATCCGGTACCGCGGCGCCGTCGATCTGCACGCTCTCCACCCGGGCGCCGCTCTCGGCAAGGGCGGTGCAGAGGATATTGACGGCAGTGGTCACCGCGCGGGGGTCGGTGCCGGTGGTGTCGAGGAGGAGGTTTCTTGTATCCTCCGTCACCCTCGTCCTCTCGCCGTTGATGATGGGCGGGAAGGAGAGCACGTGATCTTCCGCGTCCACGATCAGGGGGAAGAGCGGGAAGTCCTGCACAATGTGGGCGTAATCCCTCCCCTTCGGGTGCTCGTTCAGGATCTCCTCCATGGTCATGGGGCGGTCGAAGTCGAGGGGCACGAAGGCGCGGGTGCGGGGGGATGCGAAGTAGCGGAACGGCGGGGTGACGGTGTCCAGATCGTGGACGCCGATCGCCATCTTGCCCCGCCCCCTGCCGACCGCCCAGTGCAGGGCTTCCTGGAGGCCCATCAGGCTCTGGATCGCCTCGCTGTCCAGGCGCACCCCCCGGATCACCGCCGAACCGAGGTAGGGGCGGATGGGAAGAATGCTCTCGTCCCGGATGAACGTGATCCCCGAGGGGCGGACATCGTAGCGGGATAGCCCCTTCTCGATCCCCAGGAATCCCCGCATCGCGTGGGCGACCCCCTCCACGCTGTAGAGGTCCGGGCGGTTGGGGAAGAACTCCACGTCCACATGATCCTCTTCGATCCGCTCGATGTCCGAGCCCATCATGGGCAGGCGGGCAAGGATGGTCTCCCTGTCCGCCCCCACCAGTTCTTCCAGGTACCTGAACGAAAGCGAGATAACCGGCACTCCGCATCACCCGTGTACAGTGATCTGGGACGTCCGTTCACTTTAACCCTGTGTGACGGGCGTCACAGGAGCGTGAACGCCCCCTCGACCAGCCGGATCTGTTCGTCGGTGAGATCGTACAGGCGGCAGACGGCCCTGTCCACCTCATCGAGAACCGCCTGCGCCTCCGGGGATGCCCGCCCGTCACCCTCCTTCAGGGAAGCGATGGCCCGGTCCGCCAGGGCGGCGATCTCCCGCTGGACCGGAAGCGGCGCCGGGTGGATGGGAAGCTCGCCGAGCATGTCCATGTCGACCTGCGCGAACGCCCGCCCGCGTTCCAGGCTCACCAGCTGGTAGTAGCGGTTCATCATCCGCGAGTTGAGGATGGCGAGGATGTACTTCAGGAGGTACCCGCCGCCCTTCAGGACAATCGCATGGCAGTTGTTGAGGTGGTAGTAGCCGTCCGGATCGTATGCGGCGTGGAGAGCGTCCCCGGTCTGCCGCACCAGCAGCTTCTCGCGGGACACCACCGCGGGGTCCCACCCTCCGGACCAGAGGAGCGCGGGATCGATGTTCAGGAAGTGACCGCTGTAGCGCAGGCGGTACCGCCCGATCTCGCTCCCCGAGACGAGCCCGGGTCTCCAGGTCTCGCCCCGCTTCTCCGCGGCGACGATGCTCCTCTGGCCGATCCGGGAGCGGACGCCCGTATGGATGGAGACGATCCCCGACAGGGGGACCGATCCGCGCTCGATCCGCCGGAGAAGGTCGCGGTTCCTCTCCGAGAAGCAGAGGCGGAAGCGGGTACGGGGGAGGCTGCGGTAGTCCCCCTGGCGGTGGCGGAACGCGGCCGCATTCGTCCTGCCGAGATCCCCGGGGGCGGCGCAGCAGGAGAGCGCGATCTCGTTCGCATCCCGGGCCGCTGCGTCCGGCTCCTTCTCGAAGACGATGACGACGCTCCGCCCGGCGTTCCCCTCGCGCCAGAAATCCTCCAGAACGAGGACGATCTCACGGATCCGCACGGTGTCCAGCAGGTGGCGGCGGAGCTTCGAGAAGTACCGCCCCAGGAGAAAGCTGTCCGGGACGATGAACCCGCAGATCCCGCCGTCCCGGAGCAGGCGGATCGCCCGCTCCACGAACAGGGCGTACACGCTCAGCTTGTACTCCGCGGAGTTCGGGTAGGCGGAGCGGAGGTAGGCGTCCACTGCCTGCCCGCACCGCTCCGCGCCGCGGAGCCCGAAACTCACCCAGGGGGGATTCCCCACGATCACGTCGAACCCGCCGCGGGCGAGGACTGCGGGAAACTCGTCCTCCCAGCGGAAGGGTCGGACGGCGCCCTCCAGAGATCGCTCGACGAGGGCGTTGCCCGGGCGGATGTTTCGGGGGAATGCCGCGGTGTCGCTCCCGGCTGCAGCGGCGCGGAGCAGGAGGATGCGGCGGGCCACCTCCACCGCCTCCGGATCCAGGTCCACCCCGTAGAGGTGACGCTCCATGATGGCGCGGTGAACGTCGATCTCGTCCTCCTCGGCCAGCTCCCTGTAGCGCCCCTCCAGCACCGCCGCCGCCGCTCTCAGGAACGAACCGGCGCCGCATGCAGGATCCAGGACGGCGATTCCGGTCACCTGATCCCGGTCCGCCTCCCGCACGCGGGCGGCGAGGGTCCGTGCGAGGATGTAGTTCACCACGGGCGGCGGGGTGTAATAGGCGCCGCCGACGCGGCGTCTCCCCGCCGAACGGAGGACCGGTTCCCCGTCCCGCCCGATCCGCAGCTCCGATGCCAGGTAGCGCTCGTACACGGATCCGAGGAATGAGGGATCCAGATCCCGGAAGGGCAGACGCCGCAGTTCATCCTGGATGGCGCGGATCCGCGCCATCCCTCCGCCACGGCATTCGAGGTCCGCCTCCATCCGCCGCCGCAGCAGGGCGGCGTGCGGAGCCCGCTCCTCCAGCCACCGCCGCACGAGGAGGGCGGAGAGGATGCGCCACACCCTGCCGTCCAGATCGGGCAGGGGGATGAAGCCCCCCTCCACGGGGGTTCTGTCGGGTCCCCCGCCGGCAGCGAGATCGGCCGCCAGTCCGAGCCGCCAGGGCCCCAGCCTCCTGAACACCGGATGCATCTCCACCGCCTCTGCTCCTTTCGGCATCCCCTGCCGCGCGGCGCCGGGGACGGAAGGCTCCCTACGGATGGGCGCCGGGCGAACCGGAGGGCAGGATCGGGGTCTCGCGTATCCACTCGATGTCGCTGCGGTAGAGGATCCGCAGGTCTTTCAGGCCCAGGCGCAGCATCGCAAGCCGGCTCACACCGAGACCCCAGGCGAGCACGGGATGCTCGATGCCGAAGGGGGCGGTCACCTCCTCACGGAAGACCCCGGCGCCGCCGAGCTCCACCCAGCCCAGCCCGTCCACGTAGACCTCAGGTTCGACGCTCGGTTCTGTGTAGGGGAAGTAGCCGGGGCGGAAGCGCACCTTCTCAAAGCCCATCCGCCCGTAGAACTCCCGCAGGTAGCCGAGGAGATGGGTGAAGTTCACGCCTTCGTCCATGACGATTCCCTCGAGCTGCTCGAACTCGGGCAGGTGGGTGGGATCGATCGCCTCCCGGCGGTAGACCCGCCCGATGGCGAAGACCTTCGCCGGCGGATGCGGATGGTCCCGCAGGTAGCGGATGGTGAGCGACGTGGTATGGGTGCGGAGCAGGCACTGCTCCGCCTTCTCCTCGCTCCAGGTGCCGCCCCAGCCCGTCGAGGAGGTGCCGCCGCCGAATTCATGCATGTCGCGCACCCGCTCGTACCCGGGCGGGAGCGGCATGCGGCAGTCGATGTAGAAGGTGTCCTGCATCTCGCGGGCGGGGTGATCCTGCGGCTGGAAGAGGGCGTCGAAGTTCCAGAACGCGGACTGGACGAGCCCGCCCTGGATCTCGGTGAAGCCCATCCCCAGCAGGATGGAGCGCATCTCGGTCAGGAGGTGCTGGTAGGGATGGATCTTGCCCGGGTAGATCCGCTTCGGGAGCGTGGTCACGTTGTAGCGCCGGAGCCTCTTTCCCGTCCAGGAGCCGGAGACGATCTCCTCGCGGGTCAGAGTCCCGACCTCCTCCCGCGCCTCGATGCCCCGTGCGACCAGCGCCTCCCCCTCCGGCGTGATGGAGAGACGGTGGCGTACCGCCACCTGCTCCTGGAGCAGCCCCCGCTTCAGGAGTTCCCCGATCCCGCTGCCCCCGCGCCCCGGGTTCTGGAGGGCCAGCTCGTCCTCGCCGGGCGGCGCCTGCCCGCACTTCTCCACCCGCCCGTCCCGGATCACCGCCCAGCCCTTCTTCCGAAGCCACCCGATGCCGATCCGTGCCAGGGGGTGCCTCTGGAGCTCGCGGATGTCGATGCTCTCCGGGAACGACTCCAGCAGCTGCCGCTCGGGCAGCCCCTTCTCGCGGTACTGCTTCCCCTCCTCCGTCAGCACGTAGCGGGTCTCTGCCTCCCGCTCGACGCGGACGAGCCCCCGCGTCCCGGCGAGCTGACCGTACTGCACCACCGCCTCCGGCGTGGCCCCCATCATCTCCGCGAGCACATCCGCATCCGCCTCCCGGAGGGGTGCGAGGGTCGCGAGCAGCCTTCTTTCGTTCGGCGTGAGTTCGTCGGTCATGCCGCCTCCTCCACCAGGTGCTCCACTTCAGCCATCCTCTCGCGGAGATCGGCGAGGAACGCCTTCACCCGCTCGTACGCCTCCTTCTTGCAGATGCCGCAGAGCCGCTCCCCGGCCCGGCAGGCGCGGCAGATCTCCTCAAGTTCCCGGTCCTCGGGGATCATGTGGAAGCGGTAGAGCTGGAAGACGGGGCAGCGTTCGGGCTCGCCCCCCAGCTGCCGCTGCTCCTCGACGGTCGCCCTCCCGCCGGTGAGCGCCCCCATGATCTTCTTCCGCACCTCCGCATCGGCCTCCTGGAACGTGAAGAGACTCTCCGGAACGGAGCTGGACATCTTCCCCCCCAGGAGGCCGGGCATGAAGGTGTGGTAGGTGGAGGAGGGGGTGTAGAACCCGAACCCGCCGTACCTCAGTTCGATTCTCCGCACCGCCTCCTGCACCCGCCCGAACGACTCCCCGTAGATGTCGACATGCCCCTCGTAGCGGCGGGAGCGGGGGAACGTCTTCTCGATCTCGAAGAGGGCCTCCCCGGGAGCGTTCTTGGAGCGGGCGCTGATGTACTCCCTGCGGTCCTCCACGGTGAACATGCGGAGCTTGTGCGCCACGTCGCGGGTGAGGCGGAGGTGGGGGTCCTGGTCGAGCCCCACCGGCACCACCGTCGGGGCCGGGCCGCCGTCGATCTGCGGAAAGAGGATGTCGGCGACCTGCGTAATCACGCTCATCGCGTGGGCGAGCGAGGTGTCCTGGCCGAACCCGTAGATGGCGGCGAGGTCGGAGAAGTTCACCTTGGTGGCGGACTCGAACGCCAGGTCCTTGAGGCGGTCGTTGCGGCTCTGGAAGTAGGTCTTCCCCCGGAAGCCCAGGGCATAGAGGCACTGCAGGTACTCGCGGCCGAAGGCGTCGCAGGCCTCCCAGGAGGTTCCCCGCACCGCGTGGGCCTCCCGGTCCGCGATCGCGATGTAGCCTTCCGCGCCCTGCTGCACGTGCCAGACCACCTCCCGCATCACCATCAGGTGCCCGAGGTGGGGGTGGCCGGAGGGCATGAACCCGGTCATCACGTAGAACCTCTGACGGTTCCGGATCGCGTTCACGATGCTCCCGTAATCGCGGTGACCGATGACGATCCCCCGGCGGACGAAGTAGGGCACCTCGGGGAGGTCTTCTGCCAGGGGCTCGATGGGTTCGATACCGAACTCGGAGACGATCTGCTGGTAGTCCAGGCTGTCAGCACCGGACCAGGGGGTAAACTCTTTCTGCATATCCGCAACTCACAGTTTTATTCGGGCAAATTCCAGGTATTCTATAGTATTGTGCACGTAGGCAAATAGCATCTTCTTTTTAACGCTGTGCGCCAGACGCACGGAGCGGGATATGGTGCTCATGGGCAGCGCCGTCCCCGCGGGTATGGCGTGCACCAGGAGATCGGAGTGGGGCTTCTTCCCGATGTACACCCGGAAGTGGTGCCCGAACTTGTAACCGGTCCGCGGGACGTATCCCCGCTCCCGGAGGTCCGCATACACCCGCGCCTTCTCCGGGAGCTCGACGTCGGTCGCCCCCGCGATACGGAGGTACTCCTCCGCCGGGATCGACGCCCCGTCCGCGTGCAGCGTCAGCGCCCCTTTCGCAAGGAGGTACAGGATCTCGACCGGCGAGAGGATCAGCCGGTCCGGATCGAGCCGTTTCCCGAAGAAAACCTCTTCGAGAGGCGATCCGGCTTGCGTCTCCACGATGGCGAAGGTCGAGAAGAGGGGAGCGGATGCCGGCGGGAGGGCGGGGGGCTCCGCGGTCGGGGTGAGCTTCTGCAGTTTCAGCTCGTAGTAGGTGAGCTCGTTCTCGTCGTCCACGACGGCGAGCACGTGCTGCTTCCGCATGTGCAGGGATGCGGTCGCCTCCGCGCTCATCGCCTCGAAGTTCACCAGGTCCCGCTCCGAGAGGACCCGCACCAGGTACTGCGAGCGTCCGCTGCCGGGCCTCTGCCCCCGGCGGAAGACCCGGAAGTCGTGCGGACCCGCCTGGACCACGTAGCCCCGCTCGCGGATGTCCCGGTAGACAAGGTACCGCCGCACGAAGCCCTTCTCCTTCGAGAAAGCGGCAAGAAGGCTCTCGAACGTGCTGCCCGGCACCTCGATCCGCCCCCGGTGGACCAGGTAGAGGGCCTCTTCCGCCTCCAGCCGCAGACCGCCCCTGTCCGGCCTCCCGTATCCGCCCTGCGCGTAGAGGGAGAGCCCCTCCTCCCCCAGGCGGACTGTCATGCCATCCCGTGTTCCCAACACCATCCCAGTACTTGGCGGCTCCAACTATATAGCCGCGACTCCGTGCCTGCCCGTGCGGCCGCCCGGTTCGCGCGGGCCCTCCTCCGGAAGCTCGCCGACGGGGGATCCTAGAGCGGCGGTGCTCCCAGCTTCTCCCCGGCCAGCTCCCGCACCTTCAGGATGTTCTCGACGTCGTTCCGCCGGCTGTCCACGGGCGTCTCGCAGATGAGGGGGAGGTCCCGAATGGCAGGGTGGCGGAGGATGCGGCGGAACCCCTCCTCCCCGATCGCGCCCATGCCGATGTGCTCGTGGCGGTCGAGCCCGCTCCCGAGGTCCCCGCGGGCATCGTTCACGTGCACCACCTCAAGGCGGCAGAGCCCTATCGCCCCGTCGAGGCGGCGCAGCGTCTCCCGGACGCCCTCTTCCGTGCGGAGCTCGTAGCCGGCCGCGAAGGCGTGGCACGTGTCGAAGCAGAAGCCGATGCGGTCGAGGTCCCGGATTCCGTCCAGGATCGCGCGAATATCCTCGAACGTGCTCCCGACGCTGTTCGCCTCCCCGGCGGTGTTCTCGAGGAGGAGCATCACGTCGGCGTCCACGTCGTCGAGCACGGCGTTGATCGCCCGGATCACCTGCCTCCTCCCGCTCTCCCGGACAGCATCCCGGTTGTGCCCGAGGTGGGTGACGAGGTAGGGGATTCCCAGCTGATCGCAGCGCTTCAGTTCCGATGCCAGGAGGGCCATGGACTTGGCGTGGATGTCGTCGTCCGCGGAGGCCAGGTTGGGGAGGTAGGGCATGTGATCCACAGGCGGGTAGATGCCCGACTCCGCAAGACGCTCCCGGAAGAGCCGCACCTGCACGGGGTCGAGGTCCTTCGAGCCCCACCCCCTCGGATTCCGGGAGAAGATCTGGAACGTGTCGCACCCGGCCTCTTCCGCCCGGGACACGGCCCTGTCGATCGAACCGGCGATCGATACGTGCACCCCCACTTTCACCATGACCGGCGCCCCCTCTCTTCTCCGCTATTGTACACCTGACGCTATGTAAACCTTGTCGAGCGGTTCCCGCGCTGCCGTCCGCTTCGGAGAAAGGTATTCATCGTACCCCGGGGATCTGCCGGCGGCCACCGGGTCGAAGGGCGGCAGGCGGGGGCGGGGCGACGGGCCGGGGTGCCCGGCACTCCCCGTTCGCACCGATGGGCGCCCGGGCGCGATCCGGGAAAGGATGGACCGGCAGACCATGAAACTACAGGTTCTCTCCGATCTCGCCCGGCTCCTGCCCCTCGGGGCCTGGAGCGGTTCGGCCTCGATCCTGGCGCTGGCAGCCTCGCTCCACGCCGTGGGATTTTCCGGGATACACTGGCCTCTCGCCGGAATCGGCGTCGCGCTGGTAGTGCTCCTGCAGTATGTCGCGCATCCGCTCGACGACATCGCGGATTGCCCGGTCGCCGTCAGAGCCAACATCGCGGGCACCGGACGGCGGAAAGTGCTGGTATCCGGGCTCGCCACCGTCCGCGAACTCAGGGTGCTCTCCGCTGTCATTCTGGCCGTCTGCACTCTTCTGGTCGTTCCGATCGCCGCCGTCCGCCCGTACGGCATACTCGTCGGGGCGACGGGGTTCCAGGCGATCATCTTCTACAACTTCCCGCCCGTTCCCGGAACCGCTGATCGGGCTCCCGATCAACGCTGCGATCGTCGTCGGGATCGCGTATGTCGCGACCGGCCGGGTCCTCCTGCCGGCGGCGGTGCTCGGGCTCATCCAGGGATTCGTGTGCGCATCGGCATTTTCGGCCTATTTTGCGATGGATTTCTTCACGGACATGGTGGGCGGCAAGAAGAGCACGATCGTCGCCTATCCGGATGTCTCGTGGTGCTCCCTGCATACGTCCACCGGGATCCTGTTCTCCCTGGTGTCCGCCATCCTTCTATGGACCGCGGATCTCCTCGCCCCGTGTCTCGCGACACTGCCGGGGGCCGCCGCGTTCCTGGCGCTGCTCCGCCCTGCAGCGCGGATCGATGGGGTCTGGCAGGGGTTCTACGGGGACTGGCGCCGCTGGGCAGGATACTCCTGTCGTGCTTCTGGCGGAGGGATGCATGGTCTCCATCGTCCCCGTGGTACGATAGTCTTGAAGGGAGGGGGGCATGGGATCTGTCCCGGCCCGGATCACCGGGAGATATCGTGTACGGGGCGCCATGAACCCGAAGAGTATCCCCCTTCGACGGTTTCAGGATTGTCCTATCGCGATGAAGGCGGGAGGGCTGCAGCACTCTCTCCCGATGGCAATTCAACAGGCGATGAGGGATGGGACGATGATACGACGCGGCATCGTGACCCGTGACGTGGATGCAATCCTTCCGGGACAGCATTCCGCGAGGTCGGCCATCACTCGTTCACCCTGGAAATCCTCACAGGGAAGATGGTGACGGCGTTCTGGCATGTTCAGGGATGAGCGAGCCCTCTCCCTTCCTCTCGTGCGATAGCCCGGATCCGGAATAGCTCCCCCGCCATCGGACTGCATCGCCCGCAGGGCCCTGCGCCACGTGACCTCTCCCCTCGGGGCGGGGAGGGAACCGCACGGGACATCCGCGGAACAGGCGCAGAAAGATACGCCGAAGAGCCTGTCTAGAGAACCGGGAAATCGTCCCTTGCATCGGTCATCTCGTCGGAGTGTCTCTCCAGCTCACGGTAGACCGCCCTGCCGAACTCCCGGGTGCCCGCCGTGCCGCCCAGATCGCGGGTCCTGATGCCCCGTCCGAACACGCTCTCCACGGCTCCCTCCAGCCGCAGGGCCGAATCCTCGTCCCCCAGGTGGCGGAGGAGCATGGCTCCGCTCCGTATGGCCGCCACCGGGTTGGCGACATCCTTCCCCGCAATATCCGGGGCGCTGCCGTGGACCGGTTCGAACAGGGCGTGGCGGTCGCCGATGTTGGCGGAGGGGAGCATCCCGAGGCCCCCGACAAGGAACGCGGCGACATCGCTCAATATGTCCCCGAACATGTTCTCGGTGACGATCACGTCGTAATCGCCGGGGTGGAGGAGGAGATCCAGGCAGAGGGCGTCGATGAACCGCTCGCGGCAGGGGATGCCCGCTGCCTCCGCCTCCGCACGGCAGACGTCGCGGAAGAGCAGGTCGGACTTGAGCACGTTCGCCTTGTGCCCCACCGTGAGGTGCCGGCGACCTCCCGCGAGGCGGCAGGCGGCCCGGGCGATCCGCTCGCTGCCCCGGCGGGTGATCAGCCGCACCGTGCAGGCTCGGTCGGGCTCGATCCGTTCGATGCCGGCGTAGAGCCCCTCGGTGTTCTCCCGCACGATGACGACATCGAACCCCTTCCCCGCCACGGGGCGGATATTGGCGTAGAGATCGAGCTCCTTTCTAATCCGCACCACGACGCTGCGGTAGTCCGGGTCGGCCGGTGTGGTGACCGCGCCGAAGAGCACCGCATCGACGGCCCGGAGCTGGTCGATGGCATCCTCCGCGATCGCAGATCCCGTACGTTTCCAGAGCCCGTATCCAACCTCGACGGGGACGAACTCGAAGTCCGGACGGAGGAGCCCGAGCAGCTCCTGCGCCACCGGGACCACCTCTCTCCCGATCCCGTCCCCCTCGACGACGGCGATCACGGGCATCCCGAGCACCTCGCCGAACCGGTTCCGTTCGCTGCACGCCACTGCTCGACCAGCCGGACGACAGACTCGCAGATCCGGCGGGGAGAGGCTCCCCAGTGCACCACCGCGCCCATCCGCCCGCTGAAGACCCCCACGCCCTCCCGCTCCTTGCGGCAGCAGCGGGCGATGAAGGGTTCGCGCTCCACCGCCTGCAGGGGGCAGATCTCGACGAGCGTGAAGTCGTCTCCGTATCGCTCGGCGTAGAGCTGGGAGCCTGTGCGGCAGCCGGCAATCCGCTCCCCGCCCCGCATCGGATCCGCGTCCAGCGTGGGGGAGAGGCCCCCCGCCCGGCAGGGGTACACGTCCGCTGCCATCCCGCGGATGTCCCGCACGTGATGCTCGAAGGCGACGGAGAGTTCTCCGAAGAGCCCTGCCGCCTCCAGCTCGCGGATGCAGGCCGACAGAGACGGGCGGGGGGGCTCCAGGTCGTAGACATGCACCGTCAGGAAGAGTGACGGATCCGGGTCGAGCACGAAGGTCACGTGCTCGTCGAGGCCCGTGAACACCGTGCAGCGGCACCCGCTCCCGCGGGCGAGCCGCACCAGCCCCGCCCGATCGTGGAGCTGGACCTTCTCCGGATGGATGCAGACGTCCCTGCCGCCGGCGAGCACCCGCTCGCCCGTCACCCGCCGCATCAGCCCCGTCGCGTTCGGGTCGGTCGTCACCTCCACGACCTGCAGTCCCCCGTCCCCCTCCCGGATCAGGTAGCGGGTGAGGAAGTAGACCATGCCCGTTCGCTCCTTGTCCAGCCCCGACCCGACGACCTTGCACTCCTCCGGGAAGATCACGCGTGCGCCCTCCGGTAGGGGACGAGCCCGCCGGCCCGCAGGATGCCGACCATGTGCGGGGAGAGGGGGCGGACCGTCCATCGGGTGCCGTCCACCTCCACCCACCCCTCTCCCACGTCGAACCGCACCGTCATGCCCTCACGGCAGGACATCCTGCACTCGAGCACGGGAAGCCCGACGTTGATCGCGTTCCGGAAGAAGATGCGGGCGAAACTCTGGGCGACCACCGCCACGACCCCCGCCTCCCTGAGGGCGATTGCCGCCTGCTCCCGGGACGAACCGCAGCCCATGTTGGTCCCCGCGACGAGCACGGCTCCGCGGAGGCGGTCTTTCAAGGTCGGGTCGAGGTCCTCGAAGACGTGTTCGGCCCAGACCCGCCGGTCCTTCGTGCGCAGGTAGCGTCCGGCGATGATCTGGTCGGTGTCCACGTCGTTCCCGACGCAGACCGCCTTCCCCTCACCGTGCATCGTCCGCCTCCGCCGTCGCGATCTCGCCGGCGAGCGCGCTCGCGGCCGCGGTCGCCACCGAGCCCAGGTAGATCTCGCCCCCCACCCCCATCCGGTTCCGGAAGTTGCGGTTGGCGGTGGAGAGGCAGACCTCCCCCTCCCCGATCACGCCCATGTGGGCGCCCAGGCACGGCCCGCAGCCGGGCGGGCCGATCGCGCAGCCGGCCTGCACGATGTGCAGGAGCAGCCCCTCGCGGATCAGCCGCTCCAGCACCCGGCGGGAGGCCGGTACGACGACGGTCCGCACCGCCACTCTCTTCCCCCGCACCATGCGGGCGAACCGACGCAGGTCCTCGTAGCGTCCGTTCGTGCAGGTGCCCACGAAGACCTGATCGATGGACGTGCCGGCGAGCGCTTCCACCTCCTTTACGGTGTCCACCCGGTGGGGGACCGCGATGAGCGGGGGGATGGCGTCGAGCTCGAGATCGATCTCCTGCGCATAGTCGGCGTCCTCCCTCTCCTGCGGTTCGGCGTCGTGCCCGAAGAGGTGGAGGTGGCGGCGCGTCACGGCATCCGCGTAAAAGAGACCCGTCTTGGCGCCGCACTCCACGGCCATGTTGCAGACGGTCAGCCGCCCGTCCATGGAGATCCCGGCGGCGCCGCCCCCGACGAACTCGAGCGCACGGTAGGTGGCCCCGTCCATCCCCAGCTCGGCGACGTAGGCGAGAGCCAGGTCCTTCGCCTCGGCAGCCCCCCGGAGCGTTCCGGTGAGGTGGACCGCGATCGTCTCCGGGACCCGGAACCAGGTGCACCCCGACGCCCAGATCGCGGCCATGTCGGTCGCCCCCACGCCGGTGGCGAAGGCCCCGAACGCCCCCAGCGTGCAGGTGTGGGAGTCCGCCCCCACCACGATCTCGCCGGGGTAGGCATAGCCCTCGCTCATCACCTGGTGGCAGATCCCGCTCCCGATCTCGGCGAAGTGGATGCCGGACGCGGCGGCGAACTCCCGCAGTTCGGCCTGCAGGCTCGCGGTGGTGGAGGTGTTCGCCGGCGCGATATGGTCGAAGACGATGTGGAGGCGGGCGGGGTCTGCCTCCAGCGCGGCGCCCATCTGCCGCCAGGCCTCCAGCGCGAGGACACCGGTTCCGTCGTGGGCGTAGGCGCGGTCCACCTTCCGGTCCACGAACTCCCCGGCCGAAGCGCCCAGGATCCGTTCGGAGAGCGTGCTCATGGCTGGCACTTCCCTTCCGCGTCCCGGATCAGCTTCTGCAGCATCTCCGGCGATACGCTGCACTTGTGCTCCGAGCGCAGCTTCACCTGCTCCAGGATCCAGCAGATCTCGTCCTCGGAGAGGTTGTACCCCAGTTTCTGGATCACGTGCTCGAGCGCTTTCTTGCCGGTGTGCTTGCCCAGCACGAACCGCCGCTCCGCCCCCACCAGCTCCGGGGGGATCGACTCGTAGGTGAGCGGATCCTCGAGGATGGCGGCGATGTGGATCCCGCTCTCGTGCGTGAACGCGAACTCCCCGACGACGGCCTTGTTCTTCGCGACCGGAATGCCGGAATACTGCTCCACCATGGTCGAGATATTCTTCAGGTGGGAGAGGTCGTAGCGGTCGATCCCGCCCACCATGCGGAGCGCGACCAGCACCTCCTCGAGGGCGGCGTTCCCCGCCCGCTCCCCGATGCCGTTCACCGTGGTGTGCAGCTGGTAGGCGCCGCCCTCGGCGGCGGCGAGCGTGTTGGCCGTGGCAAGACCCATGTCGTTGTGGCAGTGGGCGCAGAGGAGACCGTCCACGCTCGCCGACAGCTCCGCGAAGACGCGGTGGATCTGGAGCGGGGTGAGGCATCCCACGGTATCGGCAAACGAGAGGTACTCCGCTCCGTGCTCCGCCCCCCTGCGGTACATCTCCCTCAGGAACGGAATGTCCGTCCGGGAAGCGTCCTCGGCGGCAAACCGCACAGCGATCCCGTGATCGCGGGTGTACTCCACGATGGCGAGCGCCTCTTCGAGCACCTGATCCCGCGGCTTGCGGAACTTGTGCCGCACGTGGAGCTCCGAACTCGGGATGAAGACGCTGACCATGTCCACGTCGCAGTCGATCGCCGCGTCCACGTCCCCCCGCCGCGCCCGGGCCAGGCAGCAGGTGCGGGCGGAGAGCCCCATCGCCGCGATCGCCTTCACGCACTGGGTCTCGTACTTCGAGACCGAGGGGAAACCGGCCTCGATCACCTCCACCCCGATCTGGTCCAGCAGGTTCGCGATATCCATCTTCTCCTCGCGGCGGAACGAGACGCCCGGCGTCTGCTCGCCGTCCCGAAGGGTCACATCACAGATCTCAACATTCCAGGGTTGCATGGGTCTCACCTGACGGGCATTCCCCTGTTATCACCACCACCGAGAGCGACTCCGGCGCGCGGAGCAGTTCGCGGATCCTCTCTTTGTCTCCGGCAGGGACGGTCTCGGGGGCTGTCCAGCCGATGTACTTCATCACATCGGTGCAGGGCTCGCCCCCCACCATGCCCATCCGTCTGTTCGCAAGCACGATGCATAGCAGCGGAAGCTCTTTTTCCGCCACGTCGATGAGGGCGTTGATCCCGGAGTGGAGCAGGGCGAAGTCGCCCGTGAGGGCGACGCGGGTGCTCCGGGCCGCCACCGCCACCGAGGATCCGAGCCCGTAGGTGGCGATGCCCACCCGGTAGGGGGGGTTCATGGCAAAGACCGAACAGCCCATGTCGCAGATCGCGGAGATTTCCTTCTCCTGCAGCACTTCCATGACGGATTTGAACGGGCAGGAGGGGCAGAAGGTGCGGTAGAACCCCCGCGTCTCGAAGGTCTCCGCCGCCCTTCCGCCCGGCGGGGGTCGGATGTCGCGGTGCTCCTGCACGAAGGGGCGGCCGTACTCCCGCACATCCTCCAGATCCCGCGGGATCGCGGGCGGCGGGTAGACCGTCACGACGCGGGATTGCCCCGGAGCGGCTCCCACGCCCACCGGGGGACCGGGGAAGCGGTTCAGGGGGGATGTCCGCGACCATGCGAACATCTCGCGGGCGACCCGATCCGCCTCCGCCACCCTCCCCGCCATGGTCAGGTTCGGATCCGCGAGAGCGCCGGTGCCGCTCGCCCGTTCGGCGGAGCCTCCGGGCACGTCCGACTCCAGGAGGGCCGGGGTGAGGCGCAGGATGGCGATGCGCGAGAAGCGCTCCGAAGCCCGGAACGCCTCCTCCACCGCCTGGTGGCAGGATCCGGCGTCCGGTTCGAGCACCGGCACCTGGGCGAGTTCGCCGTAGTAGCGGGAGTCCTCCGCGTTCTGGGATCCCAGCACGTCCACGTCGTCCCCGGCGACGATCACGACGCCGGCACGCAGCCCCTGCGTCGTGGCGTTCACCAGGGGATCGGCGCAGGCGTTGAGCCCCACGTTCTTCACCAGCACCGCCGAGCGCTTCCCCGAGAGGGAGTCGCCGAGAGCATACTCCAGCGCCACCTTCTCGTTGATCGTCCCCTCGGCCGAGAGCCGGGAGGCGAGGGCGGTCACCGGATAGCCGGGGACCGTGTAGCACGTGTCCGCCGAACGGCGGATCGCCGCCGCCACCGCGCGGGTTCCGTTCATGTGTCCCTCCCCGGCGTGAGATCGCAGCCGGTGCAGGCGGTGCACAGGGTGCGGGCGGATCGGGGATCCAGCCCCGCCTTCCGCAGCGCTGCCTCATGGTAGGCGCAGAGGGAGAGGAGGCGTGCGGCGGAGGGGCGGCGGCAGCCGGCGAGTTCCGCGGCCGGGGTCAGGGGCCGCAGGACCGGGATCACGCCCCGTTCCACGAGGGCGTCGATGCAGCCCTCCATCTCCGCATCGCTCTCCCCGAGCCCGACGATGACATTGGAGAAGACGCGCCCCTCCCCGAAGACCTCGACCGAGCGCTCGAGCACCGCCCACATCTCCCCCCAGTCGAGCCCCGGGCACATGCGGGCGAAGAGGGGCGGGGTCGCCGCCTCCACGTTGAACTTCACCTCGTCCGCGCCGGCGTCCCGGAGTCTCACCGGCGTCTCGAGAGTCGGGTAGATGGAGACGCCGATCGGCAGATCGAACCGCCGCACCTCCCGCACGGCATCGAGCACGCGCCGCTCCTCCCCCGCGACCGAATCCGCGACGCCGCTCGTCAGGGAGATCGCGTCGATGCGGTCCGCCACGCTCTCGACGAGCGATCGGACCTCCTCCGCCGTCTTCACCCTGCCCGGCTGCAGCGGGACCTGGCAGTAGCGGCAGCGGAAGATGCACCGCTCGGAGACGGTGATATAGGCCTGGCGGGGGCAGTGGAGCGCCACCTCCTCCAGCCTCCCCCGGATCTCCCGGTCGCCCTTCCGGAGGACGGCCTCGCCGCCCCCCCTGTGCAGGAGGCGGAGCGGGCTTTCGGGCTGGATGGCGAGCCGCACCCGCTGCTTCCCGTTCGTGAAGAAGACGGAGCCCCTGCCCCGGGCAGAGGGCCCGGCGGTCGAGCGGCCGATGTAGCCCTCGATCCCGGCCCCCTGCACGCTGGCGCCCCCCTCCTCCAGGAGGAGCGCTTTCACGGCTAGCCACTCCACAGTTCCAGCGCCTCCGTGTAGTTGCCGTAGAAGGGGATCGCGGCGACGGCACCGACGATCCCCCTGCCGTCCATGACGATCTCCAGGTGCCCGTCCTCGGGATCGGGAAGGGACCGGGGATCGACCTCGCCTCTCTTCGCCGCTCGCGCGAACTCCATCAGGGGGGAGGGGTCGAACCCGCGGTAGACTGCCATGCCGGTGCGGTCGGAGAGCGTGTACCTCTCGAGGAGTTCGCGGAACCGCCGCGTCAGCCCCGCCGGATCCGTGGACGCGAACTCCACGACGGTGCTGACGCAGTTCTTCGTGCGGAACTGGACCGGATAGAGCTGGACGATCGTGTGCGAGAGGTAGTGCGAGGCGTCGTCCTCCACCGCGTTTGCGATGTTGTGCACGAGCGTCCAGGTGGCGCCCTCCTCCGGCGTATCGGTATCGTCAACGCCGATCAGCACCCGCTCCCGCCGCGGCAGCCAGATGGTCGAGCCCGCCTGCCGCCCCCCTCCGGAGGGATCGCAGATGCTGCGGAGGACGCCCGGTGCCTGGGCCCGGCAGATGCTCGCCCCCACGCCCCCGCCGCCCATGCCGATGTAGCGGATGGAGATCGTATCCCCGTCCACCCCCACGGCGGCGATGCCCGCCGGGAACCGCGATCCCTGGAGATCCAGCGCAGCGCTGCCGGGGCGGAGACGGTAGCGGGTCTGCGATCCCGCGGACCATGCCGACCGGACGAGAGGGCTCTTGCGGTAGTGGTGCTGCGCCCACATCGCACCCCCGATGCAGTCGAAGAACTCGATCAGTTCCACGGACTCCCCCTCGGGATCGGAGAGAACGACGATCTTCCGGTACTGGATGGTGTAGGGATCAGAGATGTTCTCCATAAAGTGCTGCCGCCTCGGCCCCCCTGTTTGCCCAGAGCACCGCACCCAGTGCCCCTATTCTCCCTTTCCTTCCATTTCCGTCCAGGAACCCGACATCCAGGCGTTTCGCCTCCGCCTCCGCCTCGGCAAGCGTCAGGATCTCGGTCTTGACCCGCCGGTCGAGATCCGTTGCGGTGGGCAGCCCGATCCCGCGGTAGAGGGCGATCCCCGTGTCCGCGCTGTGCGTGTGCTTCTCGATGTAGGCGCAGATATCCGAGAGCAGGGCATCCACCGCCCCGGGGCGGACGGCGAAATTGAGGGCGGACGCCACGCAGTTCGTGGTCTTCTTCGGCGCCTTCGGGTTCAGCTGGATGAGCCGCATGTTCAGGAGCTCCACCCCCTCCCGTGCACAGGCTTCCGCTGCCCTGAGCGCCAGCACCCAGGTCGCCCCCTCCGTCTTCGTGTCGGTGTCGTCGATCCCGAGCGTGATCTTCTCGTAGCGGGGGGAGACGATGCGGGCGCGGTTCACCCGCGCCCCGCCGACCAGCAGGTCGTCTTCGGAGGGGTACTCGACCCGCAGCACCCCCGGCGCCTGCGGGAGGCAGGCGGCGATCCCGACGCCGGCGCCGGCCATGCCGGCCCAGGAGGTGACCACCTCGTCGCCGTTCACCTCGACGCCCTCGAGCGCCTGGCCGCCGAGCTCCCGGTCTGCGGCCCCGAAGCGGACGGGATGGTGCCCGAGCCGTGCGAGCACCGTCATCGAAGCCCCCGCGGTCGAGCACTTCAGCACCGCTCCCCCGGCCCGCATGCGGTTGGCGGCATCCCACTCGATGGTGCCGTGGGCGTGGCAGTTCTCCAGGATCTCCGCGAGCCCCCTCCGTTCGTCGACCATCACGAGGTACCTGCGTGCGAAGAGCCGCCCGAACCTCTCCCGAACCCTCTCCGGCGTGAGCGTGATCACGGATTTATCACCGAAATTATCGTTAACAACAGTATCGGCAGCGAAATATTTATAAAATTCGATTGCCGGGGCAGAGGCCTTGGGCGCCTGTCTCCCTGTCGTCCCGTCACCTTTCCGCCCGGTAGGATAGGCCGGCAAAGGAGCAGGTTGTCTTGCATTGCGGCTCTTCTTCCCATGCCCCTCTCCTTTACAGGGGCTATCGCACTGGCGGGGGGGGATAGGGGGGGGCACCCCCCCTCCCCCTTCAAGCCCTCTTCCCCGGGGTGCGATAGGCCTGGATTGGAGAGAGCAGGATGAGCGTTGTACCCGGGCCTTGGTGACCACAGCATCCCCGCATGGGTATCGCATGCAGGGGCGCAGGCTATCGGGAAAGAGATCCCCCTCCCCCAAAGGTAACGATGGGACTGGTTGGGGGGGCACGAGATCGATCTCGAAAGAGAGCCCGGGAACGGATCGAGATGACTCTCGTCTCGCAGCATCGCAGGCATGAGGCTATCGTGCTTGGCAGGGCATGGGTTAGATGTATCCGAGCCTCATTGCATGCCACAGAAACGGATCCGGTGAGAGTCGGGCAGAGCAGGAAACGATCACCCCCCGGGAGAGGGTCTTTCCGACTGCGACGGGCCCGTGGATCTGGAGGAGGGAGGCGGCCGGAACCGAGAGACGACGGCATTCCCCGCTGCTAACGCAATCACCGGAACTGCAGGGCCCAGAGAACAGCGCAACCGGAATCCGTTCCCGCCCCTTCGGTGCGGATGAAATTGCCCTCGGTCGGGAGGCATACCGAATCGGTCCCCAGCCGGAAGCGCTAGGGACAACATCGGTAAAGTGCCGCTCCCGGAGACTGCGGCAGAAGCGCGAAAAGAATTAGAAGAGTTTGTGGAGGTGGAACTGGTGGGGTCCGAGTTTGCCTCCGTAGTTGCCGGCGCTGATCCACTTCACGCCCGGCACCGTCGTCGCCGCCCGGATCCCCTCGCGCATCGCCGCTGCCACCGCATCCGCGCTGACGCCGTCGATGACGATCTCGTAGATGCTGTTCACGCCCTCCGGCACCTTGCTGTTCGGTACCCTGGACTTCAGCGTCGGGGCGTAGAGCTCGTTCGTGCTGGCATTCATGAACTTGTACTTGTTGCTCCCGACCTTGGAGCCGCTCCCCACGATCCCGCCGGGGAACGAGGTGATCACGCCGCGCACCGCTTCGATGGCGTCGACGGCAGCCTCCGCGCCCGCCAGGGCGGCCATCTGGTTCTCTCCCATGACAAAGAAGTTGCCGCCGGCCACGCCCTGGACGACGCCGTACTCCTCCTCGGCGATGAACTCTCCCTGCATGATGGGTATCGCCCAGACGCTCCGGTCCCCGACCTTCTTCTGGTACTCGAAGCCATCGCCGAAGAAGTGCAGTTTCACGGGGAGCTTCTCCGGCGCATCCCGCAGACCGTCGAAGGCGGACGTCGTCGGTGCCGTCAGGACGCACTCGCCGATCCTCTCGATCAGCTGCTCTTTCAATTTCTTCTTGCTGGGATTGCAGATGAGGATCGCATACCCCGGCCGCCCGTCGGGGGACTCCTCCGGCGGAACGTAGTAATCGATGCCCGCCTCAGCCGCGCAGCCGATGCAGGAGGTTGCAAACCCTGTGGCCTCCAGTGCGGTCTTTTCCGCCCACTTCCTGCTCGCTGCCGTAATGATCACTCTCGAAACCCAGATCGGAAACGCTTCCGCATAGGTGTCGTCGATGGGTACCGCATTGATCTGCATTTTCTACCTCGTTATAGACAAGTGTCATCAGCGAAATACAATAACCTTTCCCATCTGTCCCGGACGGCGGCGTACGTAACGGCACGTTTTACGCAGTTTCGGGGATGCATCGCCGTCGAAAGATTCATTATCCGTTGAAATATATTAATGTAGGTATAAGTGTTAACTATATATACTGTCAGGATTAAGGTAATCCTATTAACCCGCAGAGCATGGCAACCATTGAGAATGGGAAGGTACATGAATCTTGCTTAATCGAGGAGAAATGTTAATACAAATGGACCGTTTTTCCCGATTCATAAGGTTTATTTATCTTCTTTCTCAAAGCTTTTCTATCGATCTCAAATCGATGAACACTGGTGCGTGAAAGCATGGCGTTTGCAACACATATCAACATCGAACGATGTACCGGTTGCAACAACTGTGTAGTTGCGTGCCCCGTCGGCGCCCTGGAGCTGCATACGTCAGCCCCGGCCACGACAGAGAAGATCTACCGCGTGAAGGACGGGAAATCCATCGTCCTGGACTTCAAGGCAGAACTCTGCGCTGGCTGCGGCGTCTGCATCGAGGCATGTCCCTACGATGTTATTCGACTGGTAGGACGGTTGGAAACCGCGACTTCGATGGCATGAGAGATGACAATTTAGCGAGGATAATTCATGACACTGTATCCGAAATTCTCTAAGAAGAGAGTAGGTCCCAATGTGATCTGCGAGCAGAGGCTCCTGCAGAACGTGAGCAATCTGATCCTGAATACAGACACCTGCACCGGCTGCGGGGTCTGTGCGGAGTCGTGTCCGGAGGAGGCGATCACGGTCAGCATGGTCGGAGCCACGAAGCGGGAGAAGGGCATCACCTATGCAACCCCCATCGAGATCGACCCGGAGAAGTGCTCCTACTGCGGTGTATGCCAGATCATGTGCCCGTTCAACGCACTGACCCTGACGGTCGACGGTGTGGAGAGGCTGCCGATCCTGGAGAAGGAGGGATTCCCCCAGTGGGACATTGTGGCGGACATCGACCAGGAGAAGTGCATCAAGTGCACCATCTGCGAGGATGTCTGCCCCCGCGACGCGATCATCCGCGAGGTCCCCGAGTTCGAAGGGGAGATGAAGGAGAAGGTCGCTGCCTACGACAGGGGTGAGATCGACACCCAGAATGCCGTCGAGGTGTACAAGACTGCAACCGCCCTCTCACGCGTCGGACGCTACCAGGACGCGATCCGTGCCTACGACCAGGCGCTGGAGATCGACCCCAGGAACCCCCTCGCGCTCTACAACAAGGGAACCGCCCTTGCCAGGCTCGGGCGGTACGAGGAGGCTCTCAAGGCCTACGAGGATGCCCGCGCAATCGAGCTCGACGAGACGACTCTTGCCAACCTGAAGAAGTACACGGCAGGGAAGCCCCGCTACGAGGCGCTCAAGGCCAAGACAACCTTCGAGGTCGACATGGAGAAGTGCAACGTCTGCGGCATCTGCGGCACGCTCTGCCCGAGCATCACCGTGAAGCGCAAGCCGTTCACGGCCGAGACCGGCAAGGTCGAGGGCGATGTGCTCTTCGATGAGACCACGTGCGACGCCTGCAAGGTCTGCGTGGACGCCTGCCCCGAGGAGGCGATCACGGTCACCCGCGAGGTCGAGGACAAGAAGCTCGAGGGAGAGGTGAACATCGACAAGGATCTCTGCTGCACGTGCACCTGGTGCTCCACCAACTGCCCGACGGAGGCGATCACGATGGAGAAGCTCTTCGAGGGCGACATCGAGATCAACCCGGAGCTCTGCCCGTCCGGCTGCTCCACCTGCGTCGAGGTGTGCCCCTGCAACGCGATCTACCTGCCCTCCCCGCCGCCGGCGAGCGAGATGCGCGGACAGCAGGAGGAGAAGATCGCCATCAACAAGGATCTCTGCATCCTCTGCGGGGCCTGTGTCTACGCCTGCCCCGGTGAAGACATCATCGTCCTGAAACGGACCGGTCTCCGCATGAAGGGCCCGGAGACCGACCTCTTCAAGCGAATAAAAGAGAAACTCTGCACGCCACGAACCTCGAAGGTGAAGGAGGAGACCGCCGGCACCACCCAGATCAAGGTGCTGGAGTCGACGTGAGGGATGACCATGGCAAAGAAGTCGAAAGGATACAAAGACACGAAACTCGAAGAGAAGCTGAAGGACCGCTACTTCAGGACCAGCGAGAGCCATCCGGACTTCCTGGAGAAGGTGGAGGAGATCAGCAAGACGATTCCCCACATGTGCTACCAGTGCGGTACATGCACCGGTTCCTGCCCCTCGGCGCCCCGGAGCAGCTACCGCATCCGCTACTTCGTGCGGCGGGCGGTCCTGGGTCTGGAGGAGGAGCAGCTCACCGATCCCGATCTCTGGCTCTGCACCACCTGCTACAGCTGCACGGACCGCTGCCCGCGGGATATCGCCCCCACCGACGTGATCATGGCATGCCGCAACCTCGCCTACCAGCGGGGCATCGTGCCGGTGAATTTCCTGAAGACGGTCCAGGCGATCTACTCCTCCGGGCACGGGGTTCCCAACAACGACGCGAACCGGGCCGCCCGCAAGAGGCTGGGCCTGACGGCGGATCCGCCGACCACCCACATGTACCCCGAGTACATCAAGGGAATCCAGAAGATCCTGGATCACTACAAGATCAAAGAACAGGCCGACAAGATTGTCGCGGAGGCTGAGAAGAAATGAGCAAGGCAAAGCACGAGTACGCATTCTTCCTGGGCTGCATCGCCCCGAACCGCTACCCGGGATGCGAGTACGCTGCGATCGAGTGCAGCCGGAACCTCGGGATCGAACTGCTGCCCCTGAAGGGTGCCAGCTGCTGTCCCGCTCCGGGTGCGTTCGGTTCGATCGACCTCGCCGTCTGGTACGCGATGGCGGCCCGGAACATCGTCCTCGCCGAGCAGATGGGCAAGGATATCGCCCTGCTCTGCAACGGATGCTACAAGTCGATCTACGAGGTGAACGAGAAGCTGAAGCACGACAAGGAGCTCCGGGACAATGTCAACGAGGTCCTGAAAGAGATCGACATGGAGTTCAAGGGTTCCTCGGACGTCTACCACCTGATCGAGCTCTACTACGATCCGAAGATCGTGGGCGTGGAGAAGGTCGCGGAGAGCGTGAAGCGGCCCCTGACCGGCACGAAGATCGCCGTTCACTACGGCTGCCACCTGATCAAGCCCAAGAAGGAGCGCCACCTCGGCGACACGGAGAATCCCATGTGGATCGAGGAGCTCGTGGAGGCGCTGGGGGCGGACTCGGTCCAGTACCGCAAGAAGATGATGTGCTGCGGCGCCGGTGGCGGCGTGCGCGGATACGATCTGCCTCACGCGCTGGACATCACGAACGAGAAGCTGATCAACATCACCGAAGCGGGAGCCGACGCGGTAACCGAGGTCTGTCCGTTCTGCCAGCTGGAGCTGGACCGCGGCCAGATCGAGATCGAGGAGAAGTTCGGGATCAAGTACGGGCTGCCCGTGCTCCACTACAACGAGCTTCTCGGGCTCGCGCAGGGGATGACTCCGGCACAGCTGGCCCTCGACCTGCACGCGATCAGCGTCGAGCCGTTCCTGAGGAAGCTACTGTAAGAGGTGCAATCATGGTAGATATCACATCAGAGAAGAATCCAAGAATTGGCGTATTTGTTTGCCACTGCGGTACCAATATTGCCGGTTCCATCGACGTCAAGGATGTCGTGGAGTACGCCAAGACGCTGCCCAATGTGGTCCACGCCGAGGACTACCAGTATGTCTGCTCCACGCCGGGCCAGAAGAAGATCGAGGATGCCATCAAGGAGAAGAACCTGACCGGAACCGTGGTCGCGGCATGCTCTCCCCGCCTGCACGAGCCGACATTCCGCCGTGCGACGCAGGAAGGCGGCCTGAACCCGTACCGGTTCGAGATGGCGAACATCCGCGAGCAGAACTCCTGGGTGCACATGCACGAGAAGGAGGAGGCAACGGCAAAGGCGAAGGATGCGGTGCGGATCGCGGTCGCGAAGGCGTCGCTCCTGCAGGACCTGAAGCCGAAGTTCGTCGACGTGGAGCCGGCCGCCCTCGTGGTGGGAGCGGGAGTCGCCGGCATGCAGGCGGCGCTCGATCTCGCCAACGCCGGCATCAAGACCTACCTCATCGAGAAGAACCCCACGATCGGCGGGCGGATGTCCCAGCTGGACAAGACCTTCCCGACGCTCGACTGCTCCCAGTGCATCCTGACGCCGAAGATGGTGGAGGTGGGCCGCAACGAGAACATCGAGCTGATGACCTACTCCGAGGTCGAGGAGGTGGACGGGTTCATCGGCAACTTCAGCGTGAAGATCCGCAAGAAGGCCCGCGGTGTCCTGACTCCGGACGAGGCGGAGGCGAAGGGCATCGTCGGAGGCGGATGCAACGGCTGCGGCGACTGTGAGGCGGTCTGTCCGGTCATCAAGCCGAACCCCTTCGAGATGGGCATGAAGCCCCGGAAGGCGATCTACATCTATCACCCGCAGGTGGTGCCCCTGATCTACACGGTCGACTTCGACTCCTGCATCAAGTGCGGTCTCTGCCAGACGGCATGCGGCGAGAAGAAGGCGATCGACCTGGAGATGCAGGACGAGTTCGTGGACCTGAAGGTCGGAACCGTCGTGCTGGCGCTGGGCTATGACATCTTCCCGGTGGAGAAGAAGACCGAGTGGGGCTACAAGCAGTTCGACAACGTGGTCACGAGCCTGGAGTTCGAGCGGCTGATCTGCGCGTCCGGTCCGACCGGGGGTCACCTGATCCGCCCGAGCGACGGTGCGACCCCGAAGAGGATCGGGTTCGTGCTCTGTGCGGGATCCCGTGACAACACCGGCATCGGCAAGCCGTACTGCTCCCGGTTCTGCTGCATGTACTCCCTGAAGCACGCCCACCAGATCATCGAGAAGATCCCCGGTGCGGTGCCCTACATCTTCTACATGGACATCCGCTCCTTCGGGAAGATGTACGAGGAGTTCTACTACCGCATCCAGGACGAGGGCGCGAAGTTCATCCGCGGACGGGTCTCCAACATCCTGGAGGACCCCGCGACCAAGAACCTCCACGTGTACGCGGAGGACACCCTGCTCGGGCGGCCCGTGGATGTCGAGCTCGACATGGTCGTGCTCGCCGCCGCGGTGCAGCCGAGCGCCGAGACGGAGAAGACCCGCCGCCTCTTCGGTGTCTCCTGCTCGCAGGACGGGTGGCTGCTCGAGGCCCATCCGAAGCTGAACCCCTGCGGCACCACCACGGCCGGCGTGTACGTGGCGGGCGTCTGCCAGGGCCCGAAGGACATCCCGGACACGGTGGCGCAGGCGGAAGGCGCCGCCTCTGCGGCAAGCATCCCGATTCACCTGGGCAAGGTGGAGCTCGAGCCCTACTTCGCCCAGTGCATCGAGGAGAAGTGCGCCGGCTGCGGCATGTGCGTGAACCTCTGCCCCTACCAGGCGCTCTCGCTCGTCGAGAAGGATGGCAGGAAGGTGATGCAGGTGACGGAGGCGAAGTGCAAGGGCTGCGGAACCTGCGGCGCCTACTGTCCGGGCGGCGCCATCTGGATGCAGCACTTCACCACTCCGCAGATCATCGCGCAGATCGATGCGTTCCTCGTCGGAGGTGAGCAGTGATGGCGGAGGACAACGGATTCAAGCCGAAGATCCTGGGGATCATCTGCAACTGGTGTTCGTATGCCGGGGCGGACCTCGCGGGCAGCGCCCGCACGCAGTACCCGCCCGACATCCGCATCGTCCGCGTGATGTGCACGGGGCGCGTGGATCCCCTCTTCATCATGAAGGCGTTCGTGGACGGCGCCGACGGGGTGCTCGTCTCCGGGTGCCACTTCGGGGACTGCCACTACCTGGAGGGGAACTACAAGGCTGCAAAGCGGATGTTCCACTTGAAGCGCGTGCTCAACTCGCTCGGTATCGAAGACAAGAGACTGCGGATGACCTTCGTCTCGGCATCGGAAGGTGCCAAGTGGGCGAAAGTGGTCGAAGACGTGGTCAACACCATCAAAGCGGCCGGCCCGAGTCCCATCAAGGAATTGGCCAAGTGACGTGAGGTGAGACCGTGCCAAAGATCAAATTGAATTTGATCTCCGGCCGGACCATCCAGCAGGGCGTCTCCATGGAAGGCGGGAAGGAGAAACCCGCCTACCGGGAAGCCTGCGGGATCATCGAGATGGATCCGGCGGATGTCAAGAGACTGGGGATATGGGTCCCCGCGAACGTACGGGTGACGAGCCCCTACGGGAGCGTGGTCGTGAAGGCGATCAACGCCACCATGGGCCCGCATCCCGGCGTCGCCTTCATTCCCATGGGGCCCTGGGCGAACCAGGTCGTTGATCCCAACACCTACTCGACAGGCATGCCCACCTTCAAGGGCACGCCGGTCGAGGTGGAGCCGGCGGAGATGGAGAAGGTGCTCGGTTCGATCGAGCTCGTACAGTCAACGACGCGGAAGGGGGTAGTGAAATGACAAAGCTGGTAACCGACGTGATCTGTCCCTTCTGCGGGACGCTCTGCGACGACCTGGAGATCGAGGTCAGCGACGACGGCAAGAAAGTGACGGGCGTGTACAACGCCTGCGCGATCGGGGCGGAGAAGTTCCTCCACTCGGCGGCGGCGGACAGGGTGACGCGGCCGCGGATGCAGCAGGCGGACGGGTCGTACAAGGAGGTCAGTTATGACGAAGCGGTGGAGTATGCCGCCCGGGTGCTGGCGAACGCGAAGAAGCCGCTGATGTACGGCTGGTCCTCGACCAGCTGCGAGGCCCAGAGCAAGGGCCACGAGATCGCCGAGCTGGTGGGGGCGGTCGTGGACAACACCGCGACGGTCTGCCACGGCTCGACGCTGATCGCGCTCCAGGACGTGGGGATTCCGAGCTGCACGCTGGGCGAGATCAAGAACCGGGCCGACCGCATCCTCTTCTGGGGCTGCAACCCGGCCCACGCGCATCCCCGGCACATGAGCCGGTACTCGATCTTCCCGCGGGGCTTCTTCACGGGCAAGGGCCACAAGGGCCGCAAGATGATCGTCGTCGACCCGCGCGTCACGGATACCGCGAAACTGGCCGACGTCCACCTCCAGGTGGAGCAGGGGCGGGACTACGAGCTCCTCTCGGCGCTGCGGGTGGCGATTCGGGGCAACAAACTGCCCGATGTCGTTGCCGGCATCCGCAAGGAGCGGATCTACGAGGCTGCCGACCTCCTCAAGAGCGGACGGTTCGGGATCATCTTCTTCGGGATGGGCGTGACCCAGAGTCTGGGCAAGAACCACAACATCGACGAAGCGATCATGCTCACGAAGGACCTCAACGACTACACCAAGTTCAGCATCATGGCCATGCGGGGCCACTACAACGTGACCGGCTCGGGCGAGGTGCTGGGCTGGCAGTACGGGTATCCCTTCTGCGTCGATCTCTCCCGCGGATTCGCCCGCTACAACCCCGGCGAGACCTCGAGCAACGATCTGCTGGTGCGGGGCGAGGTGGATGCGGTGTTCGTGATCGGCAGCGACCCCGGTGCGCACTTCCCCATCAGTTCGGTGCGGAAGATCGCCGAGTTGCCGTCGGTCGCCGTGGACCCGCACATCACCCCGACGACGGAGATCAGCAAACTCCACGTACCCGTGGCGTTCGTCGGCGTCGAGGTGGCGGGCTGCTGCTATCGGATGGACAATGTGCCCATCGAGTCGCGCAAAGTGGTCGAACCGCCCGAGGGCATGCTCACCGACGAAGAGTTCCTGGAGCGGGTGCTCCAGCGGGTGAAAGAGCTCAAGGCCGAACAGGGCGCAGCCGCGGCGGCGGCCAAGGGGAAGGTGACCGCATGACCCAGTACCTGATCAAGAACGGGTTCGTCTACGACCCGGTGACCGGCATCCGGGGCGACAGGGCCGACGTGGCCATCAAGGACGGCAAGATCGTGGAGTCGAGCGACCTGGACAAGAGCGCCAGGACGATCGACGCCCGCGGCAAGACCGTGATGGCCGGGGCCGTCGAGATCCACGCCCATGTCGCCGGGCCGAAGGTGAACGTCGGGCGGATCTACCGCCCCGAGGACAAACTCTTCACCTACCAGGCGAAGAAGGGCATCCAGCGGATGCACGGGGGCTACTCCGTGCCCACGACCTTCAAGACGGGGTACGCGTACGCGAAGATGGGCTACACCACCGTCATGGAAGCCGCGATGCCGCCGCTCTACGCCCGGCACGTCCACGAGGAGATGCGGGACACCCCCATCGTCGACGAGGGGGCGTTCCCGGTCTTCGGGAACAACTGGTTCGTGCTGGAGTACCTGAAGAACCGCGAACTCGACAACGTGTCGGCCTACATCGCCTGGCTGCTCAAGGCAACGAAGGGCTATGCGGTGAAGATCGTCAACCCCGGCGGCACCGAGGCCTGGGGCTGGGGGCTGAACTGCCTCCAGGTGACGGATCCCGTCCCCTACTTCGACGTGACTCCGGCGGAGATCGTCACGGGGCTCATCGAGGCGAACGAGCACCTGGGTCTGCCGCACTCGATCCACATCCACGGCAACAACCTCGGCAACCCGGGCAACTACACCACAACGCTCGACACCCTGAAGCTGGCGGAAGGCTACACGGCGAACAACCGCTTCGGTCGCGAGCAGGTGATGCACCACACCCACATCCAGTTCCACAGCTACGGCGGCGAGAACTGGGGCAACTTCGAGTCCAAGGCAAGGGAGGTGGCCGACTACGTCAACAAGCACGATAACATCACGATCGACATCGGGTTCGTGACGCTCGACGAGACCACCACCATGACCGCCGACGGGCCCTTCGAGCACCACCTCACCGAACTCAACCACCTCAAGTGGGCGAACGTCGACGTCGAACTCGAGACAGCGGCGGGCGTCGTGCCCTACGTCTACAGCCCGGCGATCACCGTCTGCGGCGTCCAGTGGGCGATCGGGCTGGAGCTGGCGCTCCTGAACAAGGACCCGATGCGGGCCTACATCACCACCGACCACCCCAATGCCGGGCCGTTCACGCGGTATCCGCGGATCTGGAAGTGGCTCATGAGCGCGAAGGCCCGGTCTCAGCAGATCGAGGCGTTCAAGAACTCGAGCAAAGTCGTCGCGGCCAGCGAGATCGCATCGATCGACCGGGAACTGACGCTCTACGAACTCGCCGCCATGACGCGGGCGGGTCCCGCGAAGGCGCTGGGGCTGTCCCAGATGTACGGCGGACTGGCGCCGGGGCTCGAAGCCGATGTGGTCGTCTACAACTTCAACCCGGAGACCGACGACCCGATGCTCATCGAGAACGCCGTATCGAACGCCTGGGCGCTCTTCAAGACGGGTGTCCAGATCATCAAGGACGGCGAGATCGTCAGCAACGGCAACAAGCGCACGCTATGGGTCCACGCCAAGGTCCCCGAGAACCCGCAGGTGATGCGGGACATCCGCGAGAAGTTCCTCAAGTACTACACCGTGACCGAGCGGAACTACGAGGTCGAGGGGCGGTCCTTCATCCCCAACCCCTACCCCATCGAGGTGGAGGCGCCGGCCTAGGAGAGGATGGAGATGAAGACGGTTACGTTAACGCTGAAACACTCCCCATCCCTCTACCTTGAGGCCGAGAAGATCTCTCCCGACGCCTTTGCCGGGCGGAGCCTTGCCGAGATCCGGAGCCTGCCGGTGTTCATCGGGAACCAGCAGGCGACGATCGGGGAATACTTCGAGGTCTCCGGCGAGGCAGGTGAGACGGCGGCGGACACCCGGATCGTCGTCAGGGGCGACCTCTCCCGCGTCAAGTACATCGGCATGCGGATGACGGGCGGCGAGGTCGTCGTCGAGGGGAGCATGGACATGTACGCCGGCGCCTGGATGGAGGGCGGGCGGATGCATGTGAAGGGCAACGTGGACGCCTTTGCCGGGACCGGCATGAAGGGCGGCGAGCTGATCATCGACGGCAACGCCGGCAACTACCTGGGCGCCGCCTACCGCGGAGACTGGCGCGGCATGCAGGGCGGCACGATCCACGTGAAAGGCAACGCCGGAAGCGACATCGGCTACTTCATGAACGGGGGCACGATCATCGTCGACGGCAACGCCGACGTCCACGTGGGGACCCACGCCGAGGGCGGCACGATCATCATCAAGGGCAATGCCAAGAGCCGGGTCGGCGGGCAGATGGTCAAGGGCGAGATCTACGTCTTTGGCACGATCGACGTGATGATGCCGGGATTCGAGTACCGCAGGGACGAGACCCTCGAGGTGGACGGCACGAAGGGCAAGTTTGCCCTGTACGAGGGGGACACCGGCGAGCGGCACCCGAAGAGAAAGGGGCAGCTCCAGTACGGGAAGCTCTACCTGAAGCGGTGATCCTCTCCCCCGTCTATTTTTGAGCGCACCAGAAAATCCGATCTATGCAGGAAAATCGTAACATATAATAATATTTTTTTGTATTTTTTTCATACTATGTGTTTCCAAAAATCCTTCCACGGATGCAGTATTTTAATATTATGGCAAGGACACATTTTATTTTATTATTAATATAATAATGATCGGGGTTCGGGCTGCAGTCACAATAGTAATCCTTATATGGAAAGGATTGTTACTATACAATGTCCCACGAGGGACGTGCAGTAGTGACAGTCACCGAGTTTCAGAAGTACATGATAGTGTTCACGTTCCACAGTTCCCATAGCGCAATGCGATAAGACGATTTCAAAGAGGAAGCATATGGCGAAATATAAAGAGACAGTCGATCTCTACGATGACAATGGCAAGCAGCTGAAGAGCGGTGTCACGCTCGACAAGGTCAGTCCGCTTGTGAACCCTGCGATCAAGAAGATCATCGACCTCACCAAGAGGACGGTCGCGATCAACCTGGCAGGGATCGAGAACGGCGTCAAGAACGGAGCGATCGGAAAGGGCATGATCCCCGGCCGCTCGCTCAAGCTGGACATCACCAAGGATGCGGATGCGCTCTCTGCCAAGATCAAGGAGCTCCTCCAGGTCACCGAGGGGGACGACACCAAGATCACCAAGGTCGGCGGAGGAAAGCTTCTGCTCGTCGAGGTTCCCAGCGCCCGCATGGCCGCGGCAGCCACCTACGATGCGGCATCGACCGCCGCTGCGGCAGCAGCGACGCAGGCGATCATCGACCAGTACAACGTCGACATGTTCGATGCACCGGTCGTCAAGTCCGCAGTATGGGGCACCTACCCGGTCACCATGGACATGATGGGCGGCAATATCGTCTCGATTCTCTCCATCCCGCAGAACAACGAGGGTCTCGGGTTCTCGCTCCGCAACGTGAACGCCAACCACGTCGCGATGATGACCCACCGCAACGCGATGCAGACGGCGGCGCTGTCCTGCACCTTCGAGCAGGCGGGTCTCTTCGAGATGGGTGCGGCAATCGGACCCTTCGAGCGCTACCAGCTCCTGGGCTACGCCTTCCAGGGCCTGAACGCCAACAACATGGTCTACGACCTCGTGAAGAAGAACGGCAAGACCGGAACCATCGGCACCGTCGTCCAGAGTGTCGTCGAGCGTGCCCTTGAGGACAAGGTCATCAAGCCCGGCAAGAAGGGCAAGAGCGGCTACGTCTTCTACGAGACCAAGGACCCGATGATGTGGAACGCCTACGCGGCAGCGGGTACCATGGCAGCCACCATGGTGAACTGCGGTGCCGGGCGGTTCGCCCAGGCGGTCTCCTCGACGCTCCTGTACTTCAACGACCTGCTCGAGCACGAGACGGGTCTCCCGTCCTGCGACTGGGGCCGCGTGATGGGTACTGCCGTCGGATTCTCGTTCTTCAGCCACTCGATCTACGGTGGGGGCGGTCCGGGTGTCTTCAACGGAAACCACGTCGTGACCCGCCATGCTGCCGGGTTCGCAATCCCGTGCGTGTGCGTCGCCTGCGCTCTGGACGGCGGCACGCAGATGTTCGGCCCCGAGCAGACGAGCAAGGTCTACCAGGACACCTTCGGACAGGTCGAAGAGTTCGCGAAGCCGCTGCAGGCCATTGCCAAGGGAGTATGAACATACCGACTTGAATCGAAATGACCGAAGCCATATACCCTCAGATCAAAATCGTCACGGAACGTCTCCTCAAGCCAGAGACGACAGAGCGTCTCTTGAACGAGATCTGCGGCGTCGGCGGGATCCGGCGGATGATCCTGAACGGACCCCGCATTCCCGCCACGGTTCCCTCCGGTCCCGCGCGGGGATTGGAAAATCCCCACGAGGCACGCCGGACCATCCGGGTGATGGGGAACGAGTTCGAGCTGCAGGTGCAGGTGGGAACGGTCATCCTCGAGCTCGAGGATCGTGACCGCATCTCCGCCATCCGAGAGGCCTGTGATCGTATCTTTAAAACCTTCTCGTACAATATCATCGAGGGCCGCTTCATGAAGACCCAGATGACGGTCTCGGACTACGCGAAGTACGGTCCGGGTGTGGACGAGAGGATACTCGGAATCACCGAGTACAAGTCGAAGGGATGCCCGATCATCCTCCAGGGATTCAAGTGACATGCCGATAGGAAGAGTGACGCAGGTCATCGATTGCAGAGAGAGCATGGGGATGGGCAAAGGCGGCGGTCTCGCACAGCGGGGCACGATTGCCGAGGCCCGCCACTCCGACGTCATCGTGGTAGGCATGTCTCCGGGTCGGAGGCATGTGACGAAACCGGTATGCGACATCACATCCGCCCTCCGCAGGGAGGGAGCGGAGTTCAGCGTCAGCACGCTCGTCCTGAACGCCGGCAGCGGCCTCCCGCCGGATGCGAAAGCAGCCGGCGGTGCGGTCATCGGCGCCTACTTCGGGCTGTCGGAGAAGGAGATCCGTCAGATCGAGCAGCACAAGGTGGCGATCCTGCACCACGGGAACGTGCGTTCCCACGTGGTGCACAAGGTTCGGTATATCCTGGAGCGGTGCGACATCCCGGCGGTTGTCGTATCGCAGGCACCCGTCGACTTCGAGGATCTGGCAAAAGAGGGCGTGAAGACGTCGGTCGTCATGCCGCCCCCCGATCAGGTGAAGACCAAGGGGATGGTGATGGCGATCGTGCCGAGGGTGACGCGTGGACAGACGCCCACACGGGAGAATATTGCCGAGGTCATTTCGGCGGTAACCAAGGTATTGAAAACTTCCAGAAGTATGAGGTGAATTTCAGATGGCATACAAACCCCAGTACGGACCGGGTCAGACGAAGGTCGCCGAGAACCGGCGCAACCAGATGAACCCGGCATACAAGCTGAAGAAGATGCGCGACATCTCCGACGAGGACATCGTGCTCCTGATGGGACACCGTGCACCCGGTGCCGCATATCCCACTTCCCATCCGCCGCTCGCGGAGGCGGGAGAGCCCGACTGCCCCGTCAGGAAGCTCGTGGAGCCCCTCGACGGCGCCAAGGCCGGAGACCGCGTCCGCTACATCCAGTTCACGGACTCGATGTGGTTCGCACCCTGCCACCCCTACCTGCGGTCCTACCTCGAGGCCTACCGCTACCGCGGTGTCGACCCGGGCACCCTCTCGGGACGTCAGATCGTGGAGTGCCGTGAGAGGGATCTCGAGAAGATCGCAAAGGAACTCGTCGGGACCGAGCTCTTCGACCCGGCACGCACGGGTATCCGCGGCGCGACCGTGCACGGGCACTCCCTCCGTCTGAGCGAGGACGGGATGATGTTCGACATGCTCGCACGGTATGTAATGGACAAGGGCGCCGTGAAGTACGTCAAGAACCAGATCGGCGAGCCGCTCGACCGGGCTGTGCCCGTCGGCAAGCCCAACGACGAGAAGTGGCTCAAGGCGAACACGACGATCTTCAACTCGCTCGGCGGAACTGCCTTCCGTGAGGACAAGGAGTACATCGAGTACGTCCAGCGGATCAACGCGCTCAGGACCAAGTACGGCTTCATGCCGAAGGAGTGAGGTGACGAAAAATGGCGAAAATCGAGAGAGCCCAGAAGCTTTTCCTCAAGTCCCTGAAGGAGAAGTTTGCCGGTGAAGATGTAAACGCGACGGAGACCGTCTACCGCAGGATCGGACTTTCCCAGTCCCCGCGCAAGATGGAGTTCGTCAAGGCAGGAAAGGCCGTCGAGATGGCCCGCGGCATCTCCCAGTACGACCCGGTGCGCGCCCACCTCGGTGGCATCCCGCTCGGACAGCGCCAGCTGATGACCTACGAGGTCAGCGGCACGGGCGTGTTCGTGGAGGGTGACGACCTGCACTTCGTGAACAACGCCGCGATGCAGCAGTTCTGGGACGATATCCGCCGCACTGTGATCGTGTCGATGGACCTCGCCCACCAGACCCTGCAGAAGCGTCTGGGCAAGGAGGTCACCCCGGAGACGATCAACGAGTTCCTCCACGTGCTGAACCATGCGATGCCCGGTGCGGCGGTCGTGCAGGAGCACATGGTGGAGACTCACCCGGCGCTCACCGACGACTGTTACGTGAAGGTGTTCACGGGCGACGACGAGATGGCGGACAGCCTGGAGCCCCAGTTTGTCATCGACATCAACAAGCAGTTCCCCG
The DNA here is from genome assembly GCA_030019205.1 of Methanomicrobiales archaeon. NCBI lineage: Archaea > Methanobacteriati > Methanobacteriota > Methanomicrobia > Methanomicrobiales > Methanomicrobiales archaeon. Next base: position 105,063 of record JASEFH010000004.1, read on the forward strand.
CCAAGCAGGCGGAGCAGCTGAAGGGTGCGATCGGCAAGCAGCTCTGGCAGGCAATCCACATCCCGACGATCGTCTCGAGAACCTGCGATGGCGGTACCACCAGCCGCTGGTCTGCGATGCAGCTCGGTATGTCCTACATCGCCGCCTACCGCATGTGCGCGGGTGAGGCCGCTGTCGCCGACCTGGCGTTCGCCGCGAAGCACGCCGGTGTCGTGCAGATGGCAGACATCCTGCCCGCCCGCCGTGCCCGTGGCCCGAACGAGCCCGGTGGACTGCGCTTCGGCACCTTCGCCGATATCATCCAGACCGACCGCAAGTACCCGCACGACCCCGCCAAGTCATCCCTTGAGGTCGTCGCCGCCGGGACCATGCTCTACGACCAGATCTGGCTCGGCTCCTACATGTCCGGTGGTGTCGGGTTCACGCAGTACGCGACGGCCGCCTACACGGACAACATCCTGGACGACTACACCTACTACGGCATGGACTACATCAAGGACAAGTACAAGGTCGACTGGAAGAACCCGTCCCCCAAGGACAAGGTCAAGGCGACCCAGGAAGCGGTCAACGACATCGCGACCGAGGTCACCCTGTACGGCATGGAGCAGTACGAGCAGTTCCCGACGGCACTCGAGGACCACTTCGGCGGATCCCAGCGTGCATCCGTGCTCGCTGCCGCATCCGGTCTGACCACCGCCATTGCGACCGCGAACTCCAATGCAGGGCTGAACGGCTGGTACCTGTCGATGCTCCTGCACAAGGAGGGCTGGTCGCGCCTCGGATTCTTCGGCTACGACCTGCAGGATCAGTGCGGTCCGGCGAACACGATGTCCTTCCGTGCGGACGAGGGTGCGATGGGCGAGGTCCGCGGTGCGAACTACCCGAACTACGCGATGAACGTGGGTCACCAGGGCGAGTACGCGGCCATCGTGGGAGCTGCCCACTACACCCGCGGCGACGCCTGGTCCTACGACCCGCGCGTGAAGGTCTGCTTCGCCGACCCGTCCCTGCCCTTCGACTTCACCGAGCCGCGCCGGATGTTTGCCAAGGGTGCAATCCGCGAGTTCATGCCCGCTGGAGAGCGCTCGCTCATCATCCCGGCCCGGTAAGGCCGCAACAATCCCAACTCTTTTTTCGATCGATCCGCTCTGTAAAATAGCTCCCGTACACTTATTCCTCGGCTATTCCATCGTCTGGATCCGGTTTTCCCCTCCCCGCGGCCCTTACAGGGCCGCCCTCTCCCCACGGAGAGGGGAGGGGACTAGTGCGATAGGTCTGTATGGCATCGGGATCGCAGGAAAAAATCTCTCTATAGCACAAAGGTGTGGGAGCGGCCTCGCCCCTCTCCTGAAAATACCAGAAAGCCGTCAGCCATCGATGAGGATTTCGAGTCGAACCATCCATTGATTCTCCCGTTCGCGAGCGGCTGTTCCCGGGGTGCTTGACCGATGCGGCGGACCGTCCGAACGTCGGCTGACGGGCATGCGCCAACCTCCCGATCCTGCGAACGCTTATCAGGCACGGCGGGTACACTATTGACTACATGCGAAACGCGTTCCACGTCATGCTCATCCCGACCCTGGGCTGCCCCGCCCGCTGCAGCTACTGCTGGAGTTCCGAGGAGGGATCGCCCCTCATGGATATCGAGGTGGTCGGGGAGGTGGTGGAGTGGCTGCAGGATTTCCGAAAGGATCCGGTCACATTCACGTTCCACGGGGGAGAGCCGCTTCTGGCGGGCGCGGATTTCTACCGGCAGGCGCTGCCCCTGCTCGCCGAAGGGCTGCCGCACCTGAAACCCTCCTTTGCGATGCAGACCAACCTGTGGCGGATGACCGAGGAGATCGCCCGCATCCTCGCGGAGTACAACGTCCCCATCGGCTCCAGCATCGACGGACCGGAGGCGATCAACGATGCGCAGCGGGGGGAGGGATACTTCGGGAAGACCATGCGGGGCTTCGCCATCGCGCGGGAGCACGGGGTGCGGGTGAGCTTCATCTGCACCTTCACGTCCCGTTCGGTGGTGCACAAAGAGGAGATTTTCCACTTCTTCCTCGACAACGGTTTCGTGATGAAACTGCACCCGGCCCTGCCGTCCCTGCGGAGCAGAGAGGCGGATCCCTGGGCGCTCGAACCGCAGGCGTACGGGGATCTGCTGGTCTACCTTCTGGACAGATCCCTGGAGCACCTGGACGATATCGAGATCAAAAACATCGACGATCTCTGCAGGTGCGTCTTCACCCGCCGCGGGACGGTCTGCACCTTTGCGGACTGCATGGCGAACACCTTCGCGGTGGGGCCCGATGGGAGCATCTACCCCTGCTACCGCTTCGTGGGCATGGCGGAGTGGGTGATGGGCAGCGTGTACGATCACCCCTCGCAGGAGGATCTGGCCCGATCAGAGTCCTGGAAGAGGATGCAGCAGTACAAAGCCTACGTGGACGCTGCCTGCGGGTCCTGCCGCCACATCAGGTACTGCCGCGGAGGATGCCCCTACAACGCCCTGGTGCCGGGGGACGGGGAGCTGCGGGGCGTCGATCCGATGTGCCCTGCGTACAGGAGGATCTTCGACGAGATCTCCGACCGGCTGGATGCCGAGATGTTCGAATCCACGCCGATGGTTTTCCCGGGCGGGCGGAGGAAGGGGAGAGCGGGGATCATGTCCCTCATCCAGAAGATCGTTGCCCGATAGGGCGGCAAACGGGCACCGGCTCGATACGGGCTGTGGCGGCATGCGGGAACTCGACGCCGTCCGTGCGGGGAGTGTCCCCCTCTCTTCGCACCTGTCTCTTGCCGGCCCCCTGGTTGCTCCCCTGTTTGTTCCCGTCCTCCCGGAATCCTTCGATTCGCAGGCTTTTTCCGCCCGTCTTCGATCGCTGCCGCCAGGACGGATCTCGATGAATCGTGCGGGTCTGCATCCGGTTGACCGCAACACGGGAGAAGAGGTTCCTGCCCCGGTGCAGCGTCCCGGGACTCCCGCGGTCGCACGACGGATATCCTGTAACCCGATTTACGGGCTCTCCCTTCCGGGAGCGATCGGGCCGGCGGACGGCGGCGGCGGTCGCCTGCACCCGCCGGGATGAAGAGCCCGAACGCGGAATGCGCCTTCTTCTCCGTCTTCGCACGGGTGCCGTCCGTTCTATGCCGACACTCGCCGCCGCTCCCCGGGCCGTGTCCGCGGCGGACCTGCAGGTGTTTCCCGTCCGGATGCCGCTGCAGCACCTCCCGGATTGCCGTCGCCTTCCCCGCCGGGATCAGCCGTTCCCGGAAGGTTACCGGGGCGGATGCGATCCGGGATCTTCTCCGAAAATTTTCGGGAACAGGCGGCAGACGATGCGGTCGTCCCCCTTTCTCCCGGAAGGCCTCCCGATCGATCCCGGATGCGGGTTCGGGAGAGGTCACCTCAGGGTATCCGGATGCGTGGATGCGCCTCGTTCGGCGCACAATCGGCGCGAGTCTCCCGCGCGCACCTCTGCGTCCTGCTCCGGCAGATCTCTCGCGGGATCGGGAGGAGTATTCGAAATTCTCCCCGGCATGGGCCTCTCCGTGGGGGCAGGACGCCTGTCTTCGCGGACGCGCATTCGGTCGTGGCATGCCGACGGCACCTTCCCCGGCGATCGGCGCCGATCGGGCAGCCCGGGGATCCGGCAGCCGAACCGCGGGAGGGGGCTCTATCGTGCTGGCGGTACGGGAACGGGGAGAGGCGGGGGCTCCTCCGGATCCCCCCCATTGGTTCGACAGGACCCGGCGGCAGGGACCGGAATCGTCATCGAGCCCCCCTCCCGCGGATCGGGGAAGCGACCCGGATGCGTTTACGGGATACGGCTCGGGGCCGGGAGGAGTGCAAGGCTGCCCCGGCGTTCCGGCCGTGCCTAGTGCAGCAGCTCCAGGAGAGCGATCGTCCCGATCCCGATCAGGATGAGCAGGAGCTGCTGGATACCTTCTGTCAGCCTCGGCATGCGGTGGAGGTGCGGGAACAGATCGGCTGTGGAGATGTAGATGAAGCTCGCCGCCGAGATGGCCATGACGTACGGTACGTACTCCGTGAGAACGGAGAGGAAGAAATAGCTCCCTACCGCACCGCCAAGCGTGGCAAGCCCCGAGAGGGTGTTGTAGACGAAGGCACGAGTCCTCGAATAGCCGGAGTGCAGAAGAATGCCGAAGTCCCCCACCTCCTGCGGGACCTCGTGGGCGATGACCGCCAGGGAGACGGCGATTCCGAGGGGGATCGAGGTGAGGAAGCTGGCGGCGATGACGACCCCGTCCGTCAGGTTGTGGAAGGCGTCTCCCGCCAGGATCAGGGATCCCGATACGTCGTGCACCTCGCAGTGCTCGTCGTGGCAGTGCCGCCAGATGAGGAGTTTCTCGAGGAGGAAGAAGAGGACGATCCCGGCAAGAACGGTGGTGAGCGTGGCGGAAGGGGAAATCAGATCCAGGGTCTCCGGAATCAGCGCCAGGAATGCCCCTCCCAGCAGCGTCCCTGCGGAGTAACTGATGAGTATGGGAACGATCCTGTCCTGCAGCCAGCCGGGGAAGAGGAGAAGAGCGGCGGCCAAGGTGATCCCACCGACGCTCCCCAGCAGACTGAACGCCACGATCCAGGATAGCACCAACTACGACTCCTCCGTACGTCCCCTGCAGGCGGCGGATGCGTTTCTGCACGCGAACTCCCTGCCATGACGGAAAAATATCTCCGATCCGCGCTGCATTCCGATATTATAATGTGCAATGGAGATTTAAAGACCCCACTATCGGGATCCCCCGGGCCTTCGGCACCGCGTCCGTGCGGTCCGCCGCCAGACCGGTGAGAGAGCGAAGGCTGCGCGGATCCCGCGGCGATACGCCGGTGTCTGCAGGCTTCGCCCCTCCTCGATCCCCCGGACGGGTTCGTCTGTCGCGCGGCGGACTCCCCCGCGGGTGGGGGTGTCCCTCCCTCGAGAACGAGAGGATAGCCGGCATCCCGGAGAAACGCTCACCGGAACGCCGCTGGCCGCAGAGGCGGATCTTGCCGTTTAGAACGCGGCTATTTCCCCCTCGACGCCCTCCAGCCCGGCAAGCACCTCGTCCGGTCTGCCCATCCTCGCCACCTTTCCGCCCCGCATCAGGATCAGCCGATCGCACACCTCCCTCACAAACTCCATGTCGTGCGAGACGACGATGAACGTCTCCTCCATCTCCTGGCGGGCCTGGAGGATGGAGTGTTTCACGTCGATCTTGGTGATGGGGTCCATGGTGCCGGTCGGTTCGTCCAGGATCACCATGCGGGGTTCGCGGATCAGCACCTGGGCGAGGGCCACGCGGTGCCGCTCCCCCTCCGAGAGCTGACCCGGGTAGCGGTCCAGGATCTCGCGGCTCTTCTCCTCGGAGAAGCCGGCCATGCGCAGCGTGAGCACGGCCTTGCGCACCGCCAGTTCCTTGGGGAACTCGAGCCCGATCGCATCGGTGAGGTTGTCGAGCACGGTGCGGTGGGGGTAGAGGTCGTACTCCTGGTGCAGCAGCCCGATATACTCCTTCGCCCGCCCCCGCTGGTCGATCCCCGGCTTGGTCATGTCGATCCAGGTGTCCCCGATGCGGATGTTCATCTCCCCGCTCGTCGGCTCGATGATCCCCGCCATGATCCGGGAGAGCGTCGTCTTGCCCGCACCGCTGGCTCCCACGATGCCCAGGATCTCCTTCTCCGCAATCTCGAAGCTGACCCCGTTCACCGCCCGGACCATGCCCCGGTCCAGGGTGATGTACTTCTTCGTCACATCCCGCGCGACCAGAACTGCCTTCCCCGCGGGGCAGACGCCCTCCTCTACGGCAGCTCCGCGCTGCTGCAGAAAATGCGCCACGATCTCCTTCGGAGAGCCTATCGATGCGATCCTGCCGTCTTCCAGGAGGAGCGCCCTGTCTGCCACATCCTCGATCACGCGTGAGAAGTGGGACGTGATCACCATGCTCATGCCGTTCTCCCGCACGGCCCCCACCAGCATGTCGTGAACAAGAGCGGACGTGGCCGGATCGAGCGTTCCCGTGGGTTCGTCGGCGAAGAGGACGGCCGGCTCCTTCGCGAGCTGGCGGGCGAGCACCACCCGCTGCTTCTCCCCGCCGGAGAGGTCCCGGGCGATGTGCATCATGCGGTGGGAGAGCCTCACCCGGTCGATCAGCTCGGCGGCGCGGCTGATGGCCGATTCCGGAGGATGCCCCGCATCGTCCAGCGCCCGCAGCACGTTCTCGATCACCCGGTCGTTGCCGTAGAGGGCGAACGTCCGCTGGAACATGGTCGCCGTCCGCCGCATGACCCGCCGCCGCAGCCCTTCGTCATCCGTATTCCAGAGATCGATGTCCATGGACGTGAGGTCTCCCCCGCAGAGCGGACAGGGCATGCCGGCTCTTCCGGGAAGTTCGAGACGGGAGCATCGGGTGCAGGCGGACAGGTGGTAGACAATCCTGCCGCCGGTCGGGGGATGATCCAGACCCCGCAGCAGGTGCATCAGCACCGTCTTCCCGGCTCCGCTTCTTCCAATGACTCCCAGGATCTCTCCGCTTCCGATCTGGAAGGAGATGTGCTTCAGGACCTCCTTTCCGTCAAAGGACATGCAGAGATCTTCCACTGTAACCAATGGCGTCTTCATGCTCACCTCTCCCTGCCGCGGTCATGTATCAGGATCCGTTCCGTGATCGGGACGGCTGTCAGCGGGACACTTCTCCACAGCCATCCCCGCAACCCGGATCCCCGGATGGGTCGGGGACGACTCCGTATATATTACTCATAAGCGCATAAATAAAAAAGGTTGCGGCAGGCCCACCTGCTCTGCCCCCCTCACGTCCCGGAGTGCGGTTCGTCCCGGGAGCAGCGCCGCCACGGACAGGGATCCGTCCCTCTCACCGGACAGGTGCCGGCGATCTTGGGGCAGAGCTCCGTGTTCTCCCGGGCGCAGCCGGCTACCTCGATCGCCTTGCCATACACCAGGGCATCCGCGATCTTGCGGCGCGCCTCGTGCAGATCCCGCCAGGCCGTCTTCCGTGAGACACCGAGGGTCGCAGCGGCGGTCTCCTGGTTGAGACCCTCCAGATCGACCAGCCGCAGGATCTCGAGCTCCTCGGGGAGAATCCGCACCATCTCCTCGTTCGGACAGCACCGCGGTTCGTAGCACCGCGACTGCGCCGCGCTCTCGATCACCCTGTTGATCCGGGGCCTGCCCCGGCGGCGAGGCTGCGCGCCCAAGGTATCGGGACCAGACATCCTGGCAACTCTCCCGCCCTTATAGTAAGCTCTCATACCTAGTATTATTTCTGGAGACCCCCGCCGCGGATACGCCGATCAGATGTCCACGCCGAGTGCCGATCGGACGACGAGGCCGATCGCGAACGATGCCGCCGCAATGCCGAGGCTGATTGCAGCCATCTCCGAAAACCTCCTCCAGAAGGGGAGCCCCTTCGCGACCGAGATGTAGAATGTGAATGCCAGAATCACCAGAATGGCTCCGGTGAGGGTGAGGGGGAGAGCCGCGAACGGGTTCTCCAGGAGCAGGTAGGGCGCGACCAGCACCCCGACCGTCGCCACGTACGCCCCTCCCGTGTAGACGGCCGCCGTCAGCGGGCTTTCCCGACCGTCCGACTTCCGCGAGAGGTACTCGGATGCCCCCATGGAGAGCGAGGCGGCAATCCCCGTGATGATGCCCGCACCGGCGATGAGGCGGGCGTTCTGGAGCGCAAACGTCAGCCCGGCGAGGGTGCCCGTGAACTCGACCAGGGCATCGTTCAGTCCCAGCACGACCGAACCCACGTAGCGGAGCGCCTTCTCGTCGATCATCCCCGCGAGCTGGTTCTCGTGCTCGATCTCGTCCGCTGCGATCCGCCCCGCCAGAGGGATCTCCGCCGAGAGTCTGCGGTACTCTCCGATCGCCCGGTTCTCTCCCCCCTCCATCAGCTGGATTCCGAACGTGATCCCGAGGATGCGGGCAATGCCGCAGTACAGCCAGATGCGCAGGGCATCCGGCTGGACCGGCTCCCCGGTCAGATCTCTCCAGAGCCGGTAATGCCTGTGCTCCTCTTCTGCCAGCCGTAACAGCACCTGCCGGTTGCTCCCCTCCGGCACCGAATGCGCGAGCATTCGGTAGATGTGATGCTCGGTCAACTCCCCCCTCTGGAGAGCGAGGATCTCCGTTCGCAGGTGCTGCGGGATCGATTGGTCTCTCATCGCTCAGTGCGATCCTTAGGCAGCCGACCTGATTACCCTATGTCTTCGATGGGGGGACGCATCCCTTCCTGCATGAGACATCCGCCGCTCGGAGGAGGGCGGCGGATGGTCCGGGGGGTGTGCCGGGGGGACAGCGGGGAAAGGGGGCGGAGATGCTATGCCGGAAGGGTCTGCCGCAGGACGGAACGCCCGTACGGAGGCTGACCTTTCCGTGCCCACCCGCTTGTGCACGAGCTGCGAAGGGAAGAGGGCTGCCGCAGGATCCGCCTTTCCGGCGAAGTCCCCGCAGGTGGTTCTCTCTCCTTACGGTCCTTCAAAGCACCGTTCACTCCCCTCCCCGGATGGCACCGATCCGGGCTGCCATTGCGGGGACGGCAGGGGAAGGTTCTACAACGATCGAATCGCCCATCCGCAGGCGGGCATGCTCTTCTGCGGATGCCGTGGGTGCATGGCGCCTCTGGGGCAGGGGACAGGAAGAAAATCATGGTATATGGGGGAACAAAACCTTTTCGCACCAATCCTCACCGTATGTGAAACGAGGGGAATCTATCCGGATTCCGGTCCCGGGGGAGAGGTATCTTCGAGTTCGTTCGGATGCACCCGATCACGGTTCGGAACCCGTAGGAACGTGAACAACGCCGCAGCGAACTCCTGCCCGTGAATACGCCTCTCTGTACCTTCGGATTGCAGCCGGGACCCCGGGTGCACGAGCACAACTTTTTTTACATTAAGGTAACTTAAGATGCTTAATTCGGGCGTATACCCCTGTATCTTCCGAAACTGCGCATTTAAAGGGTGCACCTTTTCGAAAACTTTAATAAAACGCCAAACGACTTTTAGTTGAACCACAAAAGGTTTGTAGTTGCTCTCGTGCACAGCACGCGGGGAGGATGCTAAATGGTTGACCAAATTGTGTTTGGCATCGGAATAACTGCACTGGCCGGAGCTCTCGCCACTGTGGCCGGCGCTGCGGAAGACACGGAATCTGATATCGGGTCCCAGGGTGATCCGAACTCTCAGGTTCAGCTGGCTCCGCAGATGGGGTACATTCACCGAATTTTCAACAAAGCGATTGCCGGTGAACCCCCTGCCTACGGATTGTGGGTAGCGCTGGGTGCTGGAGTGGCATGGGCTCTGATGGCCATGCAGGTGAATGCGGTGCTCGCGATCATCCTCGGTTCTGCGCTGGCAGTCTTCGTTCAGGGGATCTATGCCACCACGGCATACCTGGGGAGAATCGCAAGTCTTGCAAAGTTCGGACAGCCGGTGTACATCGATATCATCAAGTCGATGACCACCGTGACCATGGCGCACGCGTTCGTGGCCGTATTCACGACTGTGACGGTGTGCTACCTGATCAACGTGGCTCTGGGCCACCCGTTCCCGCTGCCGCTGCTCGGCCTCGTATGGGGTATTGCCCTCGGTGCGGCAGGTTCTGCGACCGGTAACCCGTTCTACGGGAAAGAGCGGCAGTACCAGTCCCAGAAGTTCGGTGCGGGCGTACCGATTGCTGCTTCGGGCAACATCGTGCGGTACGCAGAGGCCGGCGAGCGCAACTCGCTGGATAACGGATGGTTCTCGTCCAAACTCGGCGGTCCTGCGTCGGGTGTCTGTTTTGGTCTGATCGTCTTCTTCGAACTCTGGCGTACGGTCATCTTCGAGGAGATCGCAAACGGCTGGGGTGCCGTCATCGTCGGCATTCTGGTGATCCTGATCTTCGCCGTCATCGACCGCTACATCGAGATCTGGGCCCGCAAGACCTACGGTCCGTATGGAAAACCAGAGGAGGCGGCGTAAATGGTCGTCCTTGAGACTCTCGGAATCATGGTCATACTCATCGCACTCATCGGCATCATCATCGGCGGTGTGCTCATCGGATTCGGCGTGCACTTCGTGCCGGTAGGGGGTGCGCCGGCAGCCATGGGCCAGGCGCCGGGCATTGCGACCGGCGTCGCGATGCTTGCGGCGGGTGCAGGGCTCGCCGGGCTCTTCGGTGGTGCCTGGGCAGCGGAACTGGGGCTGCTGGTCGCCCTCGCCGCGGGGGCCGTCGGCGGCGGGCTCATGATGGCGATCACCCAGCTCATGGTGAACATCATATACATCTTCGGCATGGGTATTCCTGTGGCGTCCGGCAAGGTGGCAAAGGATCCCATCACCGGTGACACGCAGACGGAGTTCAAGTCCCAGGGTACCGAAGGTCACGGTCTCCCGTTCGTCTCCTACGCGGGGGGCGTGATCGGCGGCATGCTGGGCGGTCTGGGCGGAACGCTCATCTACGTCATGCTTCTCGACGTCTACCTGGACGCGCTTCCGCTCATCTACAGCACGAACAAAGAGGCAATCTATCTCGTGGCGGTATCGCTCGCCGGTATCTTCGCCGTCGGGATGTTCCTCGTGAATGCGGTGCTTGCCGCCTACAACATCACGGGCACCATCGAGGGTCCGCACGACCCCAAGTTCAAGCGGTTCCCCCGTGACATCGTGGCATCTGCGATTGCGACGGCAGTCACCGGTATCTTCGCCCTCGGGCTCGTGCTGGTGTGAGGTGTTCGCATGACAGTAAAGGTTGAGGTAAAAGAGGGCGGGATGCCCCACAACCAGATCCTGGCCACCGGGCTGATCGGATCGCTGGTGGGCATCTACATCACGTACCTGAACAACATCCTGGGTACCGATCTGCTGGCGTTCTTCGGCGGGATCGCGGCAACTCTGGCACTCTACTGGGGCAGTCACACCATCAAGCGCCTGGCCAGCTACGGTATCGGAACGGGCGTTCCGTCCGCGGGCATGATCGCGTTCGGGTCCGGTGTCATCGGGTTCCTGTTTGCCACCCGGTTCGCTATCGGCGGCGGCATTCTGGTCCCCATCATCGCCGTCATCGCGGCTGCCGTCATCGGAGCGGTTGCCGGCGTCATGGCCAACACCATCCTGAAGATGCACATCCCCGTGATGGTCTCGGCGCTCATCGAGATGTCCATCGTGGGCGCGCTGACCCTGATGGGGCTGTCGGCGCTGGTCACCGGAAGCTTCACGTTCGACGCTCTCGTCACGTCCCGGATCTCATTCTTCGGCATGGAGCTCACCACCTACGAGTCGTCCCTGATCGGAGGCAGCATCATCGCCGTGCTCTTCCTCCTGGGTGGCATCGCGATCCAGCACCCGTTCAACGCCTGTCTCGGCCCCAGCTGGGAGCAGGACCGGATGCTGATGCTCGCTCTCGAGTGCGGGTTCCTGTCCATGATCCCGGCGGCGGTCATCTCCTTCGCATTCATCAGCATGGCGGCAGCGACGATCTCGTTCGTGGTGGCCATTGTCGGCTGGTTCTACACATACTACCGCTACATCGAACTCGCCCGGAGGGATGCGGCATTCTGGCTTGACGCCAAACCGATCAAGGAACCGGAGGCTGGTCACTGATGGCATTCGTACATGTTCTGCCCGAATACGGGCTCGTCGTGGATCCGCTCGTTGGCATCGTCACGACCGCCGCAGAGTCGCTCCAGCCGATCATCGACCGCGTCGCGGAGCTGGAGAAGATCTCGGACGACCTGCTGGGGATGCTCTCCGGCGAGGGGAACTTCCTGGCGTCGTTCCCGGGGCGGGAGAGATCCCTGGCCATTGCGGGGAGCGTCACGGCGTTCTGGTACGGGCTTGCGATTGGACTTCTCATTGCGGGGATCATCGCCCTGCAGCTGCTGTGAGGTGAGGAAGGATGGCAGAGAAGAAATCGGCGGCCAGCGGATGGCCGATCTCCAAGGGTGACTTCCACAGCGGGGACCCCAACAGTCCCATCGCCATCGTCACCATGGGCTCCCACCTCGACGAACAGGGTCTCTGCGACGCCGGGGCGGCGATCTGCGGCTCCTGCAAGACGGAGAATCTGGGTATCGAGAAGGTGATTGCCAACATCATCAGCAACCCGAACATCCGGTTCCTGATCACCTGCGGGACCGAGGTCAAGGGGCACCTCTCGGGGCAGACGATGAAGGCCCTGCACAAGGGCGGGGTCAAGGACGGGCGCGTGGTCGGCGCGGAAGGGGCGATTCCGTTCATCGAGAACCTGAAGGATGAGCACATCAAGCGCTGGCAGGAGCAGGTCGAGGTCGTGGATATCATGGAGACCGAGGATATCGGCACGATCAAGGCCAAGATCAACGAGCTCAAGGCCCGGGATCCGGGAGCGTTCGCCGCCGACCCGATGGTCGTCGAGGTCAAGGAAGCCGGCGGCGCGGCCGAGGAGGTCACCGGCGAGGTGAAGCCGCTCTCGGGCGAGCTCGCGCTCATCCACGCCCGCATCAAGACCATCGAGAAGATGGTGGTCGACATCGGATACCGCGACAAGTTCGCTGCCGGTGTGTATGCAGGGAAGATCGAGGGAATCATGATCGGGCTGATCGTGATCTTCGCCCTGCTGGGATTCCTGTTGATGGGGTGATGGAAATGGCAGAAGAGACAAAAGCACCTAGCGCCATCAGGATGGCAGCAATCGATGCAATGGTCGAGAATATGCGCTACAAGGCGCAGATCCTCGCCCGGACCAACAAGCTGGAGTCCGGTGTGATCAGCTCGGGAGTCATGGGATTCGCCATCGGGCTGGCCTTCGCGCTGATCCTGGTTGTGGTGCCGGTACTGGTACTGTGAGGTGAGGAAGAGATGGCAGAGAAGAAATCGGCGGCCAGCGGATGGCCGATCTCCAAGGGTGACTTCCACAGCGGGGACCCCAACAGTCCCATCGCCATCGTCACCATGGGCTCCCACCTCGACGAACAGGGTCTCTGCGACGCCGGGGCGGCGATCTGCGGCTCCTGCAAGACGGAGAATCTGGGTATCGAGAAGGTGATTGCCAACATCATCAGCAACCCGAACATCCGGTTCCTGATCACCTGCGGGACCGAGGTCAAGGGGCACCTCTCGGGGCAGACGATGAAGGCCCTGCACAAGGGCGGGGTCAAGGACGGGCGCGTGGTCGGCGCGGAAGGGGCGATTCCGTTCATCGAGAACCTGAAGGATGAGCACATCAAGCGCTGGCAGGAGCAGGTCGAGGTCGTGGATATCATGGAGACCGAGGATATCGGCACGATCAAGGCCAAGATCAACGAGCTCAAGGCCCGGGATCCGGGAGCGTTCGCCGCCGACCCGATGGTCGTCGAGGTCAAGGAAGCCGGCGGCGCGGCCATGGAGGTCGGCGTCGCGGGCGTGAGCCCCCAGTTCCTCGAGATCGAGGAGCGGCTCAACAAGATCGAGAAGCAGATCGAGTTTGTGGATGCGGAGATCGCCCAGAGAGTGGGCAGAAAGATAGGTAGGGATATCGGGATACTGTACGGGATCGTGGCAGGATTGACGGTCTTCTTCATCCTGCTGATCCTGTTGCCGAGACTGAGCACGTTAGTATGAGGGAGGTGTGACTGAGTATGTTCAGATTTGAAAAAGAACAACAGATCTGGGACTTCAACGGAACCAAGATCGGCGGCCAGCCGGGTCAGTACCCGACTGTGCTCGCCGCTTCAATCTTCTACAACAAGCACGAGATCGTGCTGGACGACAAGACGGGGAAGATCGACAAACCGAAAGCCGAGGCGCTCTGGAGCCGCTGCCAGGAGCTGTCCGATACCGTGGGCATCCCCCATTTCCTCCAGATCCTGGCCGAGCACGCGGAGGCGATGGAGAGGTACATCGACTGGTTCTGCAGCATCGACAGCAAGACGGCATTCCTGATGGACTCGTCCGTCCCGGCGGTGCTGGCGAACGCCTGCAAGTACGTGACCGAGGTCGGGGTGGCGGACCGTGCGATCTACAACTCCATCAACGGGTCCATCCTTCCCGAGAACGTTGAAGCGCTGAAGAACAGCGATGTCAACTCCGCGATCGTGCTCGCCTTCAACCCCGCCGACCCCTCCGTCGCCGGGAGGCAGAAGGTGCTCGCCGAGGGCGGTGTCGCCGGCCAGGCAAAGGGCATGCTGCAGATCGCGGAGGAGTGCGGGATCACCCGCCCGATCCTGGACACGGCGGCAACGCCGCTCGGGCTCGGATCCGGCAGCGCCTACCGCGAGATCCTGGCGTGCAAGGGGATCTTCGGGTATCCCACCGGAGGCGCCTACCACAACATGACGGTGGCATGGACGTGGCTGCGCCGCTGGAAAGGAACGGCGAAGACCCCGTCGCTGCTGGCGAAGGGATACGAGGGCAAACCTGCCCTGCTGGAGCAGATGAGTCACCACTACCTCGGTGGCATGGAGGGCATCAAGCAGGCGGCATGGTCCGCTCCGGATATCGGATGCAACATGGTCGCGAGCACCCTGGGTGCGGACCTGATCATGTACGGTCCGATCGAGAACGTCGAGCCCATGATCACCTGCCAGGCCTACATGGACATCGTGATCCTGGAGGCGGCGCGGGACCTCGGGATCGATCTGGCTCCCGACACCCACCACCCGATCCAGTTCCTCATCTAAACTCTTTTTCAGGCACCGGGGCGTTACGATCTCCTGCGGTATCGCTCGATTCAGGCACCGCTCTCCTGTCCCCGCACCCAATTCGATTGTCCGTCCCCCTCCCCCTCACGGGCTCCCCACGCCCTCTCCGCGCGATGCTGCAATCCCCTCCGGTTCGACAGGACGCGGACGGATTGACCCCGACCATGCAACTATCGAATACCCATCATGCGGCATCGGTTCAAAGATCCGCCCTGCTGATTGGCAGATCAGCCGATGGCGGCCATACCCGGTTCCGGGAGGGTATCATCGCCTCGCCGGGATACTTCAGGCAATGGAAACGTTCGGGAACAGGGAGGCACAACGATTATCAGCATCGGCATCCGGCATACCCGGGGATGGAACCGGAGACGTTGTTAGGAATCCTCGCCTTCCTCGGTGCCGAGGAGCGGCTGATCCGCCGTTTCGATCTCCCGGCGGAGGCGTTCATCCCTCTCCTCCTCTCCCTGCGGAGCGGCGGCGACTGGTCGTATGCCGCCGGGAGCATCAGGACACTCTCCCTTCTCGAGAAGACGACGGTGTACGACAGCGACCGCCGCCTCGGGTATACGTACGAGGAGATCTTCCTGTTCGTGAATCCCCGGATCCTGCAGGAGGATGGCACCGTGCACCGTCTGGAGAAGTGCGGACGGGAGGAGGTGCGCCGGCTGGTGCGGCGGCCCTATACCGTGGTCCTGGAGGGCGATCGTCTCTTCTCGGCTACGGTACATCCCCTGAGACGCGAGATCGCGCTGGCGGAGCTGCCCGATCGGCAGCGGACCTTCCAGGGGTCCTCCGCCTATGCCGCCTCCCACGAGATGGAGCACCTGGAGCACGAAGAGATCGCCGGCGAGAGTCTCTACTCTTTGCGGTTTGTATGACGCAGCAGTGTCCCGGTCGCCGAAGCACTCACGTGCAAACGAACGGATCCGGTTGCCGGGGTGGGCATCAGCCCTCTCACGGGTATTTCAGCGTAAGACCGACGCCGCTCTCTCGCAGGGGAGCCACCCGGGACAGTGCAATCCTGGACGGGAGGTCCGTGCAGTGGCAGGCATGGAGCGATGAGGGCTGAACACGGCGAAGATAGTCGAGTGTTGTTTTCAGCGCCTCTTCGGAGGGCTGAAGAAGGTGGAACCCTCCCACGACATCCGCGATCCTCTCTTCCCCGCAGACGCGCCGCGCCTGCTCGATGATATTGATGATACCGGAGTGGGAGCAGCCGGTGACAATCACGAGTCCCCGGGCCGTGCGGCATGCCAGTGCGCTGTCGTCCTCCAGGTGGTCCGGCTGGACACCGTCAGGCGTCAGGATCTCGCGCTTCTTCCTCTTCTCGGTACCATATGGGTATTTTCGCTCTATTTCCCCGAGGAAGACGACGTTCTCCGTGAGCCAGAGGGGTCCGGTGCTCAGCTGGAGACGGAAGTATCGCTCCAGCTCGTCTCTCGAGAGGCATGGCCCGGCCTGCAGGATCCTGTTCACGATCTTGGGGAAGAAGGCTCTCGGGTGGGCGACGAGATCCGGTTTTTTGTGCGGCGTTCCTGTGGCATCCATCTCCGTGTAGAGGCGGATGAGCGGTATCAAACCCCATGTGTGATCCCGATGGCCGTGAGAGAGTGCAATATAATCGATGTCGAGAAGATCGATGCCAAGCGCCACGGCGTTTTTCATGAAGGCGTCCGAATACCCGAGATCGAACAGGATCCGGGTCCTGCCGTCTTCTATACATATCGATAGACCGGGCTCGGCGATGAGCTGCCGGTCGTTCAAGGTGCAGTTGTCGGAAAGAACCGTGAGCCTCATAGGATCCATTCCGCAGCACTCATACTGTGTTCGCACATCATATGAAAACCTGCCTCCATCGATTGGAATCGTGACTCTCCGGTATCCGGAGCGGGAGCGAACCCCGCAGGAGCATGCCCGGACAGGGGCAATGGGGCGGGTCACAGAAACGTATAAGTATTATAGCGCATATGAGTAATAATTACATGACAGTCCTGCTGTCATGCATACACGGAGGTGAAAAGCAATATGCCTGGATTCGACAGAACCGGCCCTCTGGGCAGGGGACCACGCACCGGTCGGGGAATGGGGTACTGCCGCCCCGGTCTCGTGGACGTTGAGACAGCGTATCCACGGGGTGCATACGTACGTCCTCTGTATGGACTCGGTCGAGGCGGACTTCCCCGGGGCTGCGGACGGGGCTTTGGCGGCGGCAGGCGAAGGTTCTGGTGACTCCGCCTCAAGGTCCGAATGACAATCACCCCCCTGTCCGGAAAGACTGCACGGAGCACCTCATGATCATCGGAATCGCAAAAGACGGAGACCGGGTCTCACAGCACTTTGGCCGCTGTGAGGGATACAGACTCTACCGCATCGAAGACGGCAAGATACTGGAACAGAAGGATATCCTCAACCCCGGCCACGAGCCGGGAGTCCTCCCGAGGCTTCTCGCCGACCACGGCGTGAATGTGGTGATTGCCGGAGGCATGGGGCCGAAGGCAGCGGACCTCTTCTGCCAGCAGGGCATGGAGGTCTTTACCGGAGTCTCCGGTTCTCTCGACGATGTCGCGCACCAGTTCATCCTCGGGGAATTGAGAGAGGGAAGGAACATCTGCCATCACTGACCTAATTCTCCTTTTTCTTAAAGAACGACCCCCTGTCTCCACAGCGTTCCTCCAGTATGCCCTCTTTGAGGAGCGCCCCGAGGTACTTGTGCACCTCGCTCGGGTGGAGTCCCAGCATCGCCGATAGATCCGCGATGGTGCAGGGCCTCCTCTCGATGGTCGATACAATCGCATCCTGCGTCGTACCCGAGTAACTCCGCACCTCTCTACGGCTACGGGCTGACGCGATGATCTCAACCTTTGGACTGTCGAAGAAGGCGGCTACCCGTTCCCGTTCTGCCCGGGTCGCTGCTCTCACCCAGGCCACCGCGCAGGGTCTGTCCAGCGTGTTCAGCTGCACCCGATCCGCCTGTATCCTCTCGATAGCCTCCTTCAGACGCGCCAGTTCCGTATCCGTGGTATTCACCCCCGGGACGATGAAGACCTCAAGCCAGATCTCCCCGGAGAACTCCTGGCGCAGGAGAGATAACCCGGAGATGATACGGTGCGGATCGACGCCCGGATGCGGACGGTGGATCTTCGCGAAGACTTCGCGCGATACGGCGTTCAGCGTGGGCAGGATTCGATCGGCGCCCAGCACTTCCTTTCGGACCGAAGCTTCGGAGAAGAGACAGCCGTTGGTCAGGATGGCCACGGTATAGTGAGGATAGCGTGCTTTGACGTGACCGACAATCCGGCCGATATCACGATGGAGCGTGGGTTCTCCTGAGCCGGCGAAGGTGATGCTGTCGAGGACCGGAGATCGGGAGAGGAAGTCGTCGATCTCCGCCAGCACCTCTGCCGTCGGCACGTACTCCTTCCGCTCCAGGGTGAGGTCTGTGGTGCTGCCGCACTCGCAGTAGATGCAGTCATAGGTACAGGTTTTGTGCGGGACCAGATCGATGCCGAGAGAAACCCCCAGTCTCCTCGAGGGGACGGGTCCGAAGAGATGCATGTACTTCATGGCGAATGTATCTAATATGAGATGAGCACCAACCTATATAGTAATTCGCGCATTTGAGTAATAATTACTCGAAGGTGATACCATGATGCTCTGCATTACTGCAAAAGGGAGCACGATGGATGCTCCCGTAGAGGAACGGTTCGGAAGATCGCCCTACCTTATCCTGATCGATACGGATACGGGAACGGAGACCTCCATCCAGAACCCGGGCGCCGATGCGGCGGGAGGCGTGGGTCCCAGAACAGTCCAGCTGCTGGTCAACCACGGTGTGAAGGCGGTCGTCACCGGTCAGGTGGGAGGGAATGCGGCAAGCGCCCTGCAGGCAGCCGGCATCGATGCCTACCAGTACCGCGCCGGCGGCACGGTCAGAGACGCCCTCGCCCTCTATCGTGCGGGAAAGCTAACAAGGCTCCTGTGAGGATGAATGTGGCGAAGATCGCCGTGGCCAGCGGAAAAGGGGGGACGGGGAAGAGCACGGTTGCCGCGAACCTGGGCTACAGCCTCGCACAGGAGAGGGATGTGGTGCTCGTGGACTGCGATGTGGAGGAGCCGAATCTCCACCTCTTCTTTCAGGATGGGCGGAGCGAATCTCCCGTAACCACACCCGTTCCCGTCATCGACACCTCTGCATGCACCTTCTGCGGGAGGTGCGCGGAACAGTGCCGATACGGCGCGCTCCTGGTGCTGGAGAACGACATCCGGTTCTTCCGGGAGCTCTGCCATTCCTGCGGCGGCTGCTCTCTCGTATGCCCCACCGGGGCTGTTCGCGAGGAGATGGAGGCGGTGGGCAGGGTCTGGGAGTCCCGCCCCTTCCCGCATCTCCGCCTGATCAGCGGGGTCCTGGACGTGGGGGAGATCCACAGCACCCGCGTGATCCAGGCGGCAAAACAGGCAGCAGAGCCTGCCGGGCTGATCATCTACGATGCGCCGCCGGGCACCGCGTGCCCGGTCGTGGAGACCATGGAAGATTCGGACTTCTGCCTGCTGGTCACGGAGTCCACCCCCTTCGGGTTGCACGATCTGGAGCTCGCGGCAGCGGTCGCGAAGAAGCTCTGCGTCCCCGCGGGCGTGGTGATCAACCGCAGCGATGGGGATGATGCGGAGACGATGGCCGTATGCTCCCGGCACGACCTGCCCGTTCTGCTGCGCATCCCCTTTGACCGGAAGATCGCCGCCTGGCAGAACCGCGGGGAGCTCTTCGCCGTGCACATGCCGCAGTGGCAGGGGAGATTCACCGATCTCTACACGCGGATCCAGGATATCGCCGGGGGAAGCAGATGAAGCAGCTTGCCGTGATCAGCGGGAAGGGGGGTACGGGAAAGACGGTGATCACCGCCGCCCTCGCAACGGTCCTTCCCTGTTCGAAAGTGATGGCGGACTGCGACGTGGACGCATCCAACCTGGAACTTCTCCTCAACCCGACGGTGATCTCCACACGCTCGTTCTATGGCATGCAGTGTGCGGCGATCGACCCCGGTCTCTGTGCCGGATGCGGGGAGTGTGCAGAAATCTGTCGATTCGATGCCATAGTCCAGAATCGTGATGTCTATTCCGTGAACCCCGTCCGGTGCGAGGGGTGCGCCGTCTGCACGGTCGTATGCCCGCAGCAGGCAATTACCCTGCAGCCACGCGTCGCCGGCGCGATCTACTACTCCGACACGGAGTGGGGCCCCCTCTCTCACGCCCGCCTGGAACCGGGCGCCGGCACCAGCGGGCTGCTGGTCGCAGAGGTGAAGAGGCAGGCGATCGGGGAGGCGGGGGACCGTGACCTGCTGCTGATCGACGGTCCGCCGGGCATCGGCTGCCCCCTCATCTCCACCATCTCCGGCGCCGACGCGGTCATCCTCGCCACGGAGCCGAGCGTATCCGCCCTCCACGATATGGAGCGGGCGGTGCAGGTCTGCCGGGGATTCGGCGTGGACACCTCGGTGATCGTCAACAAGCATACCCTGGACGAGGCGATTGCGAACCGAATCGAGGGCTACTGCCGGGAGCAGGGGCTCGGGATTCTGGGGCGGATCCCGTATGACGGGCAGGTGATCGAGAGCATCCGCCACCGTCGCCCTGTCACCCTGCAGGACTCGCCTGCAGCGTCGGCCCTCCGCGAGATCGGAGCGGCGGTGGCCGAACGGCTGCAGGATCTCTGAATGCCGTTCTGGTGAAGGGCTTCCCTGCCCGTTCTGCGGTCAGGGGGATCGAGCCCCTTTTCCGACGAGGCGGCAGCGCGATGGTCGAGCAGTCTGGCCGCCCCTATCCTGCCCTGAGAAAGGATCCATCTCCCTCGTCACTGCCGTACGAAAGAGCATCTACGTTCCCATGCCGGATCTGCTCCGGGGTATCGGAAGGGAGGGTACCTCCCCCCTTCCGGGACTCCCTGCGGTGCGGCATCCCAGCATGGAAGCGCTGCGCGATTCTCTTCCCCCACACCCCCCGCATTGCGAAGGAATCCGCGGGGATATATGTGGGATACATTCTCCTTCCCGGGACGAGGGGACTTCAGCTCTCCCCACCTCATAGAGAATCCCGGTCCCCTGCCCCCCCCCGCATCCGTGCGGACCGCGCCGTGGATGCCGGAACGCCCTGCCCCTGAAAGGCGCCGCATGCTTCCGGCACATCCCGTGCTTGCGCAGAAATGGCGGCACCTATGGGGGGCGGAGGGCTCTCAGGCAATAAGACGCCCTGTTCGATCCGGTCATCCAGACCGCACCCGCGTCGCATTGGAGCGCCGGGGGGGCTGCATGCGGGCCCATCCTCTCCTTCTGTGCCCTGCAGAATGGGAGCGGGAAAAAAGGCGGGATGCGGTTCAGGCCTTTGTTCCCACCGGCATGATGTAGAGCGGGACCTGATTTTCTGCCAGGCTCAGCACCGACCGCACCCGGGTGTCGTTGAATCCCCCGACGGGTATGCTGGAGAGGTTCAGGGCAACCGCCTGCAGCAGGACGTTCTGGGCCGCATGCCCCGCCTCCAGGAACACGTACCGCTCCGCCCGGTCCCCGAAGTTGCGGGTCCTCTCGGGGAACGCCGTGATGACGATGTCGGCCGGAGCCTCCCGCACCTCCGCCTGGTCCAGGGCCGCCGCACTCAGCGCCTGCCGAACGTCGCCCTCCGCCAGCCTCTCCAGCTGGTGCCCGTCCGGCAGATAGTGGTAGATGCCGGCGGGGAGATCATTCACGTTCCCGGCGACCACGTAGACCTCCAGGGGGTATGTCCTCCCTGCGGACGGGGCGGTCCTGCGCCCCTCCGGGCCTGTGATGCCCTGGGCGGCCCAGAGCAGCTGGGACACCTCCGAGAGGGCGAGCGGCCGATCGGTCCGGTACCGGCTCACCGAGCGGCGGGTGAGCAGCACCCGCTCCAGAGATGCGTTGCTGTCCTGGCGGGGCGGCGGCAGCTGGATGGCGGCCCCGCCGTCCGTTCCCTGCATGGCAGTCGCCTGCGTTACCGCCGGCGTGGAGTCCGCTCCCGGCACGAGACCGCTCTCCTCGAGAGAGCCGGTGCATCCCGCGGCGAGCACAGTAGCTGCCAGGATGGACAGGAGAATACAGATCGCAATACGTTTCATGTCCGGGCCTCCTCCCGTTGCTCTCTGGGTGAGGCGTTACCCATACTTATTGCTTTCCCCGGCAGAATCCCGCGAGGCAGGAAGGACCCGGCAGTTCGGCGGCAGCCCTTCTCGCACGCCCCCTCTCCGCGGATAAAACCGCACAGACCCGGGGAGAGACGCCGCTTCCTGCGGCTCCAGAACACCCCCACCGGCGAAAAACAGAGAGCGGCTCGTTATTCCCGGAGATAGCTCACGGCGAGATCGACGATGCTCGCGAGCTCCTCGCGGTTCCAGAGAGCGGTGTCGAGGACCATGTGGTAGGGCGAGAGATCGCCGATATCGATGCCGTAATAGGTCCTGTAGCGCACCCGTTCGGACGCCTCCCGCACTTTCGTCCTCTCGAGGGCAGAACCCTCGTCCCCCCCGTCACGCTCCGAGATCCGCCTGGCACGGACGGGGAGGGGGGCGTCGAGCCAGATCTTCAGGTCGGCATGCTCCACCATCCAGCCCGAGAGCCGCCCCTCGACGACGATCTCGTCCTCCGCCCCGGCGATCTCCTTCTGCCGCGCATCGATCTGCATATCGATGGTCTGGTTGTTCTCGGCAAGACGGCTGAACTCCGCCAGATCCATGCCCCTCTCCTTCGCCAGCTGGCGGAACGCCTCGCCGGCGGAGACGACCCGCAGCCCGAACCGTTCCGCCAGGTGGTACGCCAGCGACGTGGTGCCGCTCCCCGGGGGTCCGCTGATCGTGATCCGCATCAGATCCCCCCGATATTCAGCGCCTTTCGGATCACCTGGCTGACGGTGAGGGAGGCGATCATGTACCAGAGGATCCAGGCCGGCACCGGCCCCAGGGCCGCCGCATTCAGGTGGGTCAGCCCGATCAGCGGCAGGGCGATCACCGCCACCTCGGCGGGCAGCGTCGGCAGCCGGAAGAGGAGCCAGAAGAAGATGGGTACGGAGACGATCAGGATGTAGCTCATCGGCTTGAACTGCTCACGGGACATCTCCAGCTGCTCCTGCATCATCTTGTCGCGCCGCGCCTCCAGCTTCTTGATCTTCTTCTCGTCCTGCGAGAGCTGGGCTTCGCGGAACTCCTTCTGGAACTCCTTCATCCGTTTCTGCACCGCCTGCATTCTCTCGTAGTCGATGGTGTACTTCTGGATGAGGGAGGAGTAGAGGCCGGTCAGGGATGCGAGGATCAGGAGGACGATATAGAAGGGCATCCCCAGACCGAAGGGGGGACTGTTGATCAGGGGACCCAGGATGACGTCCATGGCGGATCCCACCGTCACCCGCACCACCTCGATGCTGTAGGAGATCATCATCAGAAAGAGGAGGATCAGCGGGACGAAGGGTCCGAATCGGGAGGTGTCTGCCATCGCGCTCTCACCGGAGGACGTCCGCCAATTCGAGGATCGCCCTGTCCAGGAGGTGATCCTGGTTCATCACCACTTTGACCGTGCATCCCGTGAGCATCGCATACGCCGCGGCGATGGAGCGGTTGAACCGCTGGTGCTCGGCGATCTCGCGGTAGCCCTCCATGTCCCGGGACCGTGTCGGATCGTTCAGCCTCCGCTTCAGGATCTGGTCCTCGTCCGTCTCCACCAGGACGAGGATATCGGGCTGCAGTTCCCGCAGCACCCATTCGGGCAGCCCGGCCAGGTAGCCCTTCGGTGTCTTCACCGAACTGTGCGTATCCACGATCACGTTGCCGTCGATCTCGGCGATCTTCTTTGCCGCCAGCTGCTGCAGCTGCTTCTGCAGCGTGCGGTCCAGTTTCCGCATCTCGTCCCGATCGTTTGCCATTCCTTCGCTCGATGCCACCTCGAACATGAAACTGCCGAAGTTGATCGACTGGTACGTGATGCCCTCCTTCTCGAGCTCCTGGAGGGCCCCGTTGATGACGGTGGTCTTGCCCACACCGGGGACGCCGGTGATGACGATCCTTCTACCCATGTCTACTCCTTGCCAAAGAACTGCCGCATGAGGGGGTACATCTCCATCATCTGCTGGCTGGCGATCTCCTCATACAGCCGATAGGTGATGCTCACCGCCAGCAGGAGCCCGGTGCCGCTGACAGCGCCGATCACGCCGAAGAGGTTGGCAGCAACGGACAGGAGCCCGATGAAGACCCCTCCGATGACGGTGACGCGGGGGATGTAGCGGTCCAGGTACTTCTCCAGCACCTGCGGGTTCCGCCGGTAGCCGGGGATGTGCATCCCCGAGAGCTGGATCTGGCGGGCGACGTCCTTGCTGTCCAGCCCCGCCGTCTTGATCCAGAACAGGGCAAACAGCGCACTGCCCGCCACGACGAAGACGATATCGATACCGAGGCGCAGGATCACCTCCCAGGGCGCATGCCCGAGGTCCGTGATCCACCACATCCAGTCCGTCGGGCCGTTGACGGGCGAGAGGAAGTACATCAGCCCGTTCTGCGGGGTCTGCCCCTCGAAAGTGCCGAAGATGGTGATGCCGATGTTGGAGAGGAACATCCCGATCAGCTGGATGTTCGCCTGCAGCACCCGCACCAGGATCATGGGGAGCACGCTCGCGTAGATGAGCTTCACCGGGAACCGTGCCCGCACCCCCCGCACGTTCGTGTGCGCCAGGGGGATCTCGACGCGAGTCGACTCCACGTAGACCACGATCAGGAAGATCGCGATCGTCGTGACGAACGCGAGCAGGTCCGTCCCGAAGTACTGGAAGTAACTCCCCCCCGAGAGGCCGATGGCGAAGAGGCGCGGGAAGAACCCGACAGGGAAGGGATCCGCCACCGCCTCCCAGTTGAACAGTCCGTTCACGATGCTCTGCGAGATCCCCGCGATGATGAACAGCCCCACACCGGACCCGATGCCCCACTTGGTGACCACCTCGTCCATCAGGAAGATCAGCACGCCGCCGATGCAGATCTGGACGAAGATCAGCAGGGAGACGGCCGTAAGGTTGCCTCCGAAGAGTTCCATCGCGACCTGCGGATCGGGCTGCAGGAACCCGCCGACCAGGTTGGGAGCCGCCTCCACGACGATCATCACGAAGATCAGGAGCTTCTGCAGCCCCATGTACATGACCTGACCGCGCGCCTCACTGGTATCGATCTGGAGGAGATCCGCACCCTTCAGCAGCTGGAGGACGATGGATGCCGTGACGATCGGACCGATCCCCAGATGGACGATCGATCCGCTCTCACCCGCCAGAAGTGCCCGGTAGAAGAGGAATATATCCTGCGAGGTGGGAGAGAGACCGAACACAGGTATGTTGGCCAGAATGAAGTACAGAAGCAGGATGGCAAGCGTCCACATCAGCTTGTTCTTGAAGTGGACATGCCCCTCGGGGCTCCTGACGGCAGGCATCGCTGCGAGCAGGGGCTCAAATCGATCCAGTAGGGCTCCCATGGTTCCACCAGAGAATTACGTCAGGATACGAGTGCCTGACCGCCGTTCTTCTGCAGTTTCTCCTTCGCCTGCTCGGAGAACGCCCTGGCAGAGATGTTCATCCTGCGGGTGACCCTGCCGCTGCCGAGCACCTTGTCCACGCCGAGGTCGCCCACGTCCAGGCTGATGGCTTCCCCGTCCTGGCGGGCGATGCCGAGGGCAAGGAACCTGTCGATGTTCTCGTCGATGAACCCGACGTCCATCGTCTTCACGGACGCGGTCTGATCGCGGCTGAAGCCGTGCTTGCCGTAGCGGAATCCCTGCAGGTAGTAGCGGACGAAGTGGTGCTTGCACGCACCAGCACGCCCCCGCCCGCCCCGGCTTCCCCCGCCGCGGCGGTTCTTGTGCGTTCCGCCACCGCAGGTTCTCGAGCCGCGGAACTTCGATCTGTAGTTAACCGGCACTGCCTCACCTCATCTTGTACAGAAGAGTATTGATCTCCTTGCCATAATAACCGAGCGCTCCGCCCTGCTGGAAGGTCCTCTTGGTGGTCGCGTACCCCTTCCGCGGGGGGTGGAGCCGCAGGACCGGTTTGAACCCGGGGAGATCCTTGATCGACGCCTCCCCCCGGTGGAGGGCCCGTGCGAACTCCGCGATGGAGTTGAAGCGGGAGTGCTCCCGCACGTAGGCATCGGTGAGCCTCGCATTCCCCGGGAGCCGTCCGCGGGTCTCCAGGATGGTGGCAAGGGTCTCCTCGTCCACCTCGCCATAGGCGATGTAGTCCTTCACCTTGCGGATCATGCCCAGGTACTCGGGCGTATCCGGCACCAGCACGCAGTGGTTGATGTGGTGAAGGCGGAGCATCTTGAGGGTGTCCTTGATCTCGCGCCGGGTGTTGACCACCCCGCGCACCTGCACGACGGCGAGCATCAGCGGGACCCCCCTCCCATCCGCACCTGGTTGGTCTTCGCCAGGGCGTCGTAGGTCGCCTTGGCGAAGTTGATAGTGGTGCGGGTGTGCCCGCTGGTGAACGTCCAGACGTCTTTTAAGCCCGCGAGCTCCAGCACCTTCTTGGCGATATCGCCCGTGACAAGCCCGATGCCCTGCGGCGCCGGCTTCAGCGTCACCCGCACGCTGCCGGCCCTTCCCGTCACCTCGAAGGGGAGGGAGTGGGGCGTCACGCAGGCGCACTCCCAGCTCCCGCAGCCTCTCCGCACCTTGATCAGGTTCATCTTGGCGTCGTCGATCGCCTTTTTGATCGCGTCTCCTACCTGGTTGTCCTTCGCCTGCCCGAGCCCGATGTAGCCGTTGCGGTTGCCCACGACGACCACCGTCCGGAACTTCACCCGGCGGCCCGAGTCGGTCATGCGCTGGACCATGGTGATATCGAGTACCTCGTCCTCCAGGTCTGGCAGAAAAGCATCCACTATCTGCGGCTCTTTGATGGGCTTGCCGCTCTCGAGCACCTCGTCAATGGAGGCGATCTCGCCGCGGGCAACCATCTTGCCAAGGCCGGTGAGAGGGACCCACTCCTCAACTTCTACCGCCATGTCACTCGATCTCCTTTCGTATGGCTTCTGCCACCTGTTTCACGTTCTCAACGATCCCTGCCTTCTCCGCACTGTAAGCGGCGATGTGCTCGCCCAGCAGGCGGGCGGCATCGGGCAGGATCGCCTCGTCGTGGGCGATGTCCAGCCCCGCCTCCACGGCGCCGCGGAGGGCGGCAAACACGCGGGCACCCACGGTCGCACGGTGCAGACCGATGTCGAGCACCGCACAGTCGTAGCCGCCCCTGACGGCACGCACCCCGCAGAGCATACCGGTGAGGTAGGCGGCAGGGGTGTTCGAGAGGCTCCCCGTATACCCCCGTCCGCGGAGCTCGGCGGAGCTGGCGGCGACCAGCGTGCGGTCGCCGTCCATCCCGGCCACGACGAGCTGCGCGATGACGTGGCGGCCGGTCCTCCGCACCACCATCCGTGGGTGCTCCGAGACCACGAGGCGCGTCCGCGCGTAGTAGTCGGTCTTCCCGTCCCGCCGCCGGCGGAACGGGACGAAGTATCTCGGTCCTCGCGCCATCTCACGTCCTCCTCTCCGTCGCAGAGCCGATGTGCGCCTTCAGGTGCGCAACGCTGCGGAACTCCCCGCCGGCCGATTTCCTGTAGAGGATGCGGTACTGGTGCCGGTCGAGACTCCCTTCGGCCCGCAGCTCGCGGAGCACCCTCCTCTGGGCGCGGACCCGCTGGATCCATCTCCTCTTGGGCGGCGTCCGCGCGCCACCCGCTCCTTTCCGGCTTCCCGGCCCCTTGCGGTGTCCGTAGGCCTTCTTCAGGGCCCGGAGCCGCGCACGGCCCCGGCTGACCCCCTGTTTCTGGCGGGCGGCGATGACCCCCTGCTCGATGAGAGCCCGGACGTCCGCACGGGAGATGGCGGCCTCGATGTCCGCCTTTCTCTCGGGGTCCATCCAGATGCGGTTGATGCCGCACTTCAGCACCTCGGCGGCGATCCGCCGCTGCGTCGCGAGGTCACTCATTGCCTTCCCCCTCCTCCGTCTCTTCCTCGGGAGCGCTCTCCTTCGCAGCCTTCGGGTTCAGGACCCGGAATCCGCCTGCGATGGCGGCTGCCTGGACCTCCTTCCGCTTTCTCCCGCCGACCGTTCCCGCAATGCGGATCGCGTGCTGCGCCGGATCCAGGTCCGCAAGATCGGCCGCATTGAACACCAGAACGTCCCGGAATCCGCTGGGGTGGAGTTCGCGGACGAGGATGGGGCTGCCGTAGCCGGGCGCGGGCAGAGGCCCCTTCGCCTTCAGCTGGCGCCGCAGTTTGTTGTGCTGGCCCCGCGGCCTCCGCCAGACATCGGCGAGTTTCTTCTTCTGGTGCACGCCCCGCCGGCGGAAATGG
Organism: Methanomicrobiales archaeon; assembly: GCA_030019205.1. Classification (NCBI taxonomy): domain Archaea; kingdom Methanobacteriati; phylum Methanobacteriota; class Methanomicrobia; order Methanomicrobiales; species Methanomicrobiales archaeon. The sequence goes on from JASEFH010000004.1 coordinate 133,097, forward strand.
GTCTCTTTACCCCTGCGTATCCGTATCAATCGAATTCTGTCGTCTGCCATTTCACACCCTCTCCACCAGGTAGATGCCGTCCTGGAACACCCGCGGGTCGCGGTAGCGGATCTTGGTCGCCCGCTCGATGGAGGCGGCGGTGTTGCCCACCGACTCCTTGTCGATGCCGCTGATGACGACCTCGTCGTTTCCGACGGCGACTTTTACGCCTTCCCGTATCGTTGCGTAGCGCGGTTTCTTCTCACCGAGGAAGTTGTTGATCTCGACCCTGTCCCCCACCACCTTCAGCTGGATGGGGAAGTGGCTGTAGACCACCTTCATGCGGTACTCGTAGCCTTCCGTCACGCCGCGGCACATGTTGCGGATGTGCGCTGCAAAGGTGCCGCACATCGCGATCAGGTCCTTTCTCCTCGATGCGGTGCCGACGGTGCACTCCCTGCCGTCGCACGCGATGGTGATCCCGGGATACTGCATCTCGCGCCGGACGACGCCGCGGGGGCCGCTGACGGTGATTCGACCGTCCTCCTGCGCGATGTTCACCCCCGCAGGTATCTTGATCGTGTGTATCGTTGCCATATGCGCCCCTAGTACACGTATCCCAGCAGCTGCCCGCCGATGCCCTTCATCCGCGCCTCCTCGTGGGACATGACCCCCTGCGAGGTGGTCAGGATGAGTATGCCGAAGTTCTTCGCCGGCAGGTACCGCGTCTCCCAGTACTCCATCTTGTCGAGCTCCACGTCGAACCGCGGCGTGATCGAGCCGCACTTGTTGATCCGCCCGCTGAGCAGGACCCGGAACTGGCCGCCGCGGCGATCGTCGATATACTCGAAGCCGCTGATGTAGCCCCGCTCCTGCATGATCCGGAGCATGGCACCCATGAGCTTGCTCGCCGGCTCCACGATGCACTCGGATTTGCCGGTATCGGCCGCGTTCTTGATGGTGCTCATCGCGTCAGAGATAGTATCCAGTCGTGCCATGTCTCCCCTCAGGTATATTTTCGAAATCCCATCTGCCGGGCCCACTCACGGAAACACTGGCGGCAGAGATTGATGTGGTACTTGCGCACAAGACCCTGCTTGCGCCCGCAGAGCAGGCACGCGTGTGCCCCGCGCCCGAACTTCTTCTGCTTCTGCTCGTTGCCCATGCTAGAGCACCTCCACCTGGTAGCGCTCCTTCAGAAACGCCATCGCCTCTTCCGGCTTCACCCTCTGCTTCGCGGGGAGCCGCTTCTGCTCGATCTTCCGCCGCGCGATGCGGATCCCGCGCCTCTCGATCACCATGTTGACGTCCATGCCGAAGATGCCGATCGCGGGATCGTACGCCATCCCCGGGAAATCGGTGTGCTCCTCGATCCCGAAGGAGACATTCCCGTCGCTGTCGAACTGGGATGCGGAGAGCCGCTTCTGGTTGATGGCCAGTGCCGTCTGCACGAAGGCCTCTGCGGCTTCGCCCCGCAGGGTCACCTTGCATCCGATGGGGGCGCCCTTGCGGATGCCGAACGCGGGCTGGGTCTTCCGGGCGATGGTGCGTACGGGCTTCTGGCCGGTGATGGTCTGCATCACGGCTTCGGCCTTCTCGAGCTTGTCGCCGCTCTCCCCGACGCCCATGTGCACCACGACCTTGTCGATGTAGAGCTCCCGCATCGGGTTCCCGGCTGCCGTATCCGGCGTCATGACTCAACCACCCCCCATCTCCGGGCTGCGGCCGCATCCCGCCCGATCACGAAGACGTAGGTGCCGATCGTGTCGAAACGGCCCATGCCACCCTCGCCCTCCAGCACGACGCGGTTGGGGACACTCCCGGGCACGGTGGCGATCTCGACGATCCTGCCCACCATCCCCGCGTGCCGACCCCCGATGACCAGGGCGTAGGCGCCGATGCCGAAGGGGTAGTGCTCCAGGATCCGGAACCTCTCCGATTCGTCGAGCGCGATCACGATCGAGTCGCCGGGGCGGTAGGTGTTGTCCGCGAGAATGTTGGCTCCGAAGGACAGGTTCAGCTGCACCCTGCCGCCGGGAACGATGGTCTTTCCGCGGATCTTGGCGAGCCGCATCCGCGCATCCTCCTCCCCGATCTCGCGGGTAACGAGGTTTCCCTTCTCGTCCACCAGCACACGGTAGTGCTTGTGGATCCCCGGCAGGGAGACGACGTCGAAGATCCCGATGCCCAGGCCCGGGTCCGTCACGGCACGTCCGTTGACGATCACCGCCCTCTGGTTCAGGATCTGCTTCACCTCGTGCATGGTGCGCGCGAGCCCCATGCGGTCCCGGAGCCAGACGGCGATCGGCATCGCGTTCCGGTCGTGCGGTCCGGGAGACGTCTTCGTCACCCATGCGCTGGTCTTCTTGCGGATGCGCCACGCGTCCGGGGCGGTCAGCCGCTTCCTGTAGTTGCCCATGTCAGCGACCTCCCGCGAACGATTCGCTCCGGCGCCCGTCTTCCAGGTTCAGCCTGGTGATCACCACATTCGAGGCGTGGACGGGCCGCGGCACCTCTTTGCCGTCCGCCTTGACCAGGGACACTCCGCCGATCACCAGCATGCTGGTTACGGTGTCCACGGACTCGACCGTGCCCTCCTCTCCGGCGAAGTCGCCGCGGAGCACCCGGACGGTGTCTCCCGTCACCACGCGGGCGCTTCTCCGCCCGTACTTCTCCCGCAGATCGGCCGCGAGGGGAGCGGAGAGGAAACGGCTCTTCGCGTGGTTCGGCGCGTTCTTCTGTGCCCTGCGCTGCTTTCTGGGCTGTTCGCTGCGTGTAATCGTCATTGTTTCAGCCTCTCCTAGACGATGATCGTCGCCATGGAGCCGATCTTCGGGAACCGCTCGGCGACCTCGCGTGCGACCGGGCCCTTGATCTCCGTCCCCTTGGGCTCGTGCTTCTCGTTCACGATGACGACCGCGTTCTCGTCGAAGGAGACCCGGAGCCCGTCGATGCGCCGGAACTCCTTCCTCTGGCGGATCACGACGGCCTTCTCCAGCTTGCGGCGCATGTCGGGCGTGCCCTTCTTGACAGCCACCGTGGCCACGTCCCCGAGCCCCAGCCGCGGGGACCGCCGCATCACGCCGTGGAACCGGTCCACGGAGACGACCTCGACCAGGCGGGCGCCGGTATTGTCCGCGCAGATCAGGCGGGTACCCACGTTCAGCGGACGGGGCACCGTGGACTGCTTCGCCTTCATGGGGCGAGCACCTCCACCACGACGAAATGCTTGGTCTTGGAGATTGGCCTGCACTCGGCGATCTTCACCCGGTCACCCTCCCGGGCGTTGATGCAGGGAGGGTTGTGGGCATGGATGCCGGAGCTCCGCTTCTCGTAGCGGTTGAACTTCTTGACGTAGTGCAGGTACTCGCGTCCCACGACTACCGATCCTTCCATTCGGTCGCTCACGACGTTGCCGGTGATCACCTGGCCGCGCACCGGCAAGGTGCCGTGAAACGGACAAAATACGTCGGTGCACTCCTTGCTCGGAGGCTTGACGTCCAATCCTATGTTACGTGCCATATTTATTTACCTCTGATATCGACTCGCTTCTCGGGCCGCATCTCGAGCGCGGACCCCTGCACGTCCACCACGGTGCCATCCGGCAGCCAGAGCCGGAACGTGGTGTGGCGCTTGGGGATCTTCTTCTCGCCCGATGCCGTGCTGATCACGATCATGCTCCGGGTCTCGTCGACGATCATCCCCTGCATACCCCGGTGCGTCGGGTTGCGGGCGTCCACAACGGATGCCGCCAGCCCGATCAGTTCGTGGCGGAGCACGGTATCGCGCGTTATCGGAGATCCCATGTCTGCACTCACGCTTCAGGAGCCCGGCGGGCCCTCTGGTTCATCTCGGTCTTGATCCGTGCTATCGTTCTCTTCAGCTCGCGGATGCGCCCGGGGTTCTCCGTCGATCCGCCGGTGCCCACCTTTCCGTACTTCTGGACGAGCTCCATCTGCAGCTTCTGGAGCTGCTCGGCGAGCTCCGTGTCCCGCATCTGGTGGACCTCGTTGGCGCGGAAGATGGCCACGCTACACCTCCTCCTCGAACTCCTCTTCGGGAAGCGCCGCCTCGACCTCCTCGCCGACCTCCGTCACGGTGATCCCGGGCGGAGCCTCCTCCTTCGCCGCCTCGACGACCCTGAAGTCGTCCGGGAGCGCTGCCTGCGGCGGGATGATCTTGACCTGGACGCCGATCACCCCGAGCTTCTTCACGGCGACCGCATAGCCCCTCTCGACGATGGCGATGCTCGGTTCACCGGCGTGCTTGATGTAGCCTTCGACGAACTTCTGCACCCGGGCCCGGGGGCCGGTCAGCTTGCCGGCGATGATGACCTCGCAGCCCAGGGCTCCGGACTCCATCACACGGCGGATGATGCTGGAGCCCGCCTTCCGGAAGTACCAGCCCCGCTCCAGGGCGTTTGCCAGCCTCTCCGCCATGATCTGGGCGTTGTAGTTCGGGTTCTGGACCTGCAGCACCTCCACCTGGGGGGTCTCCACGCCGAACTGGGTTGCCAGATCCTGCGTGATCTGCCGCACCAGTTTCCCGCCCTTGCCGATCACGATCCCCGGCTTCTCGGCATAGATGGTCACCTGGGTGCCGAGCGGTGTGCGGGCGAAGTCCATGCCGCCGTAGCCGGCACGCTTCAGCTCCTTCTGGAGGTAGCGCTCGACACGCACCTTGCGCACGCCTTCGGCGACGAACCGCCTCTCCACTGCCATATCACTCCACCTCCTTCACGATAACTTCCAGATTGACGGTCTCGCGCCTCTTCGGAGTCGCCCGCCCCATCGCCCGGGGGAAGTAGCCCTCGAACCGCCGTCCCCGGTTGGCGGATACATGGATGATCTTGAGTCGGGACGTGTCCAGCCCGCTGTACTCCGCGTTCTTCCCGACGGACTCGAGCAGGCGGATGAACTCCCGGGCCGCCTTCTGCGGGAACCGCCCCGCGTCCCAGCCCTGGAGCCCCCGCCGGTGCGCCACGTTGCGGTTGAACCGCTTGAAGGGAATCGCCTTCTTCTTCTCCGCGACCTGCTTCAGGTAGTCGATCGCCGCATCCGTCCGCATGAAGCGGATGAAGTTCGCGATCTCGATCGCGTGCTTGGGCGATATGGGCAGTTCGTTGGCCTTGGCGCGGGCGAACCCCTCCCCCTCAACCTGCATGGAATACCTGGTCCTTGCCATAGGGATCACTTCAGGGGCACGTACTTGCTCGACCGCGTCGCACCGATACCGGCGCTCCCGTGCGAGACCCTTTTACGGGTCAGGGCAAACTCCCCCAGGTAGTGGAAGAGGGATTCGGGCTGGAGGTCGACTCTCACGAACTCCTTGCCGTTGTGGATCTCGATCGATCGGCCGATCATCTCCGGCATGATCACCATGCTGCGCAGGTGGGTCCGCACCTTCGCCTCCCCGGCGCGGATGTCTGCCAGCAGACTCTCCTCGTCCCGGGTCAGGCCCCGCAGGAACTTCCGGCGGGCGCGTGCCGGCATGATCGCGACCAGATCGGTCATCCCCATCTGCTTCAGTTCGTCCATGCTGAACCCGCGGTAGGTGAACTCCTCACGCCGCCTCGGCATCCGTTTCGCTGTCTTCTTGACCATGGCTCTCTACCTCTTCTTCTTGCCGGTTCGCCGGGCAGCGATCAGTCCTATCTTCCGTCCGGGCGGGGTTCCCCGCGATACGGTCTTGGGCCTCCCGGCATGCTGGTGTGCGCCGCCGCCGAAGGGATGGTCGATCACGTTCATGGCGACGCCCCGCACATTCGGCCATTTCGAGGCCGTGTTCTTCATCTTGTGGTACTTCTTGCCGGCCTTCACGAAGGGCTTCTCCCCCCGGCCGCCGCCGGCCACGATGCCGACAGTCGCCAGGGAGCGGTTGTTGAACCACTTCGTCTTGCCGCTGGGCATGCGGACGCCCACCTTCCCGTCCTCGGACTTGCCCATGATGACGGCCTGGGCGCCCGACGATCGGACGAACTTCCCCCCGTCACCGGGGCGGGCCTCGATGTTGCAGACGTAGGCGCCGACGGGGATCGCCCCGAGGGGGAGGGTGTTTCCGCTCCGCACCTCTGCCTGCGCCCCCCAGGCGACCGTGTCGCCGGTGGCGAGCCCTTCGGTGGCGAGCATGTAGAACTTGCTGCCGTTCTCGAGCTGCACCCGTGCGATGGGCGCGTGCCGTGCCGGGTCGTGCTCGATGTCGATGACAGTCCCCCGGGCCTGCTCGTCCGGGGCCGCCGGGTGCTTCAGTTCTGCCTTGTAGTTGTGGGAAGGTGCGCGATAGGACGGGCCGCCTCTGCCCCTGTTCTGTGTCTGGATTCGATGTCCCATTTCCTCACCTACATGATTCCAAGCCGGCTCAGGATCTCCTCGGCGGCTTTTTCGTCCTGGAAGCTGACAATCGCCTTCTTCTCACCCTTCATGGTGAGCATGGTGCGGACGGATCTGACCTCTTTATCAAAGGCCCGCTCGATCTCTCTCTTGATCTCGCCCTTGGTCGCCTCCCGGTGCACCAGGAACTGGAGCTTGTTCTCGTTCTCCAGGAGCATCATGGCCTTCTCTGTCACGAACGGATACTTCAGGACCATCTCACATCCCCTCCAGCGTCCGCAGCGCACTCCGCGTCCAGAGGGTGAGTCTGCCCGCCTGGGCGCCGGGCGCCAGGTGCTCCGTGTTCAGCCGGCGGACGCTGACCGCGTCCACCCCTGCCAGGTTGGATGCGGCGCGCGAAGGCTCGCCGGCGGTCACGATCAGGATGCTCTTGCGCTGCTTGTAGCGGCGACCCCGCAGCTTGCCCCGCCCCGCACGGACGGTCCGGCTCGCCTTGGCCCGCTCCACGTCGGCGTACGCGCCCACGGCGCCCAGCACCGCGATGACCTCGGAGGTCTTCTCGAGGTGCTCGAACTCGTCGGTGAGCACCAGCGGGAGGGCCCCCTCGTAGCGGTGTCCCCGCATGCGGACGAGTTCCCCCCTGCACGTGGCTGCAATCGCTGATTGAAGCGCTTTTCTCTTCTCCTTCTTGTTGATCTTCTCGACGAGCACCTTCTCGGCCTTCGGCGGATGGGCCTCGCGCCCGCCCTTCGCCTGCGGCACGCGGGCGGCGCGGGACGCGTTCTTCAGCCGCGGCACCTGGGCGACACCCCTGCCGGATCCCCAGGAGTCCGCCGAGGTGCGGATGCCGGCGTAGACGTCGGTGCCGTGCGGCTGGAACCGCCGGCTCTGGATCGCCAGCACGTCTTTTTTGATGAGGTCCGGTCTGTAGTCCGACTCGAATACGGGCGGCAGCTCGATCTCTTCCACGACCCCGCCGTCCAGTGCTAGAACCTTTGCTCTCATCTCAATCACCCTGCTTGCTCTGGACGCTGACCATGTGGATGACGGGTGTGCGAATCTTGTGTTCGCCCAGGCGCATTGCCGGGCGGATGCGGATCAGCCGCTTGCAGGGGCCCGGAACGGATCCCTTGATCATGATGTAGGGATTGTGGACGATGCCGTAGTGGAGGAAACCTCCGCTCGGGGTGATCTCGCTGCCGTCCGTTCCGATCTTCAGGATGCGCTTGTTGAACTCCGTGCGCTGCTGGTAGCCCGTCTGCCCCATCTGGGGAACCTGCCAGCGGATGTGGTGCGGGTTCCAGGGTCCCAGCGTGCCGATGTGCCGTTCCTTGCCCCCGCGGGAGTGCTTCCGCTTGCGCAGCTTGACGCCCCATCGCTTGACCGGCCCCTGCGTCCCCTTTCCCGTGGTGATCGCCGTGATGTCGGCGTAGGCGCCGGGCTCGATGACCTTCTCGACGCCCACCTCTTTCCCCAGGATGGAGAGGCCGAACTCGAACCGCTCGGGAAGAGCGCTGCCGCCGATGCGGATCTCCATCAGGTCGGGGACCTTCTTGGGGATGCCGCTCACCGCTGCCGGCTGCGTGTACATCAGGGCAAAGAGATCGGAGACGCTGCCGCTCCCGATCCCGGCGCGGATGGTCTCGAGCGCCTTCTCGTGGTCATTCTTTCCGGCGGTGAGCCGCCTCTTCAGCTCCGGATCGAGCGTCTCCGCCCACACCTCCGTGAGTGCATGGCTGCCGTAGGTGTCCCTGGTGTAGGCGCGCAGTGCCGCCACCTTCATCGAGGGGACCTCCACGATGGTCACCGGGACCATGATGTCCTTCCCCTCGGTGGGGCTGTTCTTGTGATCGTCGACCATGATCACGTGCGTCATGCCTACCTTGTAGCCGGCAAACCCCTGCAGAACGGGGGCCCCTGCCGTTTCAGCCCAGGACTGGTACTTCGGTACCGGGCTCCGGGCGCGTTTCCTCGGGCTGTAGGCAAGGGATCCCCTGCGCGGTCTCGTTGCTTTGGGCATACTCTTCTAACCCCTCTACTCTTCGATGATGTTGATCAGTGCGAGTGCCGCTGTTACGGCCTCTTCTGTTCGTACGGTTGCGGAGCCCTGACCGGGCACGACATTGATCCAGGCGTCGGCGAACTCCGAGCCGGAGTGCCCCTCCCGCTCGAGAAGCGCCGGTACACCGTGATGCGGCGAGCCGAACGCCACGATCGCATCCCCCCGGCAGCGTGTGAGCCGCTGCCGGAGTGTGTCGCAGGTGGCGACCTCACCCTGCACCGACGTAACGAGGACGCATGGCGTCTCCCGGAGCAGCGGGTACAGGGTGGGATGGAACGTGGTTCTGTATCCCCAGTACTCCGGGGATGCTTCTGGCGTGCACCAGAATACCCCGTCTCGCGAATAGATCCTGACCGTGATCCGCCTTCCCGCAGGCACGGGTTCGGCCATGGGAACCGGGCTCGTTGCACCAACGTCCACCCAGGCGGACACGTCAGATCCGGCGTCTGTCAGCCCGTTGTGCTTCAGCACAACTCCTTCTCTATACTGCCCCTCTATGAGGGCGGGTTCAACCCTATGGTGCGGCAACCGCAGCGGCGGCAGCACACCCGCATACTGCAGCTCCTTCATCTGCCTGAAGAGATGCTTGCGGAGGTACTGCGGCGTCTCGGCGTACCGGAGCAGCGCGACGATCTCCCGTGAGTCATCGTGCCGCGGGTCCCGGTACACCGCGACCTCGTCGACGCGGAAGACACCGGCAGCCCGGGCGATCTGGCCGACCTTGTAGGCCCTGAGTTTCCTGTCCGCCGTCTCTTCCGCAAACGATGACGGAATGGCAATCGAGAGTCTTCTCGACCGTTTCTTTACCATTCCGGGCACCGGATTACCCCATAGCGGCTTCCTATTAAATTGTTCGGATGCCATGATAAACTTTCGCATAATTCCGCGGGATCGGGTGCGCGCCATCCGTGCGGGCACATGCCATGAATCGAGGGGAGCTCTGTCGGCCCCTGATCGCCCGCCGGCGTGAGCGGACACGCACCCGTATCCCCCCTCGATGCGATCGGAGGGCGGGATGCCGCCCTTCGGCGGCGGCAGGGGATGTTCGGGAACGGTGCGCAGGTGACTTCGCAGGCCGCATCCCGGCGGACCGCCGGGATGGGGAGCGGAGATACCGGGGTACGAGAGCCCGTGTCCGGGCCTGATACCCGGGGGGGGGAAGGCTCCCTGCAGGACAGATCTGAAGCGTCCTCGGGTGTGCCTGTACGGCCTCTGCTGTTCCGGAAGGGCCCGGGAGGGATCGACCGGGTTCTCTTCCTTCGGGCCGCAGGGATCTCGTGCCGCGAACCTCGTTCCCCCTGCACGGCCCCTGTCGCTAGCGCTGGGGGGAGGGGGGTGCACCCCCGACTGCCATACCCTGCGGTGCGGTGGGTCCTGCTCCGGAGTCCGCAGCCGCTCCTCTCCCGATATCACGGGAGGTTCCTGTCACGGATGCGATGCACGGGAATACGGAGGGGATGAAACGGGTGGCAGAACCTCACCGGGCACGCGATGCAGGGATGATGGGGGATCGGACGGAATGGATGGGATAGGGGGATGCGATCGCAGCCCGGTCACTGGAAGTAGATCTCGCCGTCGTCTTTGATGTACACCTCCACGCTTTCGCGCATGAGCCGCCCCCGGAATTTCTCGGGATTCGAATCCCGCAGGCGGTTGAGGAGCGAGATGGTGTCGTACTTGACCTTGATGCCCAGCCCCTCCGCCTTCCGGTAGATGACCGAAGCGGCATCCAGGAGATCCGTCTCCGCCTTCAGCGTGCAGAGATGCGTCGCGTCCAGGGTGTGCAGGAAGGCCAGCGTCTCCTTTGCCCGTTCGATGTTCTGCAGTGCCGCCTTCTCGATGGTGCAGACATTGGCCTTCGAAGTGGAGATGATATCGGCGATCTGCTGCTGCGTCAGCCCCTTCTTCCGGTACCGCAGCACCTCTTTCTGGCGATCCGTGAGCATCCCATCCTTCATACATACCATATTATTCCGCGAACTTAAACACTTTTCCTTAACACAACGGGCAGAAAAGGCATAAAAGAGTGTGATTCCAAAACGTTTATATTTCTTTTGGGTGATATTACGTTGTCGTTAAAGAAACGAGGTGTTAACGCATGGTAGTTAAAGTAGGAATTGCCAAACTGGGCAATATTGCCAGCGGACTTATGACAGAGCTCCTCCTCGACGAGCGTGCCGACCGGGAGGACATGATCACCTTCCAGGCGACCAGCGGTACGAAGCTCCAGCCGGAGGATATCGACCGCGTCGTCTCCAACATGAAGGCCTGGCAGCCGGACTTCGCCGTCGTCGTATCCCCGAACGGCGTTCTCCCGGGCCCGACGGGCGCCCGTGAGGCGCTCCAGGCGGCCGGCATCCCCGTCGTCGTGATCACCGACGATATCACCACCAAGAAGGAGCAGTGGGAGGCCCTGAAAGCCAGCAAGTTCGGCTACATCATCATGAAGGCGGACTCCATGATCGGCGCACGGCGCGAGTTCCTGGACCCCATCGAGATGGCCGACTACAACGGCAACCTGATCAAGGTCCTCTCCATCACGGGTGCGTTCCGCAAGCTCCAGCTCGCCCTCGACAAGGTGATCGACCAGGTGAAGGCCGGTAAGAAGGGAGACGCCCTGGAGCTGCCCAAGATCGTCATGTCCACGGACAAGGCGGTCGAGGGAGAGTTCACGAACCCCTACGCCCTCGCGAAGGCGCGGGCCGCCTACGAGATCGCATCGGCTGTCGCCGGTGTTAACGTGCGGGGCTGCTTCATGGTCAAGGAGTACGAGCAGTACGTGCCCATCGTCGGCAGCGCTCACGAGATGATGCGCATTGCCGCCTTCCTCTGCGACGAAGCACGGGAGCTGGAGAAGGCCGGCGACAGCATCCTGCGCAAGCCCCACAAGAAGACCGGCGAGATCGTCTCCAAGACCAAGCTGATCAGCAAGCCCGAGTAAGGGCTCCCAGCTTCTTTTTCCCCTTTTCCCCGGCGAGGCAACCGGTCGCTGCACCTGTCGCGCCGCCCGTTTCAGAGAGCTCCTTTCCCGATTCGCATATCGCGGTAGTGCGCGGACAGATCCTCCGGCGGTGTGAGGATCACCGGTTCGCGGTGCAGCCTCTCCATGAACGCGGAGTCGCTCATGCCGCTGATGTTGGGGTTGATGCGGGCGATGAGCGAGCAGAATGCCCGGAATCCGTGGTCCGAACCGTCGGAATCGAAAAAAATGGCCATGTTGAACGCAGACGTGCCCAGGTGGCGGTAGAGGTCCAGGCACCCCTCGATCCCCGCGGCAAGCGGCTCCAGATAGGGCTCCAGCTCCTCCAGCCGGGCCAGGGGAAGGATGCCGCGGATCTCCTTCTCGCCGAGGGGGACGGCGCTCGCAAACCAGGGGATCTCGTCTCCGAAGAGGTATCGGGGCGTCTGCGCCTCCTCTTCCCGGTAGACGTCCCAGTAGCAGCGGTTCTCCTGGAGCAGGTAGCGGTGGCTCGCCAGGATGTAGCGTTCCGCGACAGCGGACGGATGCCGGTCCACGAGCCCCTGCAGGTGGGGGTGGACGATGCTCGCTCCGGAGGTGGGGAGGTAGTTCCAGTTGATGCTGGGGTACCCCGCTCGCCCCTGCAGGGACTCAATCTGACCGCCGAGCGCGTCCCGGATCTGGCGGCGGGTGAACCGCTCCACCCCATGCGCCCGGGTGATCACTGTCACGGTATGCCAGGCGGCGAAGGGGAAGAGATTCGGGAAGGTGACGCTCTCCCCCCGCTGGATGCGGGTCCCGTCCTCGAACGTGGGCGTGACGATCGAGACCCTGTCGGGGCAGAACGGGCACCCGTCGGCAGGCATCGCCGCCGGACAGGGCATGCTGATGCCCCTTTTTGAGCGTTCGGGACTGATCCGGCTGCGGAATCCGGTGAGCAGCTCCCTCCGGTACTGGAGCATGCCCCGCCCGGTCGGCACCTCCTCGACGGAGAAGATCATCCTAGCATATGTGGTGTGCCAGCTGATATCAATTGAACGCTCGAAAAATAGGGTGGAATCTGGCTTCAGGTGATGTACTTGCCCAGCAGGCGGATGGAGTTGGCCATGTCGGGTCCGAGCGGGGAGCCGAAGATGACCTGGGTGACACCGGCCTTCTGGAGGTCTTCGACCTTCTGCTTGACCATGTCGGGCGTGCCGGCGATGGTGTAGGCGTCGATGATCTGGTCGTTGACGAGTTCGCCCGCCGTCTTGAAGTCGAAGCGTCCGAGCGCATCCTTGATCTTCGTGACCGTGCCCATGTCCAGGTTGTGGCGCTGGTTGATCTCCGGGGGCGAGCCCGCGGCGATGAATGCCGCGACGATCTTGGCGGCGTTCCGCGCCTTCTTCTGGTCCCTGTCGATGGACGTCGCCGTGTAGGCACCGACATCGAAGCCCTTCTTCCCGACTTTGTCGGTCGCTGCCTTGATGATCGGGATGGCGATCTGGAAGTCCTTCGGGTTCGACGCGTTGATCAGGGCGCCGTCCCCGATCCTCCCGGCGAGCTCCAGCACCTTGGGCCCCTGGGCGCCGATGTAGACGGGAATGCCCTTCTTGCCGGGCAGCGTGACACCGGTCAGCTTGGCGCCGTTGTAGTCGAAGAACTGCATGCCCGAGGGCTTGACCTCTTCACCGGCGAGCAGGCGGCGGATCTGGGTGACACCCTCCTCCAGGCGTGCGACCGGCTTCTCGGGCTTGATGGCGATCTTCGGGAGCGTCGAAAGGTCGCCGGGACCGATGCCCAGGACTGCACGTCCGTCCGAGATCTCGTTCAGCGTGGCCATGTAGGACGCGATGGCCGCCGGCGTGTCGGTGAACGTGTTCATGATCCCCGGCCCCATCTTCAGGGTGGTCGTGTTCATCGCGACCGCGGCGAGGGTGGGGTAGCAGTGGCGGTTGTTGTAGTGGTTGGTGATCCACGCATAATCGATGTCCTTGGACTCGGCAAGTTTGCAGTAGTTCACAACTTGCTTTACGTTGATAGCTCCTGGGACAAATTCGATACCATAACTCATTCGGTTTGTCACCTCAAGAACTATTACCGCACCCGAAGTTAAATATATTACCATTTTCATTGTACGATCGCAGCTTTCATGGTACAGGAGGGCGAATTCTCGGATTCTATCGAATTATCGTCCCCGTTTAGTCGAATGGAGGGATTCTGCCCGAAAATTTTCTGCTGCCGGGGCCGCCCTCCGCCCCCGGCGGCCGCCGGAGAAGGGATCTCCTCGTCCGGATATCGGTAAGTTTATCCCTGTCCGTGCACCAACGAATTGGTTTCAACAGATAAAATTCAGTACATACATATTCCAGGAAAAGAAAAAGAGGTGTACGGATCGGCAGGCCGGTCCGCTGCGGCTGCCGGCTGCATACGAACGTGGTTGCATGAGAGTACTTGCCATCGGCCTCGGGGGAGCGGGATCCCGCATCGCGGATAAACTCTACGGCCACGATCAGCGGAGCGGGATGGGCTGCGTGCAGGCGCTGGCTGTCGACGTCGACTCGAACACGCTCGTGCAGCTCCAGCACATTCCGGCGGAGGGGAGGTTTTACTTCCCCCCCGTCCATCCCACCAGCGCCGAGGGTCTCCTGGACGCCATACACGTCGAGGAGATCGTCGCATACATCCAGCGGGGGAACACGATCCACATCGACGCCATCCTGATCTGCTGCGGGCTGGGAGGGCGTCTCGCCGCTGCCGCAGGGACGATCGTGGGAGAGGTGCGGAAGTCGTTCATCGAGCCTGTCTTTGCCGTGGCCACCCTGCCCTGCATCCGCGAGGGCGAACGCTGCGCGGCGGCGGCCGCGGATGACCTGGATCGGCTCCAGGGGATCACCGATGCGGTGATCCTGTTCGACAACGAGGTGCACTACGCCAGGATCCAGAGCGGGAAGGGCGGCTCCGATGAAGGGGCGCCCGCTGGCGGGCGGAACCTCCGCCTCGATCCGCATTCCGCGTACGATCTCCTGAACGAACGGATCTCGCGGCAGATCGGACTGCTGCTGCGGGCGGGAGAGTTCACCGGGGACGGCAAGGATGTCGCGGAGGTGGTGCTGGATACGGGGGAGGTGCTGAACACGCTCCGGGGGTCCGGGCTGGTCGCGGTCGGGTACGCGTCGGAGCCGCTGCCCCGGAGCATACCGGGTCTCCTGGACCGTTTCCGCCCTCCCAGCCGCACGATCGAGAGCAACCAGATGAAAGCCCAGAGAATGGTGGCGCTGGCGAAGCGGGCTGTGTACGAGGAGATGTCGGTGGCCTGCGATCTTACCAGCGCGGAGAAGGCGCTCGTGCTGATCGCGGGACCCTCCGACGAACTCTCCATGCGGGGGTTCCAGACCATCCGCAAGTGGATCGACCGCAGCATCGCCGGTCTGGAGATGCGATCGGGGGATTATCCCCTGCGCGACACGCGGTTCGTGGGGGTCGTCATCGTCCTCTCGGGGCTCACCAACATCCCCCGCGTCGGTGAGATTCGCGCCATCCGGGCACGGTGCAGCCGGGCTCAGGCCCCTCTGCCGCCCGAGGCTCCCGTGGCGGAGACGGTCCCGCAGGGCGGCAGAGGGGAAGGCGGAGAGGTCCCCGGTGCGGGTGCGGCTCCTGCACGGGCGGACCGCGGCCGCCCTGCGGGGGGGAGGAAGGAAGAAGGGACTTCCCCGGACCGGCCGGGGGGAGGGGATCGGGACGCCGGGGATGTGGGAGAGATCGCTGCATCCCCCCCGGATGCGGAGGGGGAGGGCGAGCCGAAGAGACGCACCGTGGACAGGAGGCGGCGAAGGGGCGGGGATTACGGGGACGGCCTCACCTGGATCCGCTAGCGTCCACGACCCGCGAAAAGGGGATCGTTCCCGCCCCGATCTCCGTCTGGACGCGGCATCCGTGCTCGATGCCGTTTCCGATCAGGTTCATGCCGCTGAACGCCACGATGGAGAGGTGGAACGGATCGCAGTTCAGGTTGAGCACCCGGTTTCCCACGGCGACCGGCAGCACGAATCCCCAGTTCCGCAGGGCGGCGGCGATCTCCTCCACCCGGTCACGGGAGGCGGTGGGGACCTCCCGCACGTTCGCCACGGCGATGCCACTTCCGGTCGTGGCCATCTGGTGGATGGACGTCAGTCCGGCGGAGATGAAGAGGTGCAGGGGATCGACGGTCGTCCCCCGGTAGCCGATCAGGTCGACGAACTCGACGGGAACCCTGTCCCGGATCGCGAGCCTGCCCCCGTAGGCCATCCGCACCGGTATGCCGTTCCTCTGGAACACCCCGTCCATGGTGATGCTGCAGACCGTGATGAACCCGACGGAACCCTTCGGAATGCGGGGGTCCCTGTCCACGATCCGGTATGCGCTGAAGAAACCGGCGCCGGCGCGGATGACCTCGTCGAATGCGCCTGCGAGGGTCTCCGCCTCCTCTTCGGGCACGTGGGAGAGGTTGTAGGAGACGTCCCCCGTTCCGCTCTCGGGATCGAAGGTGGTGCGGAACGCCAGCCTCTCCAGCTTCGAGATGATGAACCCGAGCCGCTCCTCGACCATCGCGCTCTCGGTCTCCGCGAGGCCCCGCTCGGTGAGCACTCTCCCGCGGTTCCCCACCTTCTCGGTGAAACCCATCTCGTCCAGGTAGCGCAGGTAGTACTGCACGGCGCGATCGCTCAAGACAAACCCGTGCTCCGCCATCACCTCGGAGAGTCTCTTCGCCCCCATCGGCTCCCGCTGCTCTTTTAAAATGCGCAGGATCTCCAGGTACTTCCGTTCGCTCGGGATGAAGATCACGGCACGCCCCCCGCGGAATTCTGGGCCCGTATGCGGCGATCATCTTCCGGTTCTGCGTTCCCCATCGCTGTCACCGTGCCCCCACGACGCCCGTGCTGTCCTGGTAGCGTCCGTTATACAGTCCGCCGACCCCTTTCACCTCGTGGAGGATCATCTGCACCACCCGGTCCCCCTGCGGCAGGAGAATGTCCCCCTCTCCCATGTTGGTCAGGCAGAGGGTCAGCTGGCCCCGGAACCCGGGGTCGACGAACCCTCCGCCCAAAAGCACGCCCCGCCGTGCATAGCTGGATCGGCAGCGCAGGACGGCGGCGATATCCCCGGGCATCTCCACGCGCTCCAGGGTGTGCACCAGGGTGCACCGCCCCCGGACGAGCGTTGCGGTTTCCGCGGCCCGCAGATCGTAGGATGCCGGCTGCTGGCAGGCATCGCTGTAGGGTGCGATGACGAGACCGTCACCTTTGTCCAGGCGGTTCCGGATTTCCCGTGCGGAGAGGATCATTTACCATATATTCCGCAGGAAACACTTAATATGTTGCGATAAGAAGGCATACGTGCTGGATCCCTGAGGAACGGGATTTTGACCGGAATCTCCCGGTCGAACCGAACGGTGAAGATCCTTTCTGAATGAAAATAATGATAGGATCATTCCAGTTTTATGAAATTGGCTCCTTTCGCACCCAGTGTTGCGTATGCAAAGCCTGTGGATGCAGCACCGCCGATATTGTCCTCCTGGGCATGCACCCGGATCCTGTAGTCGCCGTAGGCGAGGTTCTGTGCGAACAGACTGGAGGTATAGCCCGCCGTGGCATTTGCATGCTGCGTGTCGAAGACCACCCAGTCTCCCCAGACCCCGGTCTCCGGGTTCTGGTACTGGTAGGATACTGTCTGGGTGACGCCGTTCTCTCCCCGGTACTCGAGGTTCCAGCTCGTGACGACGAATTCGCCCTGGGGAGAAGCGGTGATGTTATTAACGACGAGTATCGGGACGCTGATGTTGGACGTCAGGTTGCAGGGCACATGCACCGTGAACATGGGAATTGAGACGGAATCTGCACCATTGTTGAATACCAGGCGGCTGGTGTTATCGAAGATCTGGATGTCGCCGCATACCGAGCTGTTCACCCTCAGGCGGTACTGAATCTCCCAGATCTCGTTGAGGTGTATGGTGCCCAGGTTGAACTTTAGGTGGTGGGTGTTGAGCCATTCGTCCGTCTGGTTGAGGGTATCTGTATACGACTTCGTGGTGACTGCGGTGGCATTTGACTGATAGTTCCACATCTTCGTGGAGTTGCCCTGGTTGTTGACATCGTCTGTGCCTGGAGAGTAGACGTAGGTGAACACTTCTTCCCCACGCATGGTGATGTCGTTCACGCGCAGGTTCTGCATGGAGATGTCCATCCGGGTGTCGACGCTGGCCTCGTTTTTCAGGGCATCGGCGATCTCGTCATAGACATTGACGAGCTCTTCCGGGGTGTTTGCATGCCGGTGGAATCCCCCTGTCCCGGCGGCCAGGATGCGCAGGGCCTCCTGGCTGGAACTATCGACGCTCGATGTGTAGGTGACTACAAATACCTTGATACCGTTGTCCCTGGCATAGTTGGACATATTCTGCCAGCTCGTCCGCGTATCGTAGTTGTTCAGGGACCAGTTACCCGTATACGGGCCTCCCAGCGGGAACGGCATCCAGCTGTTACCGCTGACCATCTGCTCGGGATTGTTCAACTGCGCACTCCCTCGCGCAAGCGGGTCACCGAACCAGTCCCAGCTCATATCGATGAGTGCAACCACGGCCTTGACTCCGTTTCTTCTTCCGTTATTCTTCAGATCCGTAATCGAGTAGTAAAGCCCGTTCCGCAGGGGAGTCCCCTTCGAGATCTCTGTCTCGTCCGTGAACGGGACGATTCGATCGACCTCGCCGTCGATGATGGTCAAGCTACCGGTCAGGGGCACGTCCTGCGTGGAGTAATCGCTGTAGGTCCTGCCGTTACCGGTGTAATAATAGGGGATTACAGCATCTTCGTCCTTGATACCCGGGTTGTCGTCGCCGGCCAGGTACCCCCTCTTGATGACATACAGATCGGCAAGTCCGTAATCTCCAAATGTCCAGAGCCCCACCCGATCGTAGTCCGGGACCATCTGCGAGGTGAAGATCTTCGCCGCGGGACGGGTGTAGAGGACCCGATCGGGGTTGTCCTTGAGCATGGACAGTCCCCGGCTCATGGCGAACACCGCATCGATCGGCTTCGGCTTCAGGGCCCACCCGTCTCCCCGGAGGATGAATTTGACGTCGATCTCCTCTCCGGCAACGACTAACGGAGGATCGATCTCGACGTCGACATTCAGGTACGGGTAGTTCTTCCAGACGACGGTGATGGACTCCACCCCCGTATCAACTCCTTTTGCCTTGACAACGCAGGTGCCCGTCGCTTTCTGGGTCCAGTTGTAATCCATCACGTCGGAAATGAACTCACCCGGGCGGATCGGCACTTTCGCGTATCCATTCTCATCGGATATCGCGTACACGCCCAGCAGTTCCGGATCCTTCACCACCGCCCTCTGGCTCTCGGCATCGTAGTGGATCGAGTCGATCCAGAAGGTCACGCCCTGGCCCGGTTTCGGGTTGCCGAAGTCATCCACCACTTTTGCGATCACCTCGGCGGTGGTGCTCCCGGGAACGTCCCAGCTGGGGATGGGGTTCGGGCTTGCCGTGAGGAGGAGCCGCGATGCCGTGCCGTTCACGAACCAGACCGTGTCTGTCCTGGAGACGTTCTCGAACCCCACGATCCTCGCGGTGATCTTCACGCCCATGATCGCCCTCTTCGGTCCGTAGTGCATGGATGACTGGCCCTGGAGGTTGGTCGGAGAGAGGATCGCATGCTCGGTCGAGGTCTCGGGGGTACCGATATACTCCGTAGTAATGTCAATCTGGCGGTTCGCACTCGGATTCATCCACCGGTCGAAGACCGTGTACACGATGGTGAAGGTGCTCCGTCCGTCCGCCGGTACGGCTGGAGGGCTGGTGGGGGGGAGGATCGACGAGGCGATGGAATGCGGGACGGACCCGCAGCCCACGATGGTGAGCCAGACCGATGGCAGCGAGGGCGGTTCGGGGTCCACGAGGACGATATTGTCCCCGGCGATGCTCGAGACGCGGAGATGCACTGTCGCATTTCCTGCGGCGTCCACCGGCTGCAGAATGGTTGTGGCTCCGTTGAGGAAGCGGGCCTCATCCTGCGGCGAGCTGACAGAAAAACGGACCTGTTCGGCCGTTCCGGGAACCCCTGAAGACTCCTCCCTGCGGCTGTCTATCGGGTTTCCATAGACATCCTGGAGGCGCACGGTAATCGGCACGACGGCATTCGCGTCCGCAGTACCGGGATAATCGATAGAGGAATACTTGTACGGAGCCGCATGATCGACGTTCTGCTCGTGTATGGTCGTTATCTCTGTCGTGTTTCCCGCGATCATCTTCGTCGCTCTGACGGCGATCGGTGCGGTGCCGCTGATGGTACCGGGCGTGAAGCGGGGCAGCTGGCCCCCGCTCCGTGCCACCCCCATCGAATCGGTCGTGAATGTCTGGCCGCTCACGTTCCCCATGCTCGCGTTCAGGCACTGGAGGGTGACCGTGGCCGCGGCGACCGGGGTGCCGTCATCGGCCCGCACCGTCACCTTGATATCCGTGCCCGTTGTACTGCCTGCCACCGCCCACGCGCTGACGATATCCGCGTGATCCGGAATATCCCCGGCGGACGCCGGTACCGCGATCACAAGCAGCCCGAGGAGCAGTAACACTACTTGATCCACCTTCATCTGGTTCACCTTTATGATTGCAGAATATCGAAAAATGATTATATTTGAATGTTACTGATATCAGTATTATTATATTAAACTTGTAAAATCCGGATTAATGTATTTTAATTTCAAATTTTTCTATAAAAAATCTTTATTTTTTTTAAAAAAAATTTAGGATAGTATATATATTAAAACATGAGTTTATCCTATCACCCCCTCCCCGTTTTTTGCCAGGATTGTATCCGAAAAGTTGAATCCAGATCCGCAACGCCGGTCGGGTCCACCGCTGCATGCAATGGTCCTGTAGGCCGATAACGAGACCTGAATAATCGATTCGACGCCTGATATTCCGAATACAAGGGTATATTCATCGATTCGCGGGACCAGCAGAAGGAAGTGGCTCGTGCATCCAGGAAGGAAGTGCCGGTACGAAGTAAAGGACTGGGGATACGGGGAAGACGCAGATCCTTGAGATGCTCCATCGCGGGCTGACGTGTCCTATTGCACTGCGGTGAAGGGGTCGAGAGGGGAGACCTCCTCAACAGCAACGCGCCTTCATGCTGCGATCATCGTGCGGCGAGCGGCAGATTCGGGGCGAGACCTGCCCCCTTCCCCGGTGCGAGGGGATCCGAGTCCATCTGAATTCGGTCCTCCGGTTATCGATCGGTTAAATCCAGGTCCGGATGCGGGGGAGGATCTGTCACATCGTTTCCCCGATTCACGGTTCCAACAGAATAGCAGGAGACGAGCACGAGGGGGAGGGGATGAGGGGCTCTCCCGCGTTCAGCGATTAGAACGTGCCTTGTCCAAGGATGGCGCTGTAAACATGCTCCCGGTGATAGCCGGACTGTCCTTCGTGAGGGATAATCCCCGTTGCGCAAGGGGAAAAGTCCCGTTGAATGCGGGAAACACTTAATATCTTGCGATACTAAAATTTACGGGCTGGATCCATGGGGTAGAGGATATCCTCCTGGGCTTCGGACCCAGGGACGTGGGTTCGATTCCCACTGGGTCCGTC
>JASEFH010000005.1 GCA_030019205.1 Methanomicrobiales archaeon
CGGACCTGGAGACGGTACGCTCGATTGCCACGACCTCGGATGGTGGATACATCGTCGGAGGATTAACCTTTGAACAAGGGGCACAATATCCAGCCCAAGGAAGGATATTGGTTGTAAAGATGGATGCCAACGCGACCGTCGTCTGGGACGTTTTTCTGGCCGAAACGAACAGTTCCCTGCTCGACATGCATGAACAACCAGATCGCGGGTATACAATCCTCTATGCAGTGGAGGATTCGGGAAAGAATGCGAACAACTCTTGGAAGATCGTCGAAGTCCTGATCAGCCACGAGGGAGCTATCGAGGAGGAGAGGATCGTTCCCTTAACAGAATATCCAAAACATGCATCCGATCAGGGATTTATTCTGATCAGCTTTTCACCCATTCAGTCTCAGGGATTCTTCTCCATGAACAGAACGAATCTGGATCTGGCGGTAAGAAAAGTAGACAGTTCCGGGGATGCGCAGTGGAATACTACGATTCCTTGGGTCTCCACTCCGAGCCGGACGTCGAATGTTATCCATGAAGTCCTGCAGACGGATGATGGAGGTTATGCCCTCCTTGGGGGAAGATACTTCTATTAAGGCTATCCAACGATTCGCTGACTATTCCAATATTAATGAAGTTCTATCGAGTGATGGAAGGGCAATAGGTCCTATCGGGGTGCGATCGTCGTTTTTTGGAAAACGAGGACATCCCAAAAGTATGAGACCCTGGCGAACCCTAAGCCCGGGGCATGACATTTCAGGAAATCAACGACGATCTCTGGGAAATTCTCCGGAAGCATCTGCCTCCCCGGAAACCGCACACCGGCCGGTCCCCGACGCGACCCTCGGCAGATCCTCAACGGCATCTTCTACGTCCTGACCATCGGGTGCACCTGGAGCGATACTCCCACCAAATGCGGTAAAAAATCAACCATCCACCGGTACCACCTCGAGCTCTGCAGACGGGGAGCGTATCAGGCGATCTGGATCTCCTCCAGTCCGGCTAGGACCCCCAGAAGCCCGACCTTTCCCACTGCATCACCGATACCAAGGATATCTCCGCGAAAAGGGGGAGATATCGGGTATGATGGCTATAAGAAGGTGAATGGGAACAAGCTGAGCGCCCTGGTCGATCAGAACGGTCGCCCCGTAGCCTGCACGGTTGCTCCGGCGAACATCCTCGATTCTCTCCTCTACAAGTCAACGGTGGGAGCATTCGAGATTCCCGAAAGATCTGAAAAACCGGGGATCATCACCGCGGATGCGTCCTACGACACGCATGCCATCCGCCAGTATAACCGGAACCGTGGGATTAAGAGCAATATCCCGATCAATCCGATAAAGCGGAAATATCCCAAGAGAGACAGACCGATTCAGTATGATAAGAATCTCTATAAAAGCCGAGGCGCTATCAAGCGGGTCTTCAGCTGGATCGAGGCCTTCAAGAAGATCGTTCCCTGAACGGTATGAACATTCATTCCTGGGGCTAATATACCTGGCTTGTGCCCTCCCGATCTGGAGAGTTTTGGAATGACCTCGTTCAAAAAAACGTTAATGGAAACTGGTTGGATGTCGTCAACGTACCTTCCGTGGATGCAGGGTTCCGGCTGCAGCCCAACGAGATGTTCCTGCGGGTGCGTGCCTGGGACACCGCCGGGGGAGACGGGGATTATGCGATCGACCGCGGCACGGACTACGCTTTAAAAATATGGTACCAACGGCACGATCACGCCCGGGAAATACCGTATCCTGGTCTACGGCCCCCGGGACGACCAGAAGAACTATCCGGTACATTGGTTCACCCTGGTGAAGGGGAATGAGACAGTACCGGCATCGTACTCCGAACAGCTGCACCGGTGCAGCTGTTCTGGTTGCTTGCCGCTTCCCGGACTCTCATGCGGCCTGGTTCCCCCGAGAAGAGCCTTCTGTGATTGTGAGTGAGGTTACCCAAAAAAAGTCCTGACGGAAGAGCTCCCCTTCCGTTCAGCACTATGCATGTGCTTCTGGATACGTCCAGAAAATCCCTATCGGATATAACTACGAAATGGAATCCGGGAGGGTTTGCAGGCTCCCATCCACTCAGACGGGCTCCCCTTCCATCTCCACCATCAGCTCGGCAAGCGTCGCCTTCCGCTCGGCGTAGGCGTTGTGCTGGTGGATGCTCTCCTCGTTCGTCTGCTTGATCGTGATCACCGCATCCGCCGGGAGATCCTTGAACTCCATCAGGACCATTCTCGCCATCTCCCGCACGCAGTCCTCGACGAACCGTGGATTCTTGTGCGCTTCGAGCACCACGTAGCTCTCGTCCCCGCGCTTGAGCAGCTCGAAGATCCGCGCGCTCATCGAGTCTTTCAGGATGCGGATGATCTTCTCCAGCCCCACGTGCTGATCGTCGTCGGTCTCGATGCAGAGGAAACCCCGCCCCCGCTGGTTGTGGGTCGCCATGGGCACCTCCTCGAAGAACCTCTCCATCTTCTCCGCGGGGATGTCGAGATCCTGCATCACCTGCATCGCACGGTCCTTCATGATGTTCTGCGCACAGGGGCAGGCAGTCATCCCCGTCACCTCGGCGCCGATGAACTTGCGGACGATCGGCTCGTCGGCGGTCCGCTTCGCCACCGCGCCCGCATGGACGTTGACGACCTCGTGGCAGCTGGTCTGACTTACGGGCGTCTCGCGCTTGACCATGAACTGGCTCTTCATCAGCACTTCCGTACGATCCGCGTACTCGTGCCGATCCAGGAGCCTGCGGGCAACAAAACTGCAGAGCTCCTCTATCTCCTTGACCTCCCCCTCGATCGCCTGCTGGAGCACTTCGTCGATCACCTCGAAGTTGCGGGACAGGTTGGCGCCCTTCAGGCTCGCGGGCAGATCCACGAAGACATCGAAGTTGGAGATGAAGATGACCGGCCGTTTCCCGGGTCGGGCCACTTCCACCAGTTTATTGACGTTCTTCACTCCAACGCGCGTCAGGTTTATCCGGATATCGGGACAGGTCGACTGTACATCGGGTAATTCCATCGTATAACTCCATTGCCAGGGGATCTCTACCGGCTGACCCCTCTGCCTGGGAAAATAACACGATCAAATCTTTTAGTAATATATAATATTTATTTCCCTTCCGGCCCATATCTCATGCATGGACAATGCAATCAAGAGATACTACGAGGAAGATGCGGATCTCTCCTACCTCGAAGGGAAGAGGATAGCCGTTATCGGATACGGTTCGCAGGGAAGAGGACAGGCGCTGAACCTGCGGGACAGCGGCCTCGACGTGATCATCGGGCTCCGCCAGGGGAAGAGCTGGAGGACGGCGATCGAGGATGGTCTGGATGTCTTTACGGTGAAGGAGGCGGCGAAACAGGCCGACATGATCCAGATCCTCCTCCCCGACGAGTCGCAGGGAGCCGTATACAGAGCGGAGATTGCTCCGTACCTGGAGGAGGGGGACGTCCTCTCGTTCTCCCACGGGTTCAACATCCACTACGGGCAGATCGTGCCCCCCGATAACGTGGACGTGACCATGATCGCGCCCAAGGGGCCCGGCAGGATGGTCCGCCGCCAGTACGAGGAGGGGAAGGGCGTCCCCGCGCTCATCGCCGTCCACCAGGACTTCAGCGGCAGGGCCAAGGAGATCGCGCTCGCCTACGCCCGGGGGATCGGGGCCACGCGGGCGGTCGTGCTCGAGACCACCTTCCGCGAGGAGACCGAGACCGATCTCTTCGGCGAGCAGGCGGTCCTCTGCGGGGGGACGACCGCACTCATCAAGGCGGGCTTCGAGACGCTGGTGGACGCCGGCTATGCCCCGGAGATGGCCTACCTGGAGGTCCTGCACGAGCTGAAGCTGATCGTGGACCTCATCTACGAGGGCGGGATATCCCACATGCGCTCGTCCATCAGCAACACCGCCCAGTACGGCGACCTCACGCGGGGCCCACGGGTGATCGGAGCGGAGGTCTACCTGGCGATGCAGGAGATCCTGGAGGAGATCCAGAGCGGGGAGTTCGCCAAGGAGTGGATCCTGGAGAACCAGGTGAACCGTCCGGTCTTCAACGCCCTCACGGCGAGGGACGAGGAGCACCTGATCGAGCAGGTGGGAAGAGAGATCCGCGCCTTGATGCCGCAGTTCAAAAAATAGCCCTCCGATGAGCCTCTCCTTTTTAAAACCATTCCTCAACACCGCCTCCCGATCCCTTTCGACCGGGGGTACAGCCGCCAGCGGTGCTCTCTGTGCTACCATGGATCCGGTCCGCACCCGCGGCCTCGGCCCGGTGAAAGCTCTCATGCGGGCGACAGGGGGGGATCGGGCATACTTGCTGCCGTTCTCGCGGTAACCTGTCATCTTTTGCAACCCGGATCCTCTCGTGTTCTGCGAATCATTCGCACATCTCTCGGTCCGGTTGCACCGGACCGGGGGCCCATACCATTCGGGGGGGGCGAGGTGCAGGAGGTGAGTGGGTTCCACGCACCCCCGTACGATGGAAGGCCTGTTCCGGATCGCGGATAAGACTCTCCTCGCCGCCGGGGAACCAGGAAAGTTCGACCCGAGCAGGGGTGACAATCCGAACTCCCGCTGCCCCCTGGACAGGCCCTATCCTCCTGAAGAGGGGGAGGAGGGGCGGATGCTTTTCCTCCGGTCCCTGCGATCCCGAGTAGGGCGGCGTGACACGGATGCATCGCTCCCCTGCCCCCTCGATCAAGGTCCATCGCACCAGGGATCCCCTCCGAATCTCCGCCCGGCAGTCCGATACATCCAATTCTGTTGGGTGCACCGGACTCCCCCTGCGACTCCGAAGCAACGTTCCGGGTCTTCTACAGGATCCCAATCGAGTCCTGTCGCTACTCTCCCCCCATTGAAAGAGGGGGGAAGGGGAGGGGAGAGGTTCCCCCGCGCCCCCACCCCGCCAGTCCGGATAGCCTCGGAGGGGGAAAAGATCCCGGGGAGGGAGGGCAGAACATCTCAACTCGCCGCCTCTTATCACCATTCCCGTGCGGATCGCATGATGGATGGCAGGCAGGGAAAGAACTTCCTCCGTCTCCCGGAGTCGCAGGATGGCAACGATGCCATTACGGCCCCAATGTCCCCGCACGGCACTCCAGCACCATACCTCCTTCCCGCCTGCCGGCTCGCAGGGCGGACAGGGGGCAAAGCATATATCCTCCTTCTCGGGATCTTCGGCCATGCCGATATGCTACATCTACCACTCGCGGGACGGCCACACACGGGGCGTCGCCGAGCGCTGCGCCTCCGAACTCGGGGGCGAGCGGATCGAGGTGCGGGACAAGAGCGGCTACAACGCCGTCACGGTATACCTGATCGGAGCGTTCCGCGCCCGGCTGGGTCGAAGGGATCCCATTGAGCCGAAGGCAATCGACGTCTCCGCCTGCGACACCCTGGTCGTGGGATCCCCCGTGTGGGCGGGGAAACCCACCCCCGCCATGAACTCCGCCCTGGACGCCCTGACCGGGGCGAGGGGAAAGAAAGGGATCGTCTACGTCACCTGCGGGGGCTCACCGGGGGTCAGCATGGAGCTCCTGAAGCGGGGTCTTGCCGCCCGCGGGGTGCAGGTGAAGAAGGGGGAGATCTTCACGCACCGGGACCTGCCGGAGGGCGAGAAGATCCAGCGATTCGTGGAGACGGTGCGGCGGGTCAGTAGCGCATAGTGCGGGTGGTGGCGGAGAGCGCCGCCTCGATCTCCCCCTCCTCGAGGACGAGGCGCTGGGATCCGCAGCGGATCCGCAGCGCGTCCCCGCCGGTGGTGCCGATCGCCCGGTACCCGACGTTGCAGAGGGGCACCCCGTCCCGCAGCGCCACCAGGAACCGTCCGTAGGACTCCGAGAAGAGCTCGTCCAGCATGTCGCCCCGGAGGGCGATCTCGGAGCGGGGGGCGAGCCTGGCGAGGGCCGCCAGCAGCCCGCCCCGCGAGATGTCGGTCGCCGCCTCGATGCTGCCCGCCTGCACGAGATCCCGCACCGCCGCGACCGTCCGCGGATCCGCCAGCGGCGGGGCCTCGCCCCCGCAGCCGCTCACGGCGTCGAGCACGGACCCGCCGAACGCCGCCGCGCCCTCGCCGATGACCGCGAGGGTGCACCCGTCCCTCGGGCGGCCCGCCCTCCGCACCTCGCCCCGTCCCGCCATCCCGAGGGAGGGGGTGGGTTTCACCTGGGTCCCGAACTCGTCGCTCTCGTTGTAGAGCGAGACGTTGCCCCCCACGACGGGTATGCCCAGGCGTCTCGCCATGTCCCCGAGCCCGCGCACGCACTCCTCCATCTGCCAGTAGACCTCGGGGTGGATGGGGCTGGCGAAGTTCAGGCAGTTCACCAGACAGAGGGGCTCGGCGCCCAGGCAGGCGAGGTTCGCCGCGTTCTCGACGACCGCGTTCCCCGTCCCCTCGTACGGCCGCAGGTAGATGTGCCGCGGATTGCAGCCGCAGGAGAGGACGAGCGCCCGGTCCTCCAGGCGGAGCACGGCGGCGTCCCCCTCGAGCGAGACCGACCGCAGCTGCACGTGGCGGTCGTACTGCTCGAAGACCCAGTCCTTCCCGGCAACATCCGGATGGGAGAGCACCGCCAGGGCCAGATCCTTTATATCCGCACCGGGCCTCGAAAACGGCCTCTCCGCAGTGTAGGCCCGCTTCTCCCAGAAGCAGAGGGGCGCCCCGCCGGTCAGGAGCGCGATGGGGACGTCGCAGACGATCTCCCCCTTGAACTGGACGATGTAGCGCGGCTCGGGGATCACCTCGCCGATGTCGCTCCAGCAGAGATCGTACTTCTCGGCGATGGCACCTATCCGGGGCACGTCCCCGGGGGCGACCTCGAAGAGCATCCGCTCCTGGGATTCCGCGAGCATGATCTCGACGGCATTCATCCCCTCCTCCCGCAGGTGCACCCTGTCTGCCGTGATGATGCCGCCGAGCGTGCTGCACATCTCGCTGCTGGCGCCGGCGAGGCCGGCGGCTCCCAGGTCTTTGCAGGAGAGCACCGCCCCGCTCTCCACCATCTCCAGGGTCGCGTCGATGATCAGCTTCTCGGTGTAGGGATCGCCGATCTGCACGCTGGGGCGGTCCAGCGCCTCCGCGGAGACCCCAAGGTCCCGCGAGGCGAAGGACGCCCCGCCGAGACCGTCCCTGCCGGTGGCCGACCCGACCAGCACCAGGCGGCTCCCCGGACGCTTCGCCCGCGCCGTGACGTAGCGCTTCGGGTGCACCACGCCCACGCAGACCACGTTCACCAGCGGGTTCCCGCGGTAGCTCTCGTCGAAGACCACCTCCCCCCGCACCACCGGCACCCCGATGCAGTTGCCGTAGTCCCCGATGCCGGCGACCACGTGCTCGAACAGGTAGCGGTTCTTCGCCTCGGCGAGCGGCCCGAAGTAGAGGGGGTCCATGAGGGCGATCGGCCGCCCCCCCATCGAGATCACGTCCCGCACGATGCCTCCCACCCCGGTGGCGGCACCGTGGTAGGGATCCACGTAGCTGGGGTGGTTGTGGCTCTCCATCCCGATGACGATCGCACAGGTATCGGAGAACTGCACCACGGCGGCATCGTCCCCCGGACCCAGGATCACGTTGGGCCCCTCGGTCGGGAGCGTGCGGAGAAGGGTCTTTGTGGAGCGGTAGCTGCAGTGCTCGCTCCAGAGGTTGTCGAATGCGGCGATCTCCAGGGGAGTCGGGTCACGTTTCAGTTCGGCCCGCAGATAGGCCAGGTCCTCGGCAGACAGCATGTACCGTGAAATGTCTGTCCCGGGCTAGATAAGCATGTCTGCACCGGACGGGGCGGGTGCGACCTTTTTCTCATCGCCCGCCCCATATATAAATGCATGACAGACACCTACGAGGAGCTTTTGAAGAAGGCCTACGCTGGCATCACCCGCACCGACGAGCGGCACGAGCGATTCGTGATCCCGGAGCCCCGGGCGTTCGTCGAGGGCAAGACCACGGTGCTGGAGAACTTCGCAGAGATCGCGGACAAGCTGCGGCGCGAACCGGACGAGCTGATGAAGTACCTGGTGGGCGAACTCGGCACGGCCGGCAAGATCGAGGGGAGCCGGGCGGTCTTCTCGGGCAAATTCGACCAGGCGACGATCAGCGCGGTCATCCACAACTACGTCGACGACTACGTGATCTGCTCGGAGTGCGGGCGTCCGGACACCCGCCTCGTCAAGGACGGGCGGGTGCTGGTGCTCCGCTGCGAGGCCTGCGGCGGGCACCGCCCGGTGCGGAAACGGAAGCCCCGTACGGAGGCGGTCGCGAAGAAGTTCGAAGAGGGCGCCATCCTGGACCTGGAGATCCAGTCCCTGAGCAAGCGGGGCGACGGTGTCGTGCGCGAGGGGAAGTACACCATCTACGTCGCCAACGCCAAGCCCGGCCAGAAGGTGCAGGTGAGAATCACCAAGATCGCCGGCTCCATCATCTTCACAGAGCGCGTGTAAAAAAAAAGGCTCTGGAGAAAAGCTCCCCGGCGTATTTTCCACCCA
Source organism: Methanomicrobiales archaeon (assembly GCA_030019205.1). NCBI lineage: Archaea > Methanobacteriati > Methanobacteriota > Methanomicrobia > Methanomicrobiales > Methanomicrobiales archaeon. The sequence goes on from JASEFH010000005.1 coordinate 8,464, forward strand.
TCCCGCGGATGACCCGTCGACGATCCGCATTCCCCCTTCCCCGAGGGGAGGGGGATCGTGCGACAGGGCCGTATCGGACCGGGAATGCCGGGCAGGATGCTCTCTGTCGCACGAAGGGGCCGGAGGAGAGAGGCCCTTCCCCGGAGATACACCCGAGAGCCCTGCACAGGCTCTTGATGGGAATTTCGAGCCAAAAAGAGAGTATAGCAGGGGGACCTCCTCCGCCCCGGCACGGTTTCTGCCGCTCCCCGGGCGCTATCTTTTCTATCCGATCACGGCAGCTCTGCCAGGAGGTCGTCGCATTCGGCTGCGATGCGGCTGCAGGCATCGCGGATCGCGCTGACGGGATTCCGGCTGCCGCGGGTGGTCACCAGCAGCTCGGGATCGGAGAACTGGTACTCCATGCGGTAGCGTGCCACGTCCACCTCGGGATCTTTCAGGATCTCGGAGGCGAGGAGGTTCATGAAGGTGTGGCCTTCGCCGACGAAGAGGATTCGCGCCCTGTTCTCGTTCAGTTCCAGAACCTTGATCTCCATTGCACCTTAGCATACGTCGACGGGACGTAAAAAGACTTTTTATACCCCGGCATCCTGCACCCGCAGGAGGGGGAATCTCACAATCGGATGCACTCCATATCCCTCCCCAGACGGGGGAGGTCCCAGGGCACCAGGTGGCTCATGTGGACCGTCCGGTAATCCCCGGCGCCGAGGGACTCCGCCAGGGAGCAGGCCTCCGCGTAGTTCATGTGCTTGGGAATGCGGATTCCCGGCGGCACGATCGCGTCCAGGAGGAGGAGGTCCACGCCCCGCAGGAGCGCCAGGCTCCGCTCCGGCAGCTCGCTCGCCGTGTCCGCGGTGTAGCCGACGGATGCCCCGTCGTGCTCCAGCAGCAGCCCGCAGCAGGAGACCGGCGGGTGGTTGACGGGAATCGGTGTGATCCGCAGCCCGAAGAGGTCGAAGGGGCGGTAGGGGGGGAGGGGATGCTGCTCGAAGGAGAGGAAGGCGAAGAACGAGGAGCAGTACTCCACCACCCCCGCTGCCCCGTAGACCGGGGGCGTCTCCTGGACGCGGTAGAAGTCGCCGTAGCCGGCGTAGTGGTCGTAGTGTCCGTGCGTCCAGAAGACCGCATCGATGTGCGGCGATCCGCTCCGCAGCAGCTGCTGCCGCAGGTCGGGCGACGTGTCGATCAGGATATGCTTTCCTTCGGCCTCCACCAGGATCGAGGTGCGGAGCCTCGACCGCCCCTCCCCCGACGCCGCGGCGCAGGTGGGGCAGCAGCAGCCCACCTTGGGGGTACCCACCGCGTCGCCCGTGCCGAGAAGCGTGATCCGCATCCTACACCCAGCTGCCGTATTTCAGGGCGTTGCGCTCCTCTACGAGGAGGATGCCCTTCTCCATATCCTCCTCGCCGATCTCCTGCTTCTGCCGCGTGAGCGCGGAGATCACCGCTTCTTTGACCATCATGCGCAGATCGGCGCCGGAGAACCCTTCCGTCCGCGCCGCCAGTGCGTCGAGGTCGGCGCGGCAGTCCAGCGTCGCCGTCACCGACGCCAGGATGTCCCGCCGCATCCGGCAGTCCGGCAGGGCGAACTCGACCACCTGGTCGAACCGCCGCCAGGCCGCCTCGTCCAGCAGCTGGGGGTGGTTGGTGGCGCCGATGAGCAGGACCCCGTCCCGGATCAGGCTGCTGCTGTCGATGTTTTTCAGGAGCATGTTCACCGCACGCTTCATGGCGCCGTGGTCGTCTGTCACCCGGCTCTTCGCCACGTAGTCGAACTCGTCGATGAACAGGATGCAGGGGGAGAGCCTTTTCGCGAACTCGAAGACGCGGTCGATGTTTTTCGAGGTCTCCCCCAGGTACTGGGAGGTGATCATCGAGAGGCGGACCTCCAGGAGGGGCAGGTGGAGGCGGTGCGAGAGGGCGAGGGCGAGCGAGGTCTTCCCCGTTCCCGGGGGCCCCACGAAGAGGATCTTGCCGATCTCGTAGATGCGGTGGGCGCGGAGGAACTCGCGGTGCTGCAGCGCGGTCTCGATCTCCTGCACGAACTCCTGCTGCCGCGGGGTGCAGACCAGATCGGCGAGCCGCTGCTCGATCTCCTCCGGGGCGCTGACGATGAGGAGATCCATCGCCCCGCGGAGCGGTTCGCTCTCCGCGATCACGCGGGATATCTTCGCATCCAGGTACGACCGGGTGTCCTCGAAGAGCGGGTTGCTCTCTTTCGCCGCGCGGTAGGAGAAGTCCGCCGAGTCGAACCGCTCGAAGAAGTAGGCGAGAGCGGGATTGCGCTGGATGCGATCCCGCCCTCCCCGCTTCAGGAACCACCGCGCCGCCGGCTCGACCGCCGTGATGGAGAGACGCTGCCCGAACTCCTCGTAGCCCACGAACGGGTTCTTCCTGACCCGCTCATAGGCGTTCGGGATCCCGAGCACCCGCTGGATCGCCCCTTCGCTCACCATTACGGGGCGTTTCAGCTCCCCACTGCTGCCGTTGACCCCGTAGAGGTCCCGGCACGCCGGAGTGAGATCGTTCCAGTCGAGGGCAGGGTTCTGGTTGACGATCTCGGCGGTGAGCAGCGCCTCCATGATATCCAGGATCTCGTTCGCTTCCTCGCCTGACATGAATGCAACTTTGTACCTTGGACAGGAATCGGAATAATAGTATCTCAGGCCGTGGTGACGATGCACTCGCCCTCCAGCACGATGAGCGTATGCTCGTGCTGGGAGACGAGCGATCCCGGCACATCGTGCAGCACCGGGTACGCCCGCAGCACGCCGCTGCGGACGAGAGTCCCGAGCGCGATGTCGCGTTTGTCGCTCTCCATCCAGCGGCGGGCGAACGGCAGACCCCGCCGCCCCCGCACCTGGTCGAGGAGGCGGCGGGCGGCCGGCAGGCGGACCGGTCGCACCGCCACCTGCTGGTAGATCTCCACCCGGTGTCCCTCGCTCACCATCCCGCTGCCGCTGGTGGCGAAGGGTTCGATGGCAAAGACCGTCCCGGGCGGGATCGCGGCGCCGCTCCCCGAGGGGATGTTCGGGATGTGGGGATCGGTATGGATCTGGTAGGGCGCGAGCCCGTGGCCGGAGAGGTTGGCGACGGGGCGGTACCCCCGCGCCTCGATCTCCGCCTGGATCGCCCTGCCGATCTCGACGATGGGTGCGCCCGCCTGCACCCGCTCGATCGCGGCGGCGAGCGCCCGCTCCGATGCTTCGACGAGGCGGGCGTTGTCCCCGAGGTCGATCGTGGTCGCCGTATCCGCGATGTAGCCCTCGATGTGGACGCCGAGGTCCAGCTTCACCACGTCCCCCGCCTGGAACTCCCGGGTGTCCCCCTCCATCGCGGTATCGTGGGCCGCGTTCTCGTTGATGGAGAGGTTGAGGGGGAAGGCGAGATCCGCCCCAGCCTCCCGCACCAGGGACTCGATCGTCTCCACCGCCGTGAACACCGAACCCCCGACGCGGACTTCGTCCCTCCCCTTCCGCAGCAGGCGGGCGGCGATCGCCCCCGCCTCCCGGTAGAGGTCCAGTTCCGCGTCGTTCATAGTTCCAGCTCCATCGGGTAGCGCGTCAGGCAGTCGAACCCGTCCTGCACGACGACGCCCAGGTTCTCCAGCCGCACGCCGCCGGCGTCCCGGTAGTAGAGAGCGGGTTCGAGGGTGATCACGTTCCCCGACGACAGCGGCTGCCCGCGGGGACCGACGATCGGCAGCTCGTGCACCTCGAGCCCGACACCGTGCCCGAGGTTGTGGATGAAGCCCTCCGTGCCGCTCTCGAAGCCCCGCTCCCGGAAGAGATCGACCACCTGCTGGTGCAGGTCCGCGCCGCTCACCCCGGGACCCGCCCGGGCGGCTGCCAGCGCTCCGGCCTCGCGGACGGCGGCGTACATCTCGCGGATCCGCGGGTCCGCCTCTCCCTTCACCACGGTGCGGGTCATATCCGCGTGGTAGCCCGTCTCCTCAGAGCGGGGGAAGACGTCGATCACGATCGGCTCGCCCTCGCGGAGCGGCCCGCTGCCCCGCACGTGGGGGATGGCGGTATCCCTGCCGCAGGAGACGATCGTCTCCGACGCCTGGTAGCCCTGCTCCAGCAGGAGGCGGTGCATGGCATGCCGCACCCGTTCGGAGGTGAGGGGGGCGCCGTCGCGGTGGAGGATGCCCCTGCGGGGGACCGAAGCCCGGATCAGGGAGACGGCGTAGTCGATCGCCGATTCCGCCGCCCTCTGGGCGGCGGTGATGCGGGCGATCTCCTCCCCGCTCTTCTTCGCCCGCATGGACGCGACCGTCCCGCTGTCCAGCAGCACGCGCCGCGATGCCTGGAGCGCCTGCGCCAGCGCGAAGGGGAAGGTGGGCGGGACCAGGACGTCGCCTTCCACGAGCCCCGCGATGGTCCGTGCCAGCGCCTTCCAGGGATCCCCCTCCTTCTCGAGGTGCTCCAGGTAACCGGCATCCGCGCGGGTGATCGCCTCCGCGGAGGACTCCTGCACCGCCCGCGCGTACTCCATCTGGGAGACGACGATCAGCCCCCGATGACCCCCCTTCCGGATGTAGGGGACGGGATCCGAGGTGACGAAATGTGTGAGGTAGCGCATGTCCGCATCGGCGGAGGATGCATAGAGGAGGTAGGCCGAAGCCCCGCTTCGCCGAACCGCGTCATCCAGTTCTTCCATTAGCAACACCGTATGCCGTGCAACCACAAGTACTTTTATGCGGACGACTCATGTACTGGGTGATGGACGAGGCACACAAGACGGTCTTCAAGACGAAGTTCATCCGGCTCACCCTTCTCCTGAACCTGATCGTCTTCTGCGTAGCGGCAGCCGTCATCATCCTGTTCCTGTTCCCCTCGGCGGTCACCCTGGGCATCTCGGGTCTGCTGGGGGTCGCCGTCATCCTGCTCTCCCTGTACTTCCTCCGCTCCTACAGGGCGGCCAAGATCTGGCTGGAGGAGCATGCATGACTCTGCCCGAGGGGATGCCGGGATCGGTGCTCGCATGCTGGATCGGGTGAAGCTCGAGATCGAACTTCTCAAGCGGCACATAGAGGTGCTGCGGGTGGTGGCGGTCCACCAGCCCATCGGGATCATGAAGCTGGCGGAGAAGCTGGACCTTCCCTACCACCGCATCCGCTACTCGCTGCGGGTGCTGGAGCAGATGGGCTACATCCGCGCATCCCCGGCCGGAGCGGTGGCAACCCCCCGCGCCGAGGAGCTGATCCGCACCCTGGATGCGCACATCGATGCGCTCGTGGAGGAGCTGGAATCCCTGAAAGGGAACACATAACGTTTAAGTCGATCGGGGACCAACTGTACTGGTCACACCAACGATGCCGCCATAACTCAGTTGGTAGAGTGGCTGGCTGTTAACCAGCATGTCACAGGTTCGAGTCCTGTTGGCGGCGCTTTTTTCCACGGGCCCGTAGCTTAGTCCGGTCAGAGCGCCCGGCTCATAACCGGGCGGCCAGGAGTTCGAATCTCCTCGGGCCCACTGCCGATCGTTCTTCTCCCGCATCTCGCGCCCCTGCTGTCAGCACGGAAAGGTCCGCAGAGAGCCATTACCATTTATACAGGCAATGCCATAGGAGATACTGTGCATTCGGGAGAACGGATCGGGCACGGAGGCGCCGGCACGATCGAAGGGACGGTGCTGCCCTCCCCCGGTACGGGAGGGGAGGGGATCGGCGCACGGTTTCCACCGATCGCCCGCACCCTGCTGATCGGGGCCGCCGCGGTCGTCGTGCTCGCCGGCATGCGCGGAGCCGCTTCCATCGTCAGTCCGCTCCTCTTCTCTGCGTTCCTGGCCGTCATCGGTTCGGCAGCGCTCCAGTGGCTGGAGCGGAGGGGGCTGCCCCGCTGGCTCGCGTTCGTGGTCCTGATCGCCGGGCTGATCGTGCTCGGCATTCTCCTGGTCGCGTTCCTCGCCCTCTCGTTCAACCAGCTCCTGGACCGGCTCCCGTTCTACCGTGACAGGTTCCTGGAGCTCGAAGCCCTGATCCGTTCGTCCCTGGGCGGTGCCGGCATCGACTCTTCCGCCATCATCCCGTCCAATGCCGCGATCCAGGATGCCGTCGTGGGACTTCTCTCGTCGCTCATCTCCCTCTTCCAGACGGTTGCCAGCGAGATCTTCATCATCCTCCTGGCAACGGCGTTCCTCCTGGCGGAGGTCCCGCGGTTCCGCGACCTGATGCAGGGGGAGGCGGGCAGAGGAAACCGCATGGTGGCGCACCTGCTTCGGTCCGGCGACGGCATCGTGCGGTTCCTCATCATCCGCATCCAGATCAATTTCATCGTCGGGATCGGATTCGGTCTCTTCCTCTACCTGCTGGGCGTCGATTTCGCCCTGCTCTGGGGGTTCCTCGCATTCGTCCTGGGGTTCATCCCCTACATCGGATTCCTGCTGACCGCGGTCCCCCCCTTTCTCCTGGCCCTGCTCGAGCAGGGCCCGGTCGGCGGGCTTATCGTGATTGCCGGCCTCGTGCTGATCAACCTCGTCGGCGAGAACGTCATCTTCCCCGAGATGGCAGGACGGGGGCTTAACCTCTCCCCGTTCGTCGTGATCGCCTCCATCTTCTTCTGGGGCTTCGTTCTGGGTTGGCTCGGCGTATTCCTGGCTGTGCCGCTGACCTACGTCCTGAAAATCCTCCTCGAGAGCTCGGAGGACACCCGCTGGCTGGCCGATCTGATGGGATCGGGGAATGCGGCCGAGCCCGGGGAGGGCTGACCCGGGCGCTGCAGGACCTCCTGCGGAGAGGAGCGGGGGCGTCCGGGAACGCGAACGCGCCGGCCCTCCCATCCGTCCTGCGGGATCCGGAGGGGAATTGTGCGGGTAAAATTGTCTAGAATCGCCGGAACTCCCGCCGCGGCTGCTGCGGGCGGGCCTCGTCCACCCGCAGCGTGCGGCCCTCGAACACCGTCTCGTTCAGGGCCTCTTTTGCTTTCTCCGCCTCTTCCGGGCTGGACATCTCCACGAACCCGAACCCCTTCCGCTCGATGACGCGGACGTCCTTCACATCCCCATACGGGGAGAATAACTTCCTCAACTGTTCTGCATTGACAGAATACGTAAGGTTGCCGACATACAGTTTGCTGCTTTCCATCCCGGTCTCCTTTTCCAGCTCATTCAGTCTCAATACTAATGTAGCTTTTGGCCGCTCCCCGCCTCCGGGCGATGGGGGCACGGATCCTGCCCGGGCGGGCGGCGGCTCTCCTGCGCGTTCACCGGAACGATCGGCTGTTGGCAGGGCGGCGTGCGAGAGGCACGCGGACCGTTCGAGGCCGTACGGTGCGGTGCGGCATGGCCGTATTCCGCTCGATCCGGTCCCTCCTCCGCCGTGCTGCCGTATGGCGGCGCCAGCATCAACCGGGTATCTCTCCGGCGGATCGCGGTGCAGAATCGTGCGGGCGGTCGTTCTTCAGCCCTCCGGGTGCACCGGGATCCGGGCAGGAAACGGATGGTCCCGGTATGCAGGCCCGGGTCGAACTCCCCATGACGGCATGCGGCGGGGGTCCCCATCCCCGAGAGCCCCTCGCCCGGTCTATCCGCGCGGCATCCTGGTCTCCGCACCGCAGGGCGCCGGGATTCGATCGGCATCCCCGCCGCACGCACCCGCAGAGGGGCGGGAACCGGGGCGCGGCGCGGACCTCCGGCGGCGCCGTCCAGGCGGCTCTGCCGAACAGTTAATCGACCGGAAAGGAGAATGGTACAGTGCACGATGTACCTCGGGAGGGAGCCCATGCAGCATACGGAGGTCTGTTCGGATGTCCTCTTCTCTCGCCCCGTCCCCGCCCAGCTCCGCTGCATGGGGCTCCTCCCGGTCGACATGCATTTCCACACGAACCACTCCGACTCGCCCACGAGGGTGAAGGACGCGCTGAAGCTCGCCGACCGTCTCGGGATCGGGCTCGCCATCACGGATCACAACCAGATCAGCGGCGTTCTCGAGGCCGTACACCTGGATACCGGCGTGCCCGTCGTCCCGGGCATCGAAGTCAGCGCCAGCGACGGCCCGCACATCCTGCTCTACTTTTACAGCGTTGCGGATCTGCAGGAGTTCTACCGGCGGTACGTGGAGAGGAACCGGAGGTCCGCCCCGTATGTGGCGATCCGCCTGAACACGCAGGAGATCCTCGACGCACGCGAGGCTTACCCCTGCATCGTATCCGAGGCCCATCCCTGCGGCTACTTCTTCCTGAGTCAGAGCGTGGAGCGGTGCATCGACGGCGAGTGTCTCTCCCGCGACATCCGCTCCCGTTTCGACGCGGTCGAGGTGATCTGCGGCGGCATGGCGCGGGTGCACAACCTGAAAGCCCTGCAGATTGCCGAGAGAAACCGTCTCGGGCGGACCGGGGGGACCGACGGCCACCTGCTGCACGAACTGGGCGGCGTCGTCACCTGTGCGCAAACCGAGAGCGTGGATGAGTTCCTGGATGCGATCCCCCGGCGGGAGAACCTGGTCATCGGGCACGAGAAGACCATCTTCTACAAGACGCTCACGGGAACGGCGATCCTTCCGCACCACATACCCTATGCGTTCCCCATTCTGCGGGCACGCTGGGAGCAGCATCTGCCCCGGATCCGGAGGTACATGCACTCCCGCCTGAACGGAGGGTCGGGGTCGGTGAAAAAACGGTGAGCCGCGGCAGGAAGGGCAGCATTTTCACAGGATGCCGCAGCTCCTGCAGCGGGCACCAAACCCGCTGCCAGGCCTGCCGACCATGCGTGCGGAGTATACACCCTGTAACGACGCTCGATTGAGGGTTCAGCCGGATTATACCGTATCGATTCATGGATCGTTTCATGAAATCCTTGTTCGGGCGATACGAATATTTTTATAGTCGATTGCGGCATCTTCGCGGCAGTGAGTTTATGGCGGATTTCAGAGGAGGCAACTTCTGGACTGGCGTCATTGCCGGATGGATCCTGATGATCATTGTCGATCTGTTCGTACCCGTGGCGGGACCGTTTGTCGGGGGGTTTGCTGCTGGCTATATCGCCAGGGGCGGCCCGTGGAACGCCGGCATTGCGGGGCTCGTCTCGGGCATACTCGGGGGGATCATCGTTGTGCTGCTCGTCCTCGTCGGAAGTACGGTGCTCCTGGGAGGGGTGGGTTTCTTTACAGCGTTGTTTGTCGGCATTCTGCTGATGGTCGTCCTGTTCCTGGTTCATGGAATCCTGGCGTTCATCGGCGGCGCGATTGCGGGTGCTCTTCGGGGATGACGTGTCCGTTCCGTGTCCAGAGAGCATCCGGGATCTCCCATGCAGGTGCCTGCAGGATCCAGGCGATCCCTGACGGGGGGAGAGATCGGAGGCCTTTGAGGAGGCGCGCGTCTGGCCGATCTCAACGCCAATCCGGCTCTGCTCCAGAGATGCTCTGTCCCGCCGGCGTTCCGATCGGGGTCTCACGCGTGCAGGCTTCAGGGGAGTGGTCAGGCCCTCACCGGTCGCCCGGCGCCGGATCAGGCTCTACGGCCTGATCTTCGGCAGAGACCCTGTACGGGTATGCCGGGGGCGGCAACCTGGATCCCTCGCCCTCTCGGATGTGAATCTCGCCCCCCTCCAGGCCCGGAACGCCTTCGTTGCCGAAGTGAACCGATCGATTTCCGAGGGGCGCGACCGGCTCCTTGCCCTACCGAAGGGCGAGTGCCTGTTCTTCCGACGGCATCCCGGCGGATATTCTGCAGCACTGGAGTACCGCATTCCTGAAAGCGGTGATAATCGCCTTGTTATCGGCAGCACATCGGGGAGACGTTCGGGGAGTTCCCGCTCCTGATCAGAATGCCCCCCCACCGCTGAAGCAGAATGCGATCTTCCGCAGCGGGGGGCACCTGACCCGATCAGGGCATGTGTTAGCACCGCCCCAGGATACCCCCTCTATCGGAGATAACCGGCGGCGAAGGAGGAGACGGCAGAAAGGATCGATCGAGCAGTGCCCCGGGCGTATCCGCCCGGTTACATCATTGCAATAGATGCAATCGCCATTCGCATAATGTCTGTGCCGATCCGGTGCCTGGAACTCCATGCATCGCTGTCGAGCATCCCGAGCAGAGTCGGAGCGTCAAACAGCATCTCGAATCGACCGCAAAGGTTTATCCATAGGGTGATGAATTAGGCCCCCCTATGCCGGAAGAGGAAGAGCCGTCCCTGTACTGGATCCTGTTCCAGCGGTACGCAGGCCTCCTGGTATTTCTGGCTATCGTCGGTTTATTGAACCTTATGACACTCTTCGTCGTCGACGCCACCTTCCAGAACATGGTCTCCTTTATCAACGAGAGCCTGGTGCTCATCTTCACCATATCCATCATCTACTTCGCCGGCATGATCGTGCGGATCCTCCCCTTTCCCCTGAACCTCCCCGCACCCGTCTTAATAGCAACTTCGAGCGTATTCCTGGTCGTATTTCTCATCAATGCCTTTCTCCTCGTCGACACCATGCTCGGGGTGCAGCTCTTCCAGCTCGCCCCGGGGTTCTTGCGGATCGCGCTCGTCGCCGTCTTCGCCGGCGTTCTCGGGGTGGGCTACATCCACCTGATCGGGCCGCTGATCCGATCCGGGGATCGCCGCGGGATCACGCTCTTCCGGTGCAGGGCCACAGAGGACCGTTCCAGAGAGGAGAAGGAGAGCATATCCTGGGAGGATGTAAATCGTGAGCTGCGTTATGCCATATTTGACGTCCCGGGGAGAATCCGGTCCTATATCAATCGAAAAATAGACCTGAAAGTTTTGCAGGTGCGCTTTACGGGCTTTGCTGCACGGCAAGCCTGCTTCCGGATGGCCGCGGGCTGGGAAGGGATCCCACATGTCTTTGGCGCTGAACATTCCGGCATCCGCGGATTCTTGAGCGGATGTGAGGGGGATGCTGACACGATGCGATCGGACTGTCTGGCCCCTGCGGGATGAATGGCTCCTGGATCCGGAGCGGCCTTCTCCCGGTTGCGGATCTATCCGGAAGAGCCGCCGACGCTTCGGACGGGAAAGGGGGTCTCACCTTTGATATCCGGGGGACCCTTCGTCGCCGCCGCGGGCCTGTCCGTCATCGCCTCCGCCGGAAGAGGGCGGCGATGATGTCGAGTATCCCGAGGATGATCGCATAGACGCCGACGATCTGCACGGTGAGAAGCGTGGTCAGCAGTGGGTAGAACAGCAGGATCCCTGCAAAGACGATGGAGACGATCCCGACCAGCACGAGAAGCCAGCGGTACGTTCCCGCCCCGGCCGTGGTCAGCCCGGTGATCAGATCGCCAACGCCGATGAGGACCAGCCCTATCGCGATGAGGTAGACGAGGGCGACGATGAAGGTGGTGGGCGACAGCAGGATGAGAATGCCAACCACGAATCCCAGGACCCCTGCAACGATGATATACCATCGCGATTCCCGATCCGGGCCAAGGCCAAGGCCATTGGCGATGACGAACACCGACAGGATAATGGCTAAAAATCCAACGAAATAGGCGAAGAAACCGACAATCGCCTGGGGGAAGATGAGCGCCACCAATCCGAAAATAACCGCGATAATCCCGCGGAGAGCCGAAGAACCCCGACCGCCGGACGCCAGATCAGCTGCCATACCCAGTCTTCTTCCCGTATATAATATCTTCCATCACTCGAAGCACGATCCGATGGATGCCAGGCAGAGAGCGGAGCGTTGGATTCCGTGAAGATACCCGAAAGCGATATGGGGCCGGATGCATGGATATTCTGCCATGCGGACGCATTGCAAACGGTATTCGCCATGTTCCTGCTGTAAACGGACGAATCCGGTCCCGTCCGTTTCGGCCAGGGCGGCACGGTGCAAAGGCCTGTGTGCGGTCCGGGGAGGAACCACGGGTGCCATCCAGACGATGGGTGAGCCCGCCTCCCCTCAGGGTGACAGGGGCCAGATCGAGATCACGAGATTGGTGTTGCATCCGCGGCTCGAACCGCCCTATTCCACTCCTCGACTGCGGGGATATCACGGTGTCGGGGTTGGGGTGTTTCGAAGTCGAACTCCTGCCATACAGGGCAATCATTTCCCCGGGGTGTCCAGCGGGGTGGGGGCACGGTTGAGGGGGTGCGCTCCCTACTCGGAGCGATACCGCCCGTATTCGGGGAAATGAGGACTGATGTTCTCTACTCCGAACACGGGATCGAACTGCCCCTACTATCCCGACGTTGGGGAGAGTCTGCAAACCGGAGCAGAACCTCCGCATACTGCAGGGGCGGATCCCGTATTCTCACCGTCAGAGTCGATTCCGGTGTCCCTCCTTTGTTCTCCCTATCGGTTGTCGCGTCCGTCGGGGATCGCCGGGGAACTGGGGGACGAGCCTCGGCCGTCATTGCCTCTATCGGCGTGATCGAGAGTTGGCCCGCAATCCCAAAACGAGACCGTACGGGTATGCTCGAGACTGCCGATACGAGAGCCTTAAATAGCCGAAAACACGAGGGGTAAAGCATGCTTGGCGGCTTTGCCAGAACAACGCCCGGACATACCGGATCGGGTCCACGGTGCTTCCACGGATGCCCTGCGAGACGGAAGTTGCCGCCGATGCACGGAAGGCAGGGCGTGACCCGTCCCGAGACCCTCCCGGCGCATTATCCCATCGAAGAGGAGTGCCGCGGTGACATCCGATGCGGATCGTGATCGGCAGTGTGCGGTGACCGCATGAATCGCCCGTCCGTCGATGCAACCCGCGCAGCCGAATCGCCCGACCTGTCCACACTTGCACGGGTTCTCATCGTCCTCGCCATCGCGGTGGGCGGCATGAGCCTTGCTGCCCCCTTCGCGAGCCCCATCATCTTTGCCTTCGTCCTCGCCATCCTGGCAGCCCCGCTTGTCCGGTGGTTCGAGGACAGAGATGCACCCGCATGGCTGGCGCCCCTGCTCGCCATCGGTATCATCGTCCTCGTCAGCCTGCTCCTGATCGCGCTCCTGAGCATCTCCCTCCTCCAGCTTCAGGAGGCGCTTCCGGCATACCAGGACCTTCTGTCGGCCCAGATCGCGCAAGCCGGGATCGTGCTTGCAAACCTGGGCATCCGAATCGATCTCCCCCCGCCCGGGCAGGTGGCGGGAGACTCCCCGTTCATTCCGGACACCGAAACGATTCTTGCAGGGCTTACCGCCCTGGTGGTGGACTATCTCCTGATCGTAATCGTGACAAGCTTCGTGATCCAGGAGATCGCCGGGGTCTGGCGCAGGCGCGGAGGAGGACCGTGGAGCGTTGCCGGGAACCTGGCCCCGTTCGTCGTGCGGAGCCGGAACCTGGTTCGCTATGCTGCCGCCAGAACCCGGTCCAGCCTGATTGCCGGAACGGCGATTGCCTTGCTCCTCTGGGTCCTCGGGATCGATACCCCCATCCTCTGGGCCGTCGTCTACGTCGTTCTCGGCTACATCCCCTACTTCGGCCTCTACCTCGCGCTCGCCCCCCCTGTGGGCATCGGATGGCTGCAGTACGGTCTCGCAGGTGCGGCAACCGTCCTCATCGGCATGGTGGTCATCGACCGCAGCGTCCACTACCTCTTCCCCTACCGGGTGGAGCGGGAACTCGAACTATCCCCGCTCGCCATCGTACTCTCCATCTTCTTCTGGACCTTCGTACTGGGCGTGCCGGGCCTGTTCCTGGCCATCCCCCTCACCCTCGCGGTGAAGGCGTTCCTGGAGATATCCGATGCGACCCGCTGGATGGCGGCCCTGATGGGGCCCGCGGATGCCGCCGATGGCAGGGAAGAATCTGGGGCGAGAAGAGAATGAACCACGGGTGAAAGGCGCATTATGCTGGGCCGCCACCGCAGGTAATTTATAAGATCGTGCTGTAGGTGACATCCCGCCGGACGACGGGATACTGGAACCGCGATCCGGTTGGAGGCAGATGTCGGAATCGAGGGAGAAATGGAGATGACAATCGGCCCGATACAGTTGATACTGGTTGGATTCGAGAAAGGCCAGTTCGAGGAGGAGATCTTCCGCCAGCTGGAAAGCCTCCGGAATGCGGGAGACGTCCGCCTGATCGATATGCTGTTCATACACAAGACCCTGGAGGGGAGCGTCTTCCGCCTGGATCTGAGCGACCTGGGACCCGAGGTCGCCCTCCGGTACGGTTCGATCGCCGAAGAGCTCATCGGGCTCGAGAGCGGGGTCGAGGAGATCAGTCCCCGGGCAACCGGCGAGCGCATGCTGGAGATGGCGCATACCTACGGCCTGTCACAGAGCGATCTGCGAAACATACCCGATCGAATCCCGAACGGCAGCTCCGCCGCCATCGTCCTCGTAGAGCACCTCTGGATCCTGCGGCTGAACGAGTCTCTCCAGGAGCTCGGCGGCAGCCTCGTCGCCCAGGGCCTCGTGAAACCCGTATCCCTGGGCACCATCAAGGCGCGCATCGCTCCGCCGGCGGAGGCGTCGGATTAGGCGGGGGAGGGGTGCCGAGCAGCCATCCCGCAACGTTTTTCACGGAGCCCCGCCCACGCAGACCCATGGAATGTCCCGTCTGCGGGGGCGACTGCATCACCCCTGCTCCCGAACTGCTGGCACGGGTTCCGGGCATCTTCTCTCCCTGCCCCGCCTGCCGCGGACGAGTCCTGGACAAGAACAGACCCCTGAAGGACCTCGCCTTCCCATCCCCCTGCGAATGCGGGAAACGGTTCATCGACGGCGTATTCGCCCACCTCTACGTGATCCTCGTCGAGGAGGGCGGCCTCCCCCGCACCGCCCCCCTGCGGCAGGTCGGCACTCCGCTCGTCCATCCCGGGTTTCCCATGGAGCGCCCCCCGTTCCTGCCGGAGGACTCCCTCGTGCTCCTCTCGCGGCACGTCACCCGGGCGAGCGCGGAGCGGATGGTGCGCGAGGTGCCGGAGATCCGGGGCGTGGTGCGATGCGGGGACTTCGTGCCGGGCGCGGTCGACGCTGCCCTCGAGGAGCCCCCGAAGGTCCACGAACTGCTCGCCGGCTGCGATGTCCGCGCCAACATCTTCCCCACCTCTGTCAGCCCCGCGGTCATCTACAAGCAGCAGTCCCTGATGCACATCGAGTTCCCCCGCCCGGACAACCCCAAGATAGCCTCTGTCACGAGTCGGCTCGCGCGGCAGATGCCGTACCTCTTCGTGGATGCCTGCAGCGGCCCGGGAACGCTGGGGATCGCCGCCGCCCTGTTCGGCGTTCCGCACGTCATCCTCAACGATGCCTGGTACGCCGCGGCCTACTGGACCGCCCGCAACGTCGAGGTGAACCGCGAGAACCTGTTCATCGACTCGTATCGCCTCCTCGCGGACTACGGCGCGATGAAGGAGAATCCCGTGGGCAGGGAGCCCGTCAGGATCGCGGAGGCCGAAGGCGAGCAGCGGATCGAGGTCTACCAGGGCGATCTCCGCCGGCTCCACACCGTGATCCCGCATAAACGGGAGATGCTGACGGTACTCGATCTCTACGAGAAGGCCGACCGCAGTCGGAACGATCGCCTCCTGAAGGAGTGGGGGAGCCGTGTGGGCGGGGAGGTCTTCATCCCCTAGAGCGGAAGAGAGCGCCGCGGCGACCCCGTCTGCCGGGGGAGAGAGTATTTATCCCCCCTGAATGCGATATGTATACCCGGGGACTAGCCCGGGTGGCTCGGCGTCACCTGTAACCCGACATCGTCGGCATGCGGGGGGCGAAGTCCGAGGAAGGCTCCGGCGACCGGCTGGCGTTCGGGGCGTCCTGACGTAGAAGCCTCGTCCCATGAGGTCGGCGGACAGGCATCGAAGCTCCGGAGGGGGTGACGACCTGTTGCCGCGGAGACCGGTTCAGGCCCGGAAGGGAGCAGACTTACCGCGGACGTTCGGCGCCCATGGGGTCGCGGGGTGGAGAAGGGATGCCCCGGCAATAGCCGGAACGTGGTGTCGACCGAGGACGTGTCCCCAGTACTTCTCGATCACCATGTCCAGAGTCGCGATCATCGGGGCAACGGGGAGACTCGGCTCTTTTGCCGCCCATGCGATCTCGCATATCCCGTACGTCCACGAACTGACGCTCGTGGGGCGGGACGGCCGCGAGAGTCACCTGGAGGGGCTTGCCCGGGATCTCATGGACTCGTTCGCCGCCCGCGGCGACCACACGTCCGTCCGCTGGACCTGCGATCTGCTCGACCTGCGGGGATCGGACATCATCGTCTTCACTGCGGGGGAGCCCCGCAAGCCGGGGCAGGATCGGCTCGATCTCGCCCTGCAGAATGCACGGATCGTGGCTCCGATGGCCATGACGATCGGCAAAGTCGCGCCGAAAGCCTTCCTGTTCATGGTATCGAACCCGGTGGACGTGCTGACCTCCGTCGCCCTGCAGTACTCGGGCATGCGGCCGCAGCAGGTATTCGGGCTCGGTACGCACCTGGACTCCATGCGCCTGAAATCCCTCATCGCCGCCTTCTTCAACGTGCACGTGAGCGAGGTGCACACCCGCATCATCGGGGAGCACGGGGAGAGCATGGTCCCCCTCTGGTCCGCCACGACGATCGGCGGGATCCGGATCGACAACCTGCCGTCCTTCGGCCAGATCCCGGTGCAGGAGATGGTGGAGACGGTGAAGAATACCGGCGAGCTGATCATCAAGCAGAAGGGATCCACGATTTACGGCCCGGGAGAGGCGATCTCAACCCTGGTGCGCACGGTCCTGGGCAACGAGAACCGCATACTCACGGTATCCAGCTACGTCCGAAAAGAGGTTCATGACATCGGAGGCGTCTGCATCGGCGTGCCGGCCCGCATCAACCAGGACGGCGTGTTCCCGGTCCCCATCCGGCTCGAAGAGGACGAGGTGCTCGCGTTCCGGAAGTCTGCGGAGAAGATACGGATCATCACCGATCAGGTGATGGAGCGGCTGGAAGAGTTGGATGATGTCAGATCATCCGGTTGACTTCGATCGTTTCAGCGCTTGCCACGCCCGAAACACTGCGCAGCGACTGCTCAACGGCATCGGTGCCGCCCTCCTCGTCGCCGACGACAACGGCGAGTTTGAGGGCCTTTAGCCCGAACGCGATCGGCTCCTCGCGGATATCCTGTATTCCCGGAACCTTCTTCCGCATGGAGGCCTTCAGTTCTTCCAGATCCGCTTCGACCGACTCCGGCATCACCCGGAGCACTGCAACGACTTTTCCCATGCCCTAGGGCCCCCTGAACCTGCACTTGGGGCATTCGTACGGTATGCTCTGCTGCCTGCAGCGGAGGCACCGCCGGATCTCCGTGCCGCATTCGGGACAGAGAAACTCCGCCGCCCCCATCTCGGCCAGCGGCGCGTTGCAGGAAGTGCACCTTTTTATTTCCATTCTGTGACTCCTTGGATTCCTATAGTGTCTATTTTCAAACGAGTTAAAATCTTGTATCGATGACCGTTCCCGCCCCGTCCCCGCTCTCCAGGTATCTGGCCACCGATCCCGCCCGCTGTCCGTTCAGGATGACGGTGCGCACTCCGCGGGAGAGGGCGAAGGGGATCAGCGCAGGGTCCACCTCCGTGCACGCACACGGGCGGTCGATCCGCTCCTGCAGGACGCCGCTGCAGCGGATGCCGTCGACCGACTTCAGGAGCACCAGGTCGAGACGGAGGCGCTCGGCCACCCAGGCGGCGATGGTATCGGAGGTGACGCTCCAGGTGTGCGGGAGGGGATCGAGGGCACGGAGGACCGCATAGGGTAGGAGCACGGTCGGACCCGCGGGAGGGTGGAGGCGATCCTGGACCGGGAGACCGTGGGCTGCGATGTACCAGCCGAACTGCTCCATGGCGGCGATCGCCATCCAGTGGGCGGCGTCGTCGGGCGGCGAGAGCCTCCGCACCTGATCCGCAAACGGCCCCCCGCCGGGAACCAGGAGCACGGGCGCTCCGAGGTCCTGCAGCTCCTGCACGATGCCGGGCACCCGCCCGAGGAGGCTCCCGCCGCACTTCAGCACGATCGGGGTGTGCATGGCAGGACGCCCCGCATCACCGCTCCGACCGCCCTCCGGCAGGAGGGCCGCGGGGGGCGCCGGGCATGTCGTTCCGTATGAGCGTGCACATCGTGCGGGCTTTCTCGTATGCCGCCTGCATCACGTCGGGACGGGTGGCGATGTCCTTGATCGCGTCCATGTTGTTCTGGAGCACGTCCCCCCAGTAGGGGCAGTCGATGATGTCACAGAAGGCCTTCATGGACGTGACGGAGCAGTCGAAGTCGTTCTCGATGTCCATGCCGCCGATGGATATGAAGAGCGTCCTGCGCCGTTTTTTATGCTCGCTCGAGACCAGGGGGCGGCGCCGCATGTACTTGGCGTTGAAGAAGACCTGGAAGCGGTCCATGAACGACTTCAGGGCTCCCGGGATGCCCATCGTCATGACGGGCGCGGCGACGATGAGGCCGTCCATCTCGCGGAACTTGCGGTAGTAGGGCGTCACGTCGTCCTCGATGGCGCACTCGTCGATGTGGAGACACTGGAAGATCTCCATGCAGGGGCGGAACCGCAGGCTGGAGACGTCGACCCGCTCCACGACGCACCCGGCGTCCTCCGCACCCTGGACCGCGCGGTTCAGGAGCCTGGCCGTGTTCCCGTCGGGTATGGGGCTGCCGAGGATGGCGATGATCTTCGGAGTCATACTCTCCTGTAGCATTCCGGGCATATATACACCTGCGCCCGCAGGACGACCGGGAGGGCTGTCCGCCGGAAGCGGTCCGCCGCCGTCCGCAGGATGCAAAAGCCCGCTATTCATAAGGGGCGGTGACAAAAACTTAAAAACGAATGAGGGTAGCTCTCTGTGTCCTTCTCCTGTGCCTGCTCGTTCTTCCCGCCGTCGCCCTCCAGATCGTGGAGTTCTGCCCCGATCCCTATCGTTCCGGAGATCCCGACGAGTACATCGTGCTGGAGGGTGAGGGATCCCTGGCGGGGTATACGGTGACCGACGGGGAGGGGGGATTCCGGTTCCCCGCCGGCGCGTGCATCCAGGGACGCCTGGTGGTGGCGCGGGATGCGGCGGCGTACGAGAGGACGTACGGAACCCTGCCGCACTACGAACTGTTCGATCACTCCCCCCTCGTCCCCGAGGTGATCCGCGGCGACGACCTCCGCATGGGGAACGAGCGGGACGAACTGGTGCTGCTCGCGAACGGGGAGGAGATCCAGAGGGTCTCCTGGCCCGGGGATGTCCACCCGCGGGAGGGGCAGATCCACTTCCTCGAAGAGGGAGTATGGGACCCGCGGGTGCTTCTGATCGGCCAGTCGCGGTTCCCGCCGGCGACGTTCCATGACGTCAGCCTGACGGCGTTCGTGGCCCCGGACGCGTCGCTCGAGGTCTTCTACGCCGCTGTGCGCGATGCCGACGACGAGATCCTGGTCAACGTCTACGAGTTCACCAGCCCGGATCTGGCCCTGGCGCTCGCGGACGCATCGGCCCGCGGTGTGCAGGTGCGTATGCTCCTGGAGGGCGGGCCGGTGGGCGGCATCGCGCCGGCGGAGCGCTACGTCTGCAGCCTGATGATGGAGAGCGGCATCCCCATCCACCAGATGAGCAGCGGAGGGGACGCCCACCCCAAGTACCGCTTCAACCACGCGAAGTACATGGTGATCGACGGCGAGGGGCTCTTCATCACCAGCGAGAACTTCAAGGAGAACGGGTTCCCTCCCGCCGGATCGAGCGGAAACCGCGGCTGGGGCGTCTACCTGGAGAGCCCCGCCCTGGCGGAGTACTTCCGGGAGGTGTTCCTCTGGGACAGCAGCGGCGGGGACATCGTCCCGATGGATGTGCACGGCGGCAGCTACGCTCCGCCGGTCTACGCACCCTACACGGTCGAGTTCCCTCCGGCGCGGTTCGAGGGTGCGACCGTCACGGCGGTGCTCGCGCCGGACACCAGCCGCCTGATCCGGGAGATGCTGGAGGGGGCGGAGACCTCTATCGACATCGAGCAGGCGTATATCACCAACCGGACACCGGCCGAACCGAACCCGTTCCTCGCGGCGGCGATCGAGGCCGCCCGGCGGGGGGTGAAGGTGCGGGTGCTCCTCGACTCCTACTGGTACAACACGGAGGACGCCGCCGACAACGACGAGATGGCGGCGTACATCAACCGCGTCGCCGAGGCGGAGGGACTGCCTCTCGCTGCCCGCTGCGCGGATCTGGGCGGCAACCGCCTGGAGAAGATCCACAACAAGGGCGTCATCGTGGACGGGCGGCGGGTGCTCGTCAGCAGCGTCAACTGGAACGAGAACTCGCCCAACTTCAACCGCGAGAGCGGGGTGATCATCGACCACCCCGGTGTCGCCGCCTACTTCGGGGCGGTGTTCGAGGACGACTGGACGGCGAGCGAGAGGCATGCCGCCGGGGCGGTCGGGAGGGACTGGGGGCGGATTGCCGCGGCGATGGCGGTCCTGGCGGCACTCCTGGCGCTCTACGTCCACCGCCGCCGGAGATAGGCGGCGGCGGATCGAATCGGATATGTAGTTCCCCCATCCCATAACTGCATCATGGAGCGCCAGGAGCGGATCGCCCTCCTCCTGCTCGTCGGGGTCACCGCCGCCATCCTGCTCTCCCAGGGCGTCCTCACCCTCATCGGGAAGTCTGCGTTTGCCTCGCCGCTCACGAACGCCTCGCGGGAGGGCGAGCTGGTGGTGCTGGAGGGGACGGTGGACCGCGTCACCCATACCCGCGAGGGCGGGCACCTGATCCTCTCGGTGAACGGGATGCCGGTCTTCGTCCCGAGCCCGGTCTCCGCTGCCGTCCAGGTGGAGCCGGGCTCGCGGGTCACCGTCTACGGGGTGGTGCAGACCTACCGCGGCGAGCGGGAGATCGTGGTGCAGTCGGCGGGAGACGTCATCGTAGAGGACCCCTGATGGGGCATCAGGTGTATGCAACGGTCCGCAACAGTCTTTGAGCGGCTGCTGGCGGCCCGTCATGCAGAGGGATGGCGTGCACTCGCTCCCGGTCGGCGCGCATTCTTACTATGCACCTTGTTAAATAAAATAGCTAATATAAATACGTGTTAATGCCGAAGATCAGCCAGCCGTTCGCAAAATCCTGCGAATCTCAACTCCAGCACGGCAGGATCGAGGGGCTCTACGACGCCTACCTCAACGGTTCTTGCCGCCCCGGCCCGATCGACTGGATGCGGCCCGATCTCCTGCCCTTCGCCGTGCACGACATCTACCGGCGATGGCTTCCGAAGACAGTGAGAATCCTGTTCATCGCGGAGTCGCCCCCATGGACAGGTGTCCAATCGGCTCTCGATATCGAGAGACCTGAGTACGTCTACTTCTACAACGCCCGCTACGACCCGGAGCGAGGGCCCCGGGGGAGGACCACCCTGGGCAGCACGATCTTCCACCACCCGGGGAGTGGAGGGTGCGACCCGGCACGAGCAGCTGGTCCGGTTCCGGGGAGCGGGGCTGTTCCTCACGGACACGATCAAGTGCGTCTTCTACAAGAACCGCAAGCCAGCCATCCCGTCGTCCCTGATCCGCTTCAGCGCCCGATCCATCCTGGAGCCGGAGATCGCCCGCATCGATCCCGACTGCATCTGTGCGCTGGGGAACACCGCCTTAGCGGCCCTCCGCTGCATGGAACGGTTCCACCCCTTCCCGGAGGCGGGGAATGCCGGCGCCACGCGGAAGGAGTCGCTGAACGAGCAGGCTCGTCCCGGGATCATCCCGATGCCGTTCCCCAACCAGCGGAACCGCGGGAGGCCGTGCAGCCGGGAGCGGATGGACGCCGGTTTCGAGACGGTGAGAGCGCTGGTGGATCTGTAGAGCACGCCTATGCACATCCGCAGTGCAATTTTCGCCGGTGATGATGGCCAGCGGGGAGGACGCCATCCCGTGGCCCTGTGGACCGCACTGCTCTTCTTTCGGGGGAGGGTGGTTTCGGGATAACGCACCGGAGATGCACTCCAGAGACACCTCCTCGTGGGATGGCCTGCCATTATACGGATGCAAGAGGGAATTGGACCTCTCACCCCTTCGATGCGATTCGGTCTCGATCCGGAATACCGAAGCGAGCCTTCCGTAACCCGTTATCAGAGAAAGACCGGTGTTCATTCTAAGATCGAGAGAATACCGATCCTCGCTTCTCCTGTACAGGCCCTCTCGCACTCAGGGGGAGGGGGTCTTGAGGGGGAGGGGGGATATGACCGGGCTGATAAAACACCTGCCCGTCATTCCGTTTGCCGGTCCCGGGCGCCGGTTCATCGAGCGGGAGGGGGGTGTCACGATGGGACGGGAGATCCGCCTCGTTGGAATATCGCGAACGGCTCGGGAGGGGGACACCCCTGTCGTTCGCGGGGATCGCGCCGATGGGCACGGGAACCGCTGCTCACGGCGGAACGGCCCAGGCGGGCAGCTCCACCGTGAACCCGAGAGCCCACATTGTCACGGTGAAGAGGACGGCGACCCAGAGCCCGATCCCGATGAAGTTCAGCGGCCATCCCGTCCGCAGCATCTGCTGCATGCTGATGTGGCCCGTCCCGTAGGCGATGGCGTTCGGCGGCGTCGCCACCGGAAACATGAACGCGATGGATGCGCAGACGGCCGCCGTGAGCATCAGCAGGTAGGGATTGACGAGGAGGCTCACCGACGTGACGGCCATGATGGGCATCATGATGGAGGCGATCGCGGTATTCGAGGTCACCTCCGTGAAGAGAGAGACTGCGATCGCGATGATGAGCACCACCGCCAGGACGGGCAGGACACCCAGAACGGTGAGGCTGGAGACGATCTGCTGCGCAAGCCCGCTCTGGATGAACCCCGTGGAGAGGGCGAGGCCGCCCCCGAAGAGGAGCAGGATCCCCCAGGGTATCTGGACCGCCGTCTTCCAGTCCATCGTGTAGATCCCCTTCTCCCGGTCCACGGGCAGCAGGAAGAGCAGGAGGGCGCCGAAGATGGCCACCGTGGAGTCGTCGATGGCCGGAAAAAGCACATCGAGCCCCGGTATCGTCACGCCGCCGATATCCTTGCTCTTCTCGAAGATCCAGGCCAGAGCGGTCAGCACGAAGACGAGAAGCGTCCACCGCTCCCCCCGCCCCATCGGGCCCATCTTCCGCAGCTCCTGCGAGATGATCTCCCCCGCGTGGCTGACGGTCTGCGGCAGGTGGCGGTAGGGGCCGTAGACCAGCCAGAGCCAGGTGACCGGGATGAACGCCGCCACGAAGGGGACGCCGAACAGCATCCAGGAGAAGAAGTCGATCGGCGGCGCGGCGGGGAAGAGGGTGTGGAGCTGCGCGACGAAGATGCCGTTGGGCGGCGAGCCGATGATGGTGGCGATGCCGCCGATGCTCGCGGCGTAGGCGACGGCGATCACCAGACAGGCGGCGAACGACTGCTGCTCTTCGGTCAGGCCCTCCCCTGCAGGGTTCCCGTTCGGGAGGATGGTCGTGATGATCGCGATCGCGATCGGGATCATCATCATCGCGGTCGCCGTATTGGAGATCCACATGGAGAGGAAGGCGGTCGAGACCATGAAGCCCAGCACCAGTTTTTTGGGGCCTGTCCCGAGGAGACTGATGATGTGGAGCGCGATTCGGCGGTGCAGCCCCCAGCGCTGCATGGACATGGCGATGATGAACCCTCCCAGGAAGAGGAAGATCACCCGGTCGGCATAGGGCGCCGCCGCCTCCGCCGCGGAGAGGACGCCGAGGAGGGGGAAGAGGAGGAGGGGCAGGAGCGCGGTTGCCTCCAGCGGGATCGCCTCCGTCACCCACCAGGCGACCATCAGCACGGTGACCGCGGCGACGTAGCGCGCCGCGGTGGGGATGGGCAGGGGCAGGAGGAGGAAGACGGTGAAAAGGAGAATGCCCAGCAGGATCCGGTCGAGTTTCACTCCAGCTACTGAGGCTTTTGCGTATTTCACCTGTTCGTTTTACGGCGGGGGCTCCATGCCCGCCGGCAGCGGCGCCCGCATCGCCTGCAGCAGGTCCCCGATGCTCCGTACGAACACCGCCGACTCCTCGAGCATGAGGTTCACCCGTTCGCAGGCGCCGGCCATGCGGAAGTCGCTCCGTATGGCGTACACGGGTTTTCCCAGGGCGTGCGCAAACCCCATCTCCCAGGCGGTCCCCGAGTCGGCATCCGCACCGTCGCAGACCGCGACCACGATGTCCGCATCGCGGATGGCCCGAACGTTGTCCGCGAAGATCGCCCGGTTCGCGTCCCGATCCCGCCGGCATCCGTCGCTCCGCTCCTGCGGAAGGTGGACCGCGAACAGGTGCTCTGCCAGCGCGTCCCGCAGGCGGGCGTTATACGTCCGCTCCGCGTCGGAGAAGAGGGGGGCGGCGAGGTACACCCGGTAGCGGGCGAACTCCCCGGCGTCGAAGGCCGGGATCTCGGGGAACCGCGAGAGGAACGCCCCCCTGCCCGGCTGCCGGGGAGGCTCGCCGCCGCGGTGGGTGAAGTGCACCCCGCAGGTCGGCGACGCGTCGACGCCGAGGATGGCGAGGGGCGGGCCCCGCCGGGCGATCAGGTCCCGCGCGTCCCGTTCGAGGCGGTCCAGGAGGGCGGCGAACGCCGGTGTGTCCAGGCCCGCGAGGTACGTCGTCGGCTCCCGGTCCCTCCCCCGGTGGAGGGTCTCGGGGCAGGGCAGGCGGACCACCTCGATGCCGAAGCGGGCGCAGCGTTCGATGGCCCGGGCGAACGCCCGCCGGTCCGCCTCCGTGGTGATGCCCCGCGCCCGGAGCGACGGGTCCGCGAGGCAGGGGCAGGCAAGCACGTACATGGGTAGAATTACAGGGAACCCTGCGACAATAATCCTATCTGTCCCGTGCCATGCGGTCTATCCGGCCCCCCCGGGGGGTTTTCTGGGAGATCCGGAGATCCGGGAGCGTCACGGGATCGGGGTTCACGGTTCGCCGGCATCGGTGCCGCACGATCCCGGCCGTTCCAGCGACGGACGTGGCCGATGAGCCATCCGGCAGGAGGGGTGCCGCAGCGTCGTGCATTCGATATCCCCCGATCGTTCCCGGCAACACTTTGATGGGAATCCACGCTGAGATCCTGTTCGATGATACCCCTCTATGCCTACCGCGACAACACCTGCGATCCCCGCAAGTGCTCCGTGAAGAAGCTGGAGCGGTTCGGGCTGGTGAGGGTGGCGAGCCGGATGGCGCGGATACCGAGGAGCAGCCTGCTCCTCGACCCCACCGCGGAGCAGGCGCTGTCGCCCGCCGACCGCACGGCTCCTTCCATCGCCGTGCTGGACTGCTCCTGGGAGGTGCTGGACACCTCCCAGGTGCGGTCGTGGCGGCGGAGGAGGGCGCTGCCCTTCCTGCTCGCGGCGAACCCCGTGAACTTCGGGAAGCCGTTCAAGCTCTCCTCGGTCGAGGCGTTCGCCGCCGCCCTGTTCATCCTGGGCGAGCGGGATCAGGCCCACGCCATCCTGGAGAAGTTCGGGTGGGGGCTCCGATTCCTGGAGGTGAACCGGGAGCCCCTGGAGCTGTACGCCCGGGCCAGGGACAGCCGGGAGGTGGTGGCGATCCAGGCGACCTACCTGGAGCCATAGATGCGGGATCTGCAGTACGTGCACCGGGAAGAGCCTGCCGATCCTCGACGATGCGATCCCCCGCTTCGAGAATGCATCCCGAGACCCTGCGAGAGGCGGGATCCACCCCCTTCCGCTCCCCTTGCGATAGGCCCGGTTCCAGAGACGCCCGATATCCGAACCCGTATGCCCCGACATAGGGGCGTTCAGGCCTTTTCCTCGAAGGAAGAGAGGGGGTACGGGACCGGGGTTCGGGGCGAGATCCGCCCACCTCCCGAACGATATTCCGAGACTTCAGGGGGCGGGGGATGCGATCATCAGGTAGTGGTACCGTCCGCAGGGCTCCACGGACTCCACCCGGAACCCGCTCCCTTCGATGAGGCGCGCCGCCTCCTCCTCGCTGAAGCGAACATGGCAGGGCGGCCCGATCGGCATCTCCTCCTTCCTCCAGTCCAGGTTCGCCAGGCGGCCGCCGGGTTTGAGCATCCGCCGCGCGTTGCGGAGCACGCGCCCCGGATCCTGGAAGTCGTGGAGGACGATTCCAAAAAAGAGAATGTCCGCACAGCGATCGCACAGCACGATCTCTTCTGCCGGACCTACGCGGAGACGAATCATCGCTTGCAGACCTTCCTGCGCTGCCCTCTCCCGCAGCCGCTCGATCGCATCCGCGTCGATGTCCAGACCGCACACCGCTCCGCCCTCCCCGACCATCCTGGCCGCCGGGATGGCGAAGAAGCCGTCGCCGCATCCGATATCCAGGAACGTCGAACCGGCCCGTACGCCGATGCGGGAGAGGATCTCCCCGGGATTCTGCCACTCCCGCCGTGCTTCCCAGCTGCGAACGCTGCTGTGCATCTGCACTCCACCCGAGGATGCCGTCAGTCGCCCTACAGCGTAACTCTTTCGCCGCTCCCCTGAAGGGAGGATCGTGCGACAGGCCCGGACGATGCGTGCCGGGTGGGAGCCTCTCTGTCGCACGACGGGGGCAGGAGCATGTCCTATCCCGGAGAACGTCGGGCGTCACCATGCCCTCGGCGAGGGTCTCGACCGAGCCGGATCAGCGAGAACTGCTGGCGCACCTTCCGCACCGGATCGGAGTGGTCAACCCTCTTCACGGGATGTCGAGCGCCGCGGGAGGGCAGCGATTACGGCAGTGCCGGGAGAGCCAATTCGCCCCGCGGCACTGACGGTCAGCCCGGGATTCCTCGATGGGGAGAGGCGGCGGTTCGGCAGGGCACCGGCACCCTCCTGCTCGACTCCGCATTCCCGGAAGCGCAGGAACGATCCGGGGCCTTCCACGGGGATGCCCCCGCTTCCGGGTCCCGGTCGGATCCGGCGGGCGGTGTTCCGCCGGTGTGCGCTGTTGCACGGACGCTGCTTTCCCACTGCTGCGGGGCCCGGGCATCGCCACCGTCCCCGACCCCCTCACCGGTCCCCACGCAGCCGTTGGTCCGAAGAAAAGGATGGAAACATCCAGAATCCCGTCCATAAGCGCTGCCATGGCAATCTTTATATGATTTCCCCCGTATTCCCTCTCATATGATAAAGGTGGCAATCAACGGTTACGGCACCATCGGCAAGCGGGTGGCGGACGCCGTCGCTGCACAGCCGGATATGGAGATCGTCGGCGTCTCGAAGACGCGCCCGAGCGCCGAGGCGTTCGTCGCGCAGGAGCGCGGCTATCCGCTCTACATCGCGGACATCGGGAAGAAGGCGGCATTCGAGAAGTTCGGTCTCAAGGTCGCCGGCTCGGTGGACGACATGCTGAAGATCGCCGACGTGGTGGTCGATGCGACGCCGGGCGGGATGGGCGAGAAGAATCGCCCGCTCTACGAGAAGGCCGGCGTGAAGGCGATCTTCCAGGGAGGCGAGGAACACGAGGTCGCCGGATTTTCGTTCAACTCGGACTGCAACTACCGCGAGGCGATCGGGCGGCAGTTCGTGCGGGTGGTCTCCTGCAACACCACCGGTCTCTGCCGCATCATCAACGCGATGGACAGGGAGTACGGCATCGAGAAGGTGCGGGCGGTGATGGTCCGCCGGGGCGCCGATCCGGACGATGTCAAACGGGGCCCCATCGACGCGATCGTCCTCAATCCCGTGACCATCCCGAGCCACCACGGCCCGGATGTCCAGTCCGTGCTCCCCCACATCCCGATCGTCACGATGGCGATGATCGTGCCCACCACCCTCATGCACATGCACGCGATCAACATGGACCTCAAAAGAGAGCCGTCCCGGGAGCGCATCGTCGAGATCGTCCGATCCCACCCGAGGATGGGGCTCGTGCAGAAGGCGACCGGCATCACCAGCAGCGCCGAACTGAAGGAGTACGTCTCGGACATCGGAAGACCCCGCTCGGACCTCTGGGAGAACGGTGTCTTCGAGGCGTCCATCGGCATCGACGGGAAGGAGGTCTACCTCTTCCAGGCGATCCACCAGGAGGCGGACGTGGTCGTCGAGAACGTGGACGCCATCCGCGCCATGACCGGAACGGTGCGGGATCCCGAAGTATCCATACGCATGACCAACGAGGCGCTAAAATTCACCTCCATCTAGAACAACCTATAACACCCGCCCCGCACAACTATTTTCAATGGATCCATACGAGCTGGCGACGCGGAACACCGTGGAGGTCGTTACAGAGGGCGAGCTGAGAGCCCTCCTGGAGAGGCCCGAAAAACGGGTATACGCCGGGTACGAGCCCAGCGGCGAGATTCACCTGGGCCATCTCGTCACGGTCAACAAACTCCTCGACCTGCGCGCGGCGGGGTTCGAGGTGGTCGTGCTGCTCGCCGACCTGCACGCATTCCTCAACCGCAAGGGGACGCTGGAGCAGGTGGAGGAGCTGGCCCGCTACAACCAGCGGTGCTTCGAGGCCCTGGGACTCTCGGACGTGCACTACGTCACCGGCAGCGAACTCCAGCTCAACCCGGACTACGAACTCATGGTCCTGCGCCTGGCCCAGCAGATCACCCTGAACCGGGCCACCCGCAGCATGGACGAGGTGGGCCGCAACATGGAGCACCCCACCGTCTCCCAGATGATCTACCCCATCATGCAGATGGTCGACATCGTCTGGCTCCGCGTGGACGCCGCCGTCGGGGGGATCGACCAGCGGAAGATCCACATGCTGGCGCGGGAGCACCTCCCATCCGTGGGCTACGCGGCGCCCGTCTCCATCCACACCCCGATCCTGCTCGGGCTGGACGGCAAGAAGATGTCCTCGTCCCAGGGCAACTACATCTCGGTCGCGGACTCCGAGGAGGCGATCCAGAAGAAGCTGCAGAAGGCGTTCTGCCCGCCGGAGACGGAGGGGAACCCCGTGCTCCAGATCCTCCAGTTCCACGTCTTCCCCCGCTGCCGTGAGGTGGTTGTGCGGCGGCCCGAGAAGTTCGGCGGCGACCGCACCTTTACCCGCTATCCGGAGCTGGAATGCGCCTATGCACGGGGCGAAGTCCATCCCCTGGACCTGAAGAAGACGGCGGCACGCTGCCTCGCCGAGATTCTGGCGCCGGTGAGGGACTACATGCAGGGAGGCTGATTCGCGCTTGAGCCGGGAAGACGTCCAGGAGATGTTCGACCGGGAACTCCAGGAGAAGGGCGTCCGCCTGAAGGACCGGGATCAGCTGAAGGTGCGGCAGGACGTCTTCGACGAGGTCACCCTGCTGGCGCTCTACCGCTTCGTCCATAAAAGGCTCATCTCCGCCATCGGCGGGGCGATCAGCACGGGAAAAGAGGCCAACGTCTTCTACGGCGAGATGGACGGCCGGCCCCTCGCCATCAAGATCTACCTGGTGCAGACCGCGAACTTCCGCCGCATGACGGAGTACCTGGACGGTGACCCGCGGTTCGCCCGCATCCGCCGCACGCGGAAAGATATCATCTTCGCCTGGACCCGGAAAGAGTACAGCAACCTGGCCCGGGCAAGAGAGGCGGGCGTGCGGGTGCCCGAGCCCATCGCGTTCGACCGCAATATTCTCCTGATGGAGTTCCTGGGCGAGGACGAGCTGGCCTACCCCCCGATCCGGCTCGCGGAGGTGAACGACCCGCCGGCCGTCTACGAGGAGGTCGTCGATTCGATGCGGCGGCTCTTCCAGGAGGCGCGGCTGGTGCATGCGGACCTGAGCGAGTTCAACATCCTCTACGACGGGAGGGTGCCCTACATCATCGACCTGAGCCAGGCGGTGACGCTGGATCACCCGCGGGCGATCCCGTTTCTTGTGCGGGATATCCATAACGTGAACCGCTTCTTCTCGCAGCTCCTGGATGTGCCGGAGGAGAAAGAGGTTTTTAAACGTATAACCGGCAACCCTATATCGGGATTGTACAGCGAGAGGCAGCAGGAGGGTTCGAGGTGACCGTGCAGGAGCTGAAGATACCGCCGGACCGCGTCGGAGCGCTCATCGGCAAGAACGGCGCCACCAAACGCTTCATCGAGGAGCAGACGGAGACCACGATCGGCGTGGACAGCAAAGAGGGTCTGGTGACGGTGCAGGGGGAGAATATCGAGGGGGTGATCGCCGCCGCCGATGTCGCGAAGGCGATCGGGAGGGGGTTCTCGCCCGAGCGCGCCTTCCAGCTCCTCGACGAGGATATGATGCTCGAGGTGATCGATCTCTCGAATGCCGCGGACTCCCCCCAGCAGCTGGAGCGCGTGCGGGGGCGGGTGATCGGGCGGGCCGGACGGTCCCGGGAGCAGATCGAGGACATGACCGGAACGCAGATCTCCATCTACGGCAAGACAGTATCCATCATCGGGCTGCCGGAACAGATCCGCATCGCACGGACTGCCATCGAGATGCTGCTCTCCGGCGTGCCCCACGAGACGGTCTTCTCCTTTTTAGACAAGAAGAGGAGGGAGGCCAAGCAGGAGATGCTGGAGTACTACTACTGACGGCGGGGCTCGCCCCCCCTGCACGAACGACCATGTCCGTATGCCGCCCCGACCGAATCCAACCCTGCCTCTAGAACCATGGAGATAGCTGCACTTCCGCTGCCCGAACGGCTCAAGGAGGTCTACCGCGAGAAGGGCATAACGGAGCTCTACCCGCCCCAGGCGGCCTGCATCGGGAAGGGGCTTCTTACCGGGCGGAACCTCCTTCTCGCCATCCCGACGGCGAGCGGGAAGACGCTCGTGGCCGAGATGGCGATGCACCACCATATCGCGAGGGGGGGCAAATGCCTCTATATCGTCCCCCTGAAAGCGCTCGCCAGCGAGAAGTTCGAGGAGTTCGGCGGAAAGGGGGTGCGGGTGGGGATCTCGACGGGCGACTATGACCGCCGCGAGGAGCACCTGGGCCGCTACGACATCATCGTCGCCACCAGCGAGAAGGTCGACTCCCTCCTGCGGAACCGCACGCCCTGGATAACGGAGCTGACTCTTCTCGTCGTGGACGAGGTGCACCTGCTCGACTCCCCGGACCGGGGGGCGACGCTGGAGATGGTCATCACCAAGCTCCGCCACCGCAACCCGCACCTCCAGATTCTGGCCCTCTCCGCCACCATCGGCAACCCCCGGGCTCTCGCCGGATGGCTGGATGCGGAGGCGGTGGAGAGCCGCTGGAGGCCGGTGGACCTGCGGGAGGGGGTGTACTACCGCGGGAGGATCCACTTCAAGGACCGCGACCGCACGGTCCCGCAGCCTTCCAAGCACGACGACCTCAACCTCTGCCTGGACACGGTCGCCGAAGGGGGGCAGTGCCTGCTCTTCGTGAGTTCCCGCCGGAACGCCGAGGGCTTCGCCAAACGGGCCGCCGCTGCCCTGGGCATCCGGGACCCCGCCCTCGCCGAGTACGCTCGGAAGATCGCCGCCGCCGCGGATACGGACGTCGACCGCACGCTGGCGGACTGCGTCTCCCGGGGGTCCGCCTTCCACCACGCCGGCCTCACCCGGGAGAAGCGGCAGATCGTCGAGGAAGGGTTTCGCAGCGGCCGCATCAAGTGCATCGCCTCCACGCCGACCCTCGCCGCCGGCCTGAACCTGCCGGCGCGGCGGGTGATCGTCCGCGACTACCTGCGGTTCCAGTCGGGGCAGGGAATGGTCCCGATTCCGGTGCGGGAGTACCGCCAGATGGCCGGCCGCGCCGGTCGCCCGCACCTGGACCCCTACGGCGAGGCGGTGCTGATCGCGAAGTCCCGGGAGTCCGTGCACGACCTCTGCGAGCACTACATCGACGCCACAGCGGAGGACGTCCAGTCGCAGTGCGCCGGGGAGTGGGCGCTCTGCTCCCACGTCCTCTCCCTCGTCGCGACGCAGTTCGCGGAGAGCCGCGAGGGGCTGCTGGCGTTCATGGACGGGACCTTCTACTGCCACCAGAACCAGAACCGCCGCGCCCTCGAGCGGAGCATCGAGGATATCCTCGCGTTCCTGCGGGACGCCGAGATGATCGCGGAGACGCCTGACCGCCTCTACGCAACGGAGTTCGGGACCCTGGTCTCGCGCCTCTACCTCGACCCCCGCGGGGCGGATGCGATCGCGAACGCCCTGATCGCTGAGAGCGAGTTCTCCGAGATCGGGATGCTGCAGCTGATCTGCTCCACGCCGGACATGCCCAGGCTCTACGTCCGCCGGAGCGATCTCGGGTTCCTGGAGCGGTTCGTCAGCGAGCACGAGGACGAGCTCTGGCTGCCGTTCCCGGCGTTCGAGGACGACGGCGCCGAGGCCTACTACCAGAGCCTCAAGACCGCGATGCTCCTCCTGGACTGGACCGGGGAGCTGCCCGACACGGCGATCTGCGAACGCTACGGCGTGGGTCCGGGGGATCTCCACGCGATGGTGGAGGGCGTGAACTGGCTCGTCCACGCCAGTGCACAGCTGGCGCGAATGTTCGCGCCGCCCCACGCCCCGCGGATCCGGGATCTCGAGCGGCGGATCCGCTATGGCGTCCGCTCCGAGCTGCTGCCGCTGGTGCGGTTCCGGGGCATCGGGCGCGTCTTCGCCCGCCGCCTCTACAACAACGGCATCCGGGACGGGGAGGGCATCCGGGCGGCCAGCAGGGACACGATCGTCTCGATCCTGGGGAGGGGGAGGACGGAGCAGCTCCTGGCCCAGGTGGAGACGGGGGATGCGGACGATGCGGAGGCGGAGGGGCAGTCCACCCTGAACGCCTTCGGGGACGACGCATGAAGGCCGATCCCGCGATGCCGGCGGGCCCGGAGGATGCCGGGTGCGAGATCCTCCAGGCGGTCTTCTGCACCGAAGACCCGTCCCGATTCGTGCAGGAGCTCCGGCGGCTCGCGCGGACGTTCGGGATCGTGATCGTCAGCTTCGACGCCGAGAAGATGGCCGGCAGGGCCCACGTGGAGGCGGCGCTCCGGCATGCCCGCCGCTCCTGCAGGCGGGGCGACTGTATCGCCAGCTCCTTCGAGATGGAGGCTCTCCTCTACGCCGCGGGGACCCGGCAGTGCGCGCTGGCCGCCGGGTTCGGGGTGCACGCCGGGTGGAACCGGGCCTACATCGCTCTCTGCCCGCCGAGCCCGCCGGCTGCCGCGGCGCTCGAAGGTCTCGTTGCCATGGTTGAGGAAGACTGGGAGATCCTCCCGGCGGAGAAGAGGCGCCGTCTGGCGGATCTCTTCGGCATCACCCCGCAGGAGATCGAGGCGGCCGGGCCCGATCGGATCCCGGACCTGGTGCTGGAGCGGGTCGCCCTGCTGGACGTCCTGAAGTGAGCGGGCTGTCTACCGCTGGGCGTGGCTCAGCATGTGCTGAACGACGGGGATGATCACCCGGCTGGTCGCCAGCTGCACCGCCTTGGGCGATCCCGGGATGCAGAAGACCGCCCTCTCCCGGAGGATGCCCGCGACGGCCCGCGACAGGATTGCGGACACCCCGATCTCCGCGTAGCTCATCGAGCGGAATATCTCGCCGAATCCGTCCAGTCTCTTCTCCAGGAGGGGTTCGATCGCCTCGATGGTGCAGTCGTCGTGCGTGAGGCCGGTCCCGCCGTTGAAGATGATGCAGTTCGACCGATCGGCTGCCCGGAAGAGTTCCGACCGGATCTTCTCGACAGCATCGGGAACGACGGCGTAGTGCGTCACGTCGATGCCGGCCTTCTCCAACAGGGAGCGGATCGTCTGCCCGCTGAGGTCGAGGTCCGGCGTTCTCGAGCTGGATACCGAGATGATCGCGGCGGTGATCTTGATGTCCCGTACGTGCCCCGAGTTCATGTACCGGGATTCGGCGTATTCGGTATTCAATCCGATGGTGGCGAAGGGGCGGTGCGGGGAGCCGGGGGTTCCGCCGGGGGACCCCTTTGTTTCCAGTGGAACGACTGGAGTTCGGGGGCGGTATCTTCCGGTGCGATGGCATGGTGGAGATCCCGTTCCTCCGCTTCACCTCTACCCCGATCCCGGCGGCGACGATCGACGATCACGGGGGATCATTCGAATGATTTTAATAATTGAAGTGAGAAACCGCTACAATAGAGCATTTCATGTATAGGGGAAATGATGCACGAGATCATTTCCCGTTTTCCAGTGGAAACAAAGGGGTCCCCCCATCATCCGCCCACCACCCGTTGTCGAGGATCAAAACCTCGCTGCATCGTCATTCTGCCGGAACCAGGAAGAGACGGGGGTTCCGAATCGAACTCGCGGATCGGCCGCAACGGGTGCTGACGAACCAGAATCGCGGTTCGATCGGCGAACTGCGGTGTAGCCAGCCGGATCCGGAGACGCTCCAGTGGAAACCGGGGGGTTCCGTCAAACCGATTGGCTTATGAAGACCCGAGACACCAACCTAACGAATAGGCAACGCCAGTGTGAATGCCATGGCAGACGAGAGGGAGCGATCAACGGGACTGTTCGACAAGTACCTTACCAATAAGAGCATATTCAGGAACCGGGAAGTTCTGCGGCACTCCTACCGTCCCAATATCCTCCCGCACCGCCAGCCCCAGATCGGGGCGGTCGCCTCCATTCTGGCTCCGGCGCTGAAGAACGAGACCCCCTCCAACATCCTCCTCTACGGAAAGACGGGCACGGGGAAGACGGCGGTGGTGCGCTACGTGGGGGCGGAGCTGGAGAAGGCGAGCAGCGAGATGGGAACCGTCTGCCGTGTGGTCCACCTCAACTGCGAGGTGATCGACACCCAGTACCGCGTCCTGGCCCAGATCGCCAAGGGGATCGAGGAGGCCGACGCGGTCCCGAGCGACCGAAGCCGCGCCACGATTCCCATGACCGGGTGGCCGACCGATCAGGTCTACGCCGAGTTGAAAAGCCAGCTTGAGGCCTCCGTCGGGGTGCTGGTGATCGTGCTCGACGAGATCGACAAGCTCGTCAAGAAGAGCGGCGACGAGACCCTCTACAACCTGACGCGCATCAACTCCGACTTGAAGAAGGCCAAGGTCTCCATCATCGGGATCTCCAACGACCTGCGGTTCACCGATTTCCTGGATCCCCGCGTGCTCTCGTCCCTGTCCGAGGAGGAGATCGTCTTCCCCCCCTACGACGCCCACCAGCTGCGGGATATCCTCCAGCAGCGCGCGGAGATGGCGTTCGAGCCGGGCGTGCTCGAGGAGGGGGTCATCCCCCTCTGCGCCGCCCTGGCGGCGACGGAGCACGGGGACGCACGGCGGGCGCTGGACCTGCTGCGGGTCTCGGGAGAGCTCGCTGACCGCGAGAGCGCGGACAAGGTGACCGAGAGGCACGTGAAGATGGCGCAGGAGAAGATCGAGACCGACAGCATGATCGAGTGCGTCTCGACGCTGCCGACCCAGAGCAAGGTGGTGCTCTATGCCATGGTCCTCCTGGACCAGATGGGGAAGAAGATCTTCACGAGCGGAGAGGTGGTCCAGGTCTACCGTGAGGTCGCCAAGCTGCTCGACCTGGACATCCTCACCCACCGCCGGATCACGGACCTCGTCTCGGAGCTGAACATGCTCGGCGTGATCAACACCCGGGTGGTCTCCAAGGGGCGCTACGGGCGGACCAAGGAGATGTGGTTCGACGCGAACACCGCCCGCATCCGCGACGTGATCTACAAGGATCCGCGCCTCTCCGAGGAAAGGTTGATGCAGATAGATGCCAACCGGTTGAGAGGATTGTTCCGGTGATACACGTGGACGAGACAGACCGAACGCTGCTGCATCTCCTGGAGGAGAACAGCCAGACGCCCGTGCAGGACATCGCTGTGATGCTGAACATCCCGCTTCCGGAGGTTGAGGAGCGGATCCGGAGACTGGAGAAGGCGCGGATCATCCGGAAGTACACGACCATCATCGACTGGGAGCGCGGCGGAGACGGGGAGGTGGCGGCGATCATCGACCTGAAGGTCAGCCCGGAGCGGAACTTCGGCTACGACAAGATCGCGGAGCGGATCGCCCGCTTCCGCCAGGTCCGCTCGCTCCACCTGGTCACGGGGGTGTACGACCTCCAGCTCGTGGTCACGGGGAGGTCCATGCACGAGGTGGCCCGGTTCGTGGCAGAGGAGATCGCGCCCATGGAGCAGATCCGCGAGACGGCGACCCACATGATCATGAAGACGTTCAAGGAGAACGGACTCCTCTTCTTCGAGAAGGAGTCCGGCGAACGGCTCCCCTTCTCGCTCTGAGGTCAGGATGAGGGACTTCGTCTCGAATAGGGCCCGCACCATCCCCCCTTCGGGCATCCGCAGGTTCTTCGACCTGGTGCAGGACATGGAGGGTGTCATCTCCCTCGGGGTGGGCGAACCCGACTTCTGCACCCCCTGGAAGATCTGCGAGGCGAGCATCTACTCGATCGAGCACGGGCGCACCTCCTACACCTCGAACAAGGGGCTCCGCCCGCTGCGGGAGGCGCTCGCAGGCCACCTCGCCTCCCGCTACCGCCTGGAGTACGACCCCGAGGAGGAGATCATCATCACCAGCGGCGTGAGCGAGGCGGTCGACATCGCGCTTCGCGCCGTGGTGGATCCCGCCGACGAGGTGCTGGTCGCCGAACCCTGCTACGTCGCCTACGCCCCCGGTGTGACCCTCGCCGGCGGGGTTCCGGTCCCGGTGCCCTGCCGGGCGGAGGACGATTTCCGCCTCACGGCGGATGCCCTGCTGGAGCGCATCACCCCCCGCACCAAGGCCCTGATGATCAACTTCCCCAACAACCCGACGGGGGCGGTGCTGACCCGCTCCGACCTCGCGGAGATCGCCGACGTGGTGATCGACCACGACCTCCTGCTGATCAGCGACGAGGTCTACGCGGAGCTGACCTACGAGGGGACCCATACGGCGGCGGCTTCGATCGACGGGCTGCGGGAGCGCACCATCACCTTAAACGGCTTCTCCAAGGCCTACGCGATGACCGGCTGGCGCATCGGCTACCTCTGCGCTCCCGCGCCGCTCTGTGCGGCGGCGCTGAAGATCCACCAGTACGTGATGCTCTGCGCTCCCGTCATGGGGCAGATGGCTGCCCTGGAAGCCCTCCGCTCCGGTGAGGAGGAGAAGAACGCCATGGTGCGGGAGTACCGCCTGCGGAGGAACCTCTTCGTGGACGGGCTCAACAAGCTCGGGCTCTCCTGCCACGTGCCGAAGGGCGCATTCTACGCCTTCCCCTCCGTCGCGTCCACGGGGATGTCCGACTTCGAGTTCGCCGAGGCGCTCCTGAAAGAGCAGCGGGTGGCGGCGGTGCCGGGCAGCGTCTTCGGAGCTTCGGGAGCCGGACGGATGCGGTGCGCCTACGCCGTCTCCCGCGAGGAGATCCTGACGGCCCTGCGGCGGATGGAGGAGTTCCTCGCCGCGCGGAAGAGGTGAGCCGCCTCCGAGATCCGGTTATTTTTCGCGAAGGCTTTTTTCGTGAGTTCTCTTCGGATTTCCCGGACCGGGGATGGTTTGCCGTAGATTTGCGGGCGTGTATGTGGATCAATTGAGATCGCGGCACCCAGTTCAGCGATTCTGTGCCGGATTCGATCCTGACACGCGGTATCGGAGTCCGCTCCGGATCCAGAACCGCCGGCTGCCTGGTGTCAGACATTACGGACAGCCTGCCCCCTGTCCGACAGAATGGGGAACCGGACCCCTTTGTTTCCAGTGGAGATGTTTATATGCTTCGCCCAACTCTGCGGAAAGTGCGGAGAGTCCTGTGCCAATAATACGGCGTTTTCACGGCCCTGCGGGAAATCCACCGTATATTCTCGGGCATCCTGCAGAGCCCGGCGGGGCGGGCGATCGGGCGGGCAGCTCGAAAATGCTCGCCGGGATCCCCTGCATCTCCGAAAAAATCCGCTTCCACTGGAAATATCGTCGCAGGCGCCGGCAGAAGAATGTTGAAAATCGGGGGGGGGGGAGCCCCGCCCGTCCCGAGGGATCTGCGTCCGCCGGCGCGGCCCTGGGACGGGAATGCCCTCCGTCAGGTCTGCGGCCCCGTCTGCGCCCCGCCGCACCCGGGAATTCGGGGGAGGGACTATGATCAACTATTTCTTCCTGTATCTCCCACACTACATGATAGAACAATGGCTTGTACGATCATCGTCGGCGGATTCTTCGGGGATGAAGGCAAGGGTAAGATTGTTGCGCATATTGCAAACCGCGACCGCCCCTCGGTAATCTCGCGGGGTGGCGTGGGCCCGAACGCCGGTCACACCGTCACGATCGGCACACAGACCTACGGGGTTCGCATGGTCCCCTCCGGATTCGTCTTCCGCGATGCAGACCTCTGCATCGGGACCGGCGTCCTGGTGGATCCGCGGGTGTTCCTGCGGGAGGTGGAGATGCTCGGGGTGCAGGGGCGGATGTACGTGGACCGGCGCTGCGGGATCATCGAGGAGGAGCACATCCAGCGGGACCGGGGGAGCGAACACCTGAGCAAGAAGATCGGGAGCACCGGCACCGGCTGCGGCCCGGCGAATGCGGACCGGGTGCTCCGCCTCTCCCGCCAGGCGAAAGATGTGCCGGAGCTCTCCCCGTTCCTCGCCGATGTCCCCCTGAAACTGAACGCGGCGATGGACGCCGGCGAGAATGTCCTGCTGGAGGGCACCCAGGGGTTCGGCATCTCCCTCTACTTCGGCACGTACCCCTTCGTCACCAGCAAGGACACCTCCGCCTCCCAGATCGCCGCGGACAACGGTGTCGGACCCACGCGGATCGACGACGTGATCGTGGTCTACAAGGCATACCCCACCCGGGTGGGGGAAGGGCCGTTCTCGACGGAGATGTCCAGGGAACGGTCCCACGAGATGGGGATCGAGGAGTTCGGGACCGTCACCCACCGCCCGAGAAGGGTCGGTGTCTGGGACGGGGGAATGGCCCGCTACTCCGCGATGGTGAACGGCTGCACGCAGGCGGCGATCACCGGGATCGACCGGGTGGATCCCGCCTGCGCCGGGGCGACCGAGTACTCGAAGCTCTCCCGCAAGGCCCGGGACTTCCTGGCGCAGGCCGAAGAGGATATCGGGGCCCCGATCACGCTGATATCGACGGGTCCGGATATCAGCCATATTATCGACCGCCGTGATGAGATATGAGAAGACGGCTGATGGAGATCCTCTGCTGTCCGGTCTGCAAGGGTGACCTGATCCTTCAGGTCGAGGCGGAGAACGAGGAGGAGGTGCTGGAGGGAACCCTCCTCTGCGGGGCATGCGCCGCAACCTACCCGATCCGGGAAGGGATCCCGAACCTGCTCCCCCCGAACGAGAGAGAGTCATGAGCGTCTACGAGATTCACCTGAACCGGCGGGGCATCAACTCCCTGGAGGCCCCGAAGCAGGCGGAGGTGGAGACAGGAAGCGACCTGGAGCTGCGGCTGATCAACCACGGGCATCCGGTCCACCTCACCCTTTCCGCCCTCAATCCGAAGCCGTACACCCACTTCGTCCACGAGAACCTCTACATCGACGACGAGGAGACGTACCCGATCCCGATTCGCACGGATGCGCAGGAGGGATCCTTCGACCTGGAGGTCATCGCCGGTTACGGCTCACGGCGGTCCCGCTTCAGCGTGATCGTGAAGAAGGCGGAGGAGAAGGTGGAGCAGCCGGCGCCGGAGCCGGCGCGTGCGGCGTTCACCGTCCCCGAGCAGATCAGGACGCCGTCCGCGCTCCTGGCGATAGCGGCCCTGGTCGCCTATGCCGTGTGGCTGCTGGCCTTCCCGTCGAGCGCGGAGAGCGTTCTTGTGAACGTCTTCGCCTTCCTTCTGCTGATCGGGGGTTTCGTGGCGGCATGGTCACGGCGGGGCTCGTAGGCCTTCTCCCGGGAGAGCCCGCCCCCCACCTCCTGGCCGCGCTGACCCTCCTCCTCGCCCTCGCGGTGGATCGCGCCCTCGGGGATCCGCGGTCCCCGTTCCACCCGGTCGCCCTGGTCGGTCGGTTTATCGGCTGGTGGGGCCGCCCGGCGCTCTGGCCCCCCTCCCTCCAGCGGGTTGGCGGTGTCTGCGCCGCTCTCTGCACCGCCGCTCTCTTCGCCCTCCCGTTCTTCGTCTTCGAGCGGTTCGCTCCCTGGTACCTCTACCTCCTCGCCGCCCCCTTCCTCCTGAAGTTCTGCTTCGCCTGGAGATCCCTGGAGGAGCACGCGGAGGCGGTGCGGCAGGCGCTCGCCCGTGACGACGCCGCGGCACGGGAACTGCTCGCCCGCATGGTGAGCCGCGACACCGCCGCCCTCTCCCGCGAGCAGATCCTCTCGGGCGCGTACGAGTCCGCCTCCGAGAACCTGGTGGACAGCATCGTCGCGCCCCTCTTCTACTACGCACTCTTCGGACTCCCCGGGGCGGCGTTCTACCGTGCGGCGAACACGATGGACGCGATGCTCGGATACCGCGACGAGCGGGAGCGCCTGGGGTGGTTCCCCGCCCGCCTCGACGACGCCCTCAACTTCGTCCCGGCCCGGCTCGGCGGTCTCGTCCTCCTCCTCTACTTCGGGCTGCGGGGGCGGTTTGCGGCGGCCCGTGGCGCCCTCCGCCGGGATGCGCGAAAACGCCCCGGCTTCAACGGGGGGATCCCGATGGCGATCATC
Organism: Methanomicrobiales archaeon; assembly: GCA_030019205.1. NCBI lineage: Archaea > Methanobacteriati > Methanobacteriota > Methanomicrobia > Methanomicrobiales > Methanomicrobiales archaeon. Next base: position 48,783 of record JASEFH010000005.1, read on the forward strand.
GCCGGGGGCGCCGGCGTCTGCTTCGAGAAGCCGGGCGTCTACTGCATGGGAAATCCCGAGCGGTCCCTTTTCGAGGGTGGGGACGGCGTGATCCGGGCGATCCGGGCGGCGACCCTGATCTCCGCGGGGCTTCTCGCGGGAATCCTGGTGCTGGCGGGGCCGCTCGCCGCACCTCCCGTCTAGGGCGGCTGGCGTCCCGTACCCTCGGGATGCCAGGGGGCGCGGCTCCTTCCCCGGTCCCCCCGGCACGGCAGCCACCCGGGGACGCGGATCGGGGAGTTGCCTCAGGGCGCCTGCGAATCCCCGTGGAAGGATGGGAATGACGCATCCCGGCGGTAGCGGGAGAAGAGGGGTTCGATGCCGCCCACCGACTGCGATCGAACCTCCCGCTGCTCCTGTGCCCCGCGCTCTCGTGCCCGGCGGGAGAAGAAATGCCCCAGCTCTGCGGCGCATCTCCGTATTTTCCCGCGCGATACCCCATGGCATGGTCGGATGCACTATTTTTATGGGAATGGCTGGCCAACTAGCTAACCGCAATGAAGCTAGAGGAGCTGAGATTCGGGACCGAGCTGCTGAAGCGGGGTTTTGCGTCCATGCAGAAAGGGGGCGTGATCATGGATGTGGTCTCCGCCGAGCAGGCGAAGGTGGCGGAGGAGGCCGGCGCCGTCGCCGTGATGGCGCTCGAGCGGGTGCCGGCGGATATCCGCAAGGCCGGCGGGGTCGCGCGGATGGCGGACCCGGCGAAGGTGCTGGAGATCATCGATGCGGTCTCCATCCCGGTGATGGCGAAGGTGCGGATCGGCCACTTCGTCGAGGCCCAGGTGCTGGAGAGCCTCGGCGTGGACATGATCGACGAGAGCGAGGTGCTGACGCCGGCCGACGAGCAGTTCCATATCGACAAGACGCGGTTCACCATACCGTTCGTCTGCGGCGCACGGGACCTGGGGGAGGCGCTCCGCCGCATCGACGAGGGCGCCGCGATGATCCGCACCAAGGGCGAGGCCGGCACCGGCAACGTGGTGGAGGCGGTGCGGCATATGCGGAACATCATGGGTGCGATCCGCAGCCTGCAGGGGAAGAGTTCGCAGGAGCTCACGGACTTTGCCCGGGAGATCGAGGCCCCCGCGGCCCTCGTGGCGGAGTGCGCACGTCTCCAGCGGCTCCCCGTGGTCAACTTCTCCGCGGGCGGAATCGCCACGCCGGCCGACGCCGCCCTGATGATGCAGCTCGGCGCCGACGGGGTCTTCGTCGGCTCCGGCATCTTCCTCTCCAGCAACCCGCCGCGGATGGCGAGAGCGATCGTCGAGGCGGTCAACCACTACGACGAGCCTGCGGTCATCGCCGAGGTCTCGAAGAACCTGGGAGAGCCGATGCGGGGCCTGGACATCCACACCCTGAAAGAGTCCGAGGTGCTGCAGACCCGTGGGCGGTAGGATCGGGGTGCTCGCCCTCCAGGGCGACGTATCGGAGCACGTCCAGGCCTTCCGCAGGGCCCTTCGGGAGGCGGGGCGGGGCGAAGGCGCCGCAGTCTTCGTACTCCGCCGCGCCGACCAGATCGCGGGCTGCGACGCGATCGCCATCCCCGGCGGGGAGTCCACCACCATCTCCCGCCTGATCGACAAGAACGGCATGCGGGCTCCTCTGGAGACGTTCGACGGCGGGATCTTCGCCACCTGCGCCGGCATGGTGCTGATGGCAGAAGAGGTGGACGACCCCCGGGTCCGCCCCCTTGGCCTGATGGACATGACGGTCCTCCGCAACGCCTTCGGGCGGCAGCGGGAGTCGTTCGAGGCCGACCTGGACGTCGCGGGGCTGGACAGGCCGTTCCACGCCATTTTCATCCGCGCCCCGCTCGCGTCCCGCGTGGGCGGGGATGCGCAGCCGATGGCGTCCATCGAGCGGGGCGCCGTCGCGGTGCGGCAGGGGCGGCACATGGCGTTCTCCTTCCACCCGGAGCTCGGCGGGGACCTGCGGCTGCACCGCCTGTTCCTGAACGGTCTTGTTGGTTGATGCACAAAGCATGGGACTTTCGCCATTTGTTTTCCTATCTGATCTTCAGGGCCGTACCTCTCAACGCCGGGTAGGGTAACCGGTCTGGGGAAAAACCGGAGCCTCCCCCCTCCAACGGGTGCGATGGAGGGTCCGGGAAGGCCCGTGGAGGCCTGCTCAATCACGCTCCTCCATGACCTCGCCTCCGGGAAGGAGCAGGCCCTGTCAATGAACCGGTCAGGTATCACGGAGCCGGACCGCTCCGGGACCGGGCTGTCGCAGCCGCGAAGAGCTGACGGCCGAGATGAGCGCGGCGTTCCTGGGAACCATGATGGGGGACGGATCCGCCCGTGCTCGCGTGATGGCGGCGTCTCGGGATGGCTGCGGCTCATCTGCAATGAGTTGGCGGCCCGGGTGAGCCGGGCGGCGGGGGATTCCCAGCGGGCGAGTCTCTCCGCTCGCCTACGTTCGCTTCGTGGCGGCTCCCCCGATCCCGCCGCTTGCACCGCTGCTGGTGGTGAATACGGGCTCATACCCCGTGTTGGCCTCCGACCGGGGGTTGAACGAGGTGCTAATCCGGTAATCGTTCCCCGATTTCCCAAGAAGTTCAGGGAGATTCCTGAAATATCCTGTCATACAGATCTTTACCAAAACTCGTTTGAAGCGGTTCGCCCTCTTTCACTTTGAAGGTCCGTTCTCCGTCAGGTCTTCTTTCAGCTCGGAGAAATAACGCATTGTCCATGTTTCTTTCATACATCCCCCGTGAAAATTCATAGAGGTGAGTAACGAAGACGACCTTAACCCGTTTTTCCAGCAATGCACCGACGATCTGCCGTGATATCTCCGAACCTTCCCGTTCATTCGTCGCAGCAAAAGATTCGTTGAACAACACCATGCTGTCCGGTTTCAGGAGATCAACGATATCACTCATTCTGCTGAGTTCTTCGTCGTATTTGCCCCTTCTCATCGTCCGATCCTCTTCCCGTTTGAAGTGGGTGAAGATCCCGGTACATACATCAGAACAGAATGATTCAGCCGGTACGAACGAACCACACTGCATCATCAATTGCGCCAGCCCTGCACTCCGGAGAAACGTTGATTTTCCTCCCCGGTTTGCTCCGGTGATAATGATAAGGTCCTTATTTTCAGCGTTCACATCATTCCCGACAATCCCCCGTTCCTTCGTTATGGCCATGCACACATCATAGAGCTCTTTGCAGCAGAGAGCCCGTCTTCCAGGCTCAAAGGGGATAGGAAAACAGAATGGTTTGCCAATGCGGATCAGCTGCTCTCTCAGATTCAGGCACCCGATATAAAAGGCCAATTCGGTCTTCAGTGAGGTTAAAAAACCGAGCATGTGATCAGACGACTGGAGGAGGATACGGGCAACCGTATTCACACTCTTTTCCTTCATCTCTGCCAGTGCCTGAAAACCCGTTATATCCCGATCAGCGATGGCAAAACTGTAGTGAGACGGCTGTTCTCTGGAGAATACCCGGGACATCCACCCCGGTTTTTTTATGTCCTGATACTTTTGAAGAGTATAATTCGATCCCTTGTTCCCTTTCCCGAGTTCAACGCCGACAAGTATCCCCTTTGGAAAGGATAATTCCTCGAGTTTTTCCTTCAGGCGAGCGATGTATTCATCGGGCAGCTCTCTCTCAAGCATTGCAAAAAACTCTTTGAAACCCTCGGATTCAAAATTCCCCGCATGCTCCTCCGCTATGTTCCGCAGTGCCACAAGCTTATCTATAAACGGCCCGAGTGCTCGTAGGGATGCGCTCCGCACGGAATCTGCACTTTTCCCGAGATACCAGGTTAACCCTTTTTGATACTCCTCGATCGTTTCGTCGGAAATCCTGTATATGTCCCTGACGACCTCCGCATTCTTTATGCAATCCTTGAGGATATCCTGACGGTACAGGATCGTGTCGGTGTCTGTTACGCTTGTAAGAACAACATTTTTGACTACTTCAAAGAGAAATTTGTCCCCGCCTGCCATGGCATGGAAGAGAATATCCAGTTCCAGGTCTTGCGTCACTATTCGTTTATTTTGTGGCAGCATTGCCCATTGTTGGTCATAATCGCGGGCTCTCCACAGGGCAGGCGAGGGGGAGATCTGGAGCATCCCCCAGAGGGGATTGAAATCGCGATTCCGGTATAAGAGCAACGGTTTCATGGTTGAATACGCTCCAGAATATCTTCATATGTCAACCGGTGCTTTCTGGCAATCGCTATGGCATAGGAAAGTCCGTCTGCAGGTTTGCGTACAATCTTATACGTCCGCAAATCCGGATTATCCGGAACCATCGTGCTGACAAGACTCACGGTCTTTTCCAGCGTGCTCAGCTCGTCCAGGAATGTGACGTAGACGCACAACAGATCCAGATGTATGGCCTGCTCCAGAACTTTTCTTCCCAGGAACAGGGCATCCTGGACTGTTGTGGATGTGAACATCTCGTTAATGATGATGATGCTCCGGGATGTGCTCTCCGAGAAAATGGAGTGAATCCGGACGAGATCGTTCTCCAGTTTACTTTTCAAATCAGTGATATGCTCTTCCCGTTCGAAATGCGAGAACAGTCTGTCGAAAAGAAAGAGGCGGGCTGATCGGCCGGGAACAGGACACCCAATACTTGCGAGGAAATGCAATTGGCCAAATGTCCGGGCAAATGTCGTTTTTCCGCCTTGGTTTGGGCCGGTTATGACAAATATACGTTCCTCGTCCTCGAGGTAAAAGTCATTGGTTACAATTGGTTTCTTCTCATGGCTCAATGTGACAGCCAGAGCAAGGTCGAATCCTTCGCGGCTCCAGATCTCTTTGTTTGTATCAGAAACCTGGGGGATACAGAAGGATAGCCCCCCTCTTCCGATCGAGGCAACTAACTCCAGATATGAGATATAAAACTGAATCTCCCGATTGAACCGGGCGATGGTGATATCCAGATAATGGATATTCTTCTCCTGGAATGCATCAAGATGCGAGAACACCTCCGGATACAGTGCTGCAACCAGATCGAGGACCTTTGCTTCAACGTGGTTCATTTCAGGGTCTTCGAGAAAATTTTCATGGAAAGGCCGAACCGGTTCCTGGAGGAATTTCTCAAAGGTAGATTCTACCTCTCCGATATAGTCCTCGTCCGATTCCCTTTTTAGAACAGTGATCTCCTTTCCCCTGATAAGCAGACAATACCTTGCCCGGGACAGTTCTTCCCTGAGATTTTCTGTTTCTGCAACTAAAGAACGAAAATCAGCTGATTCTACATAGCGATTCAGATATTCGCGAAAGGCCAGGAACCCCCGTGATTTAAGATCGAGATGTGCGAGGTCATGGAACAGGCATGCGATCGCTTCGCAGTATAATGCCACTGCGTCCAAGAACCAGCGTCTCTTTTGGTATATGCAAGGGAGTTTCTCAGCCTGGACGAGATGGTTCCGCACCGTTTGCATCCTGCGGGAAAAAGATTTGATAGCCTCAAAAAGTCGGGCATCCCCGAGTTCCTGGACAATTTCCTGACGGTACGTTATGGCATCGATACTTTTCAATGAATGATAGAAAAATGGCTCGAGATCGTATTCTTCATAGCCGGTTGTGACAGCATGGACAATCTGATCCAGATGCAAATCCGAGAAAAACGGTGGTTCCTGGAGAGTTCCCCCGCTTATATCTTCATCTGGATTGTCAAAGAGGATGCTGAAAAAGCTCATAAAGGAAATCCCCCCAGAACCAGGAACCTTGACGAAGGAGAGGGATCTTCGCCACGTTCGGGCATCATCACTGGAACCGTTCGCAATTTTTTTCCCTGACTGCATATCAGGGATGTGACTCTCCGGATCCCCGTTTTCATGCTACAAAACGCGGCATACCTGTAGACTGCATTTCTGTTGTATGGGGGAGATGACCCATCCGTCAGATAAATGCATTTTTCGATGATGGGACAACGAGATTCAGAGATGATACGAATAAATGTCGCTCGTTCACCCTCGGATATCATACTGTTCCTCCCGGGTAGAAGTCATTAGCTATCGGCGGTTCATCGGTGGACTTCATCACCGGCAATATTCCGTGGAGGTGTCAACTGCTGTAGAAGAGTATTGGAGAAATATTATTAAAGTTCATGGAGGATGAACTGATACATTGCAAAAGAGGGATGAAGAGAACCGTTTTATCGCCTCATATGCGGGTACATTTCTCCAGAACAGAACAAGAGCATTTAATCGTATACCGATTGGTCGGGGACAATAAGGATGCCGGGAATGAAATGGAATCAAACATTCATCCGACCGGAACGTCTCCCAGAAGAGGCGGTGATCCGGAGTAAAAACCTTCACTGCGGGAGATCGGTTCTCGCGAAGATGCGTACACGGTGAAACGCGGCTGATCGATCTTCTCGCTTCCAGCCCCAGAAAAATGGGGTGACGGTGACTGGATGAGCATTGCTGTCCGTCAGGAAGAGGTAGCTGGCGGGATGCCTGGCCTTCTTCAGGGATTCAATTCTCCTCGGGGAGGTGCCAGGCATGCTTGATTTCAGTCAGCGCGTTCTCCGCCGCCTCCCGCAGACGGTCGTCCGGCTCCTGCAGGATGCGCGTGAGCGGGTCGATCGCCCGGATGCTCCGGATCCGCCCCAGCGCTTCCGCGGCATGGACGCGCGTCTCGCTCTGCTCCCGGGTGTCGAGGAGCCTTTCGATCAACGCCCCCACGGCACGGACGCTCGGCAGATCCCGCAGGGCGCAGGCGGCGTGCATGCGGATGCCGGAGTCCGCATCCTGCAGACACTGCACCAGCGTCTGCACCGCCCGGGGGTCCCCGCTCGCCCCCAGGGCATCCACGGCCGTGATTCGCGCCGCCCTGTCAGACGCACCCCCTGCGGTCTCGATCAGTCCGTAGACGTCGGGGGCGAGCGGCAGGTTCGATCCCTGCCCCCCCCGATCGATTTCCCGATACATCGTGCCCATGTACATCATCACCCCGAACAACGGAAGACACCCCGCCCCGCAACGGGACGGCGTGAAGAAGCTGCACGTGTGATCTCAGGCTGCCCGAGTCGCTACCCGAGTCCCTCTCCGCTTACCACCAAGATCGGCCGGGCTAAAACCAGAAGTGCAGGACTCGCACCCGTGATCCTTGGCGGCACCGTGCATTACCGTATGTTCGCGATCCCTCTATAAAAACGTATAGCCTTCGAAATCCGCCCTGCGTTTGGAGCCTCGACAGCCCCCTTCTGCGGCGGGCTCGGACCGTGCGGGCTGCTGCGGTTCGAAAACCCTTAATGCCCATCCGCCCGAACTCTCCTGCAGCTATGTCAGTACAGGTATTCGGTGTGGAGGGTCTGCCGCTCATCCGCAAAGGGGACGATCTGGCTGCCCTGATCTGCGGGCGCGTCGCCTTCGAGGACGGGGACATTCTCGCTCTGGCGTCGACCGTCTACTCGAAGGCGAAGGGGTATACCCGTGACCTGCGCACGATCGTGCCCGGGGACGAGGCGAAGCGGATCGCGGCGCGGGACCATGAAGATCCACGGTTCGTCCAGGCGGTGCTCGACGAGGCGACCGACGTCCTCCTGGACGAACCGTTCATCCTCTCGGCGATGCCATCCGGTCACATCGGCGTCCGCTCGGGCGTGGACCGCAGCAACGTCGAGGACGGGTTCGTCATCCTCCTCCCCCCGGACCCCATGGGGGCGGCCGCGGAGCTGCGGGAGGCGATCCGCAAACGGTCGGGGAAGAGAGTCGGCGTGATCATCACCGACACCGTCGGGCGGGCGTTCCGCCGGGGGCAGACGGGCAACGCGATCGGCTGGAGCGGGATGCCGGCGATCCGGGACTTCCGGGGCGACACGGATCTCTTCGGCCATTCCCTCCAGATCACGGAGGAGGCGGTGGTGGACGAGATCGCCGGGTTCGCCAACTTCATCATGGGGGAGAGCGACCAGGGCATCCCGGCCGTCGTCTTCCGCGGGTGCGGGACCTGGCAGGGGCACGACAACCTCTACTTCACGCCCGACGAGGACATCCTGCGGTGCGCCCTGAAGAGCATGGGGTCTCCCGTCCGCGATTAGGCGGGGGAGACCGACGAGCAGTCTGCACCGCATGCAGAACCTGCCATCCCCCCGGGCGCGGAAGCGGTATGGCAGGCATCGTCGAGGATCTCGCGTCCACTATCGTCCAGCGGATCGAGAGCATGGACGGCCTCGACCCGGAGCTGGAGCAGGCGTGCGCGGACATCGCGAAGATGTGCGACGTCATCGACAGAGACCTCGAGCTCATCCTCAGCACCCTGTGGTGAGGTCCGGCGATCCATCCGGAGAGCGGCCCCCTTCCTGTGTCCCGCGCACCGGAGGGGTACCGGCGCAGCCCCCTTCGTATTCCGCGACGGATCGTGGAATCGGGAATTGCATAAGGTAGATATGATCGGACGAATAACCCGGAGTACCTGGTGAGATCATGCTCTGCCGAACCAGAGAAGAGAATCCCGTCATGATCTGCCCGAACTGCGGATACCGGCTCCTGCCCTCCGAGCGTCTGGAGTACAGCGGCGACAACGACTGCCTGTGCATCCCCATCCTCATCTGCCCCAACTGCGGCTGGAAGCGGCAGCGGTTCTGGGAACCTGACTGCGACGATCTCCCCATCGGCTACACCGAACCTCAGGACAAATCATTTATCTGAAGAGACAGAAGAAGCTCGGGATACGCTGGCGATGAAGTCCGCCACCAACCGCCCGTCCGGCTGATGACTTCTACCCACAGGGAGGTGGAGATCATCCGGAGCGATCGGACAGTTCGATACATCCTGGAACGGCGATGTTCGGACGGCGGGTTCTGTTTTTACCAGCTCGACGAGCCGAATACGGCGGACACCTTCTGGGCGCTCGCCTCTCTCGCAGCGCTCGGGATCCGACCGAGAGACGCAGCGACCGCGGAGTACCTCGCGGCGTACCAGAGAGCGGACGGGGGATTCGCATCGCCCTATACGGCCTACCATGCGATCCAGGCCCTGCGGATCCTGGGGCGTCCGCCTCCCGCGGATCCGTCGCCGTGGCTGCAGGAGCACCTGGTTCTCCCCGGGGATCGGGATCGGCCCGTGGAGTCCACGTCACGGTTCGAGCCGCTCTACCTGATCGCGGATCTCCACCGCACCCTGCACCTGCGCGTCGATCCCCGCGCCCGCGGCACGATCGTGCGGGGCCTTCTCCGGATGCTGCACGAGAGCGGCGGGTTCGGCCGCCCGCCCACGCTGATCGAGACGCACCATGCCCTCTCCATCCTGCAGGCGCTCGGGCACCCGATCGGATCCCTCGGGTGCGGAACCTTCCTCCGCCTCTGCGAAGATCCACGGTTCGGGTTTGTCAACGTCCCCGGCAGCCAGCCCTCATACCTCGAGCACATCCACGCCGGCGTCCAGGCATGTCTGCTCCTCTCCTACCCCTCGTCCGTCCTCGAATGCTGTGAGGCCCTGATCCGCCGCTGCCGGCATGCCAGCGGGGGATACGCGCGGTCCGTGTACGGCGGGATCTCCACCCTGGAGAACACATGGATGGCCCTTGCCGCGCTCTCGGGGATCCGGATGCTGGAGCAGGCGTGCCCGCTGCCCCCGCAACGGGAGGTGCTCGACCTATCGAAGCCCCGGGGGTGAGGGGCTGACATTCCCGCATCCGTACGGGGGGGCGGAGAGCCCGCGGCCCGGCTGTCGGGAGCGTCCGATCCTCGCGACCCAGCTTCCGGGCTGGTCGGGGTGCGCCGACGCCGTGGCGGTGTTCGGGAAGATGCCCGCGTCCGAGCGCGGCGTCAGCCCGGCTGGAGCGATCGCCTCCGCGCTCGCGTCGATCGGCGGCGTACGTCGCCCCCTGCGGTGTCCCTCCGCTCGCCCGTCGCCTGTTGCACGGCACCGCGCGGCAGTCCTTTTCATGGGCAACCGGTGAACCGCGATGCGATCCGTCAGCAAGACCCGGGTCCTCCAGAGTCTCCTGGACGGCGGGACTCTCTCGGAGTCCGCCCTGGCGGCCAGATCCGGGTACACTCTGCGGGGGATCGCAAAGCACCTCGTCAACCTGCACCAGGGCGGGCTCATCACCCGGATGCGGGATCCCTCCGGCAGCGGCGAGTTCCTGTACGCGATCAAGAGAACCCGCGAGGCGGTCCTCCGTATCTACGACAGCCGGGACTTTGCAGAGCTCCGGGAGGAGATACGGCAGGCCCCCTGGGTGGTCGACCTCTTCACGCGGGGATACACCGATCTGCCCGACGAACTCGTCCCGATTCTCCGCGCGATGGTGCGGCAATCCGCCTCGTTCTTTGGCGTCGTACGGGAGAATGAGACGATGGAGCGCCTTCGGGAGACCTACCGCCTCTACCGCCTGGTCGATCGGCTGACGGGCAACAGCGATCCCTACGTCAGGGACTGCTGCCTTCTCTACCAGGTCTATGCCGAGTCCGTCACGCGGGACATCGGGCGCAGCGGACTCTCCGGTGAGTTCATCCAACCCCTCGACCGGATCGAGCAGTCGCTCATGCGGGCATTCGATGCGAAGGTGACCCGTGTGCAGCAGGCGATGCTGGTGTATGCCGTGGAGCAGCTGCTGGATGCGCACGATGGCGGACCGTTCTCGAACGAGACCGTCGAGCGGCTCCGCGACCTCTGCGCGCGGTTCCAGCGATTGTCTGCCGACGCCATGCAGCGCGGGGGAGACTATCCGGCGATCCGCCGAGAACTGCGGGACGTGACGAATGCGCTGCAGGCGATCCTGGAATCGGAGCGGTCCTCCGGTCCTCCCCCGGATCCCCTGCAGCGTTCAGCGGGGACGGATCGCCGCGGGCGATGAAGCCCGTCTCCAGCCGCCGGGGTGCGTCATCCCCCCGTCAGCCGATCCCGACGCCGGTGGTGCCGCCGTCGGATCCGGAATCAACCTCCGCCCCGGGTGTTGCGGGGGGAATGATGGGGAATTTTTACGAACCCCCTCTCGCCGAAAGGTGAGGAGCCATACGGCCCCTCATCGCGGAATCCCGCTCCCGTCTGCCGGTCATCGGTCCTGCACTCCGGGTTCTTCTTCACGGAATGCGTCGGGGGCGCATCCGGACGGGACGGACTCCAGGAGTCGCAGGTCCCGCTCTATGTCCTGGATGGCAGCGGTCGTCATCTCTCTCCCCGCGATAGACTGCTCCGCCAGTGCGCGGTAGCGCTCCGCATACCCCTCGAAGCGGCTGCGGAGGAGATCCATCGTCTCCCCCGCCCACTCCTCCAGCGCTTCACCGTAGGCGGCGAGGGTCTGTTCGAGGGAACGCCCGAGAGACCGGTACATCCTCTCCGCGAGGCGCCTCTCGGCATACTTTCGTCCGAACAGCCGGGAGGTGGAAGAGCGGAATGCAGGGGTGCTGATGTGGGCGGGATCGCAGACGGGCATCCCGCGGACCAGGGATGCCAGTTCGCCTTCTTCCGGCGCATCGGCGATTCCCAGCGCGGCAGCGCTCTCCTGCAGGTCGCGCTCCAGCTGGAGGGCCAGGGTCTCGATCGCGTCCGGGAGGGGTTTCGCCCGCCCCCGGGCATACTCCCGGATCGATGCCCGGAGCACGTCGGAGGGCTCGCATTCCGCCCCGTTGGCCGTCATCCGGGCGGCGGCCGCCACGCAGATCTCCGGGGCACCCCGCGCCATCTCCCGGATTCCGCGTTCGACCACGGAGCGCGTCTCCTCGATCCGCCCCGTCGCCTGCCGCAGGCGGGACTCCGCGGCCCGGATCCGCTCCTGCGTGTGCGGGGACGCCTGCCGGCTCCGCTGAACCTGGAGGCGGAGGGCAGCCACGACGGATTCCCGCAGCGCGCCGATCTTTCGCCGCAGAGATGCCTCCCTGAGGTCCTGCGAGCGGCTGCAGAGCGGAAGAATCTCCTCCTCGAACCATGCGTCCAGCAGCCGGCGGTGCGAGGGGCGGACGCTAACGGGGTGCACCGGCAGGTCCCGATCGAACTCCGCCGCCAGGTGCTGCTGAATGTACCGAAGGATGCGCCCGCAGTCCGGCGGGGTCAGCAGGTCCGCTTTACTCAGCAGCACGTTCACGGGAACCGCCGCTTCCTGCAGCGCACGGATCGTCTGGATGTCGCCCTCCGTTAGGGTGGATCCTGCATCGATCATCACAACGCCGAGGTCGCACCGCGGCAGGTAGGCGAGAGTTTCGGCAGCACCGCCCGTTGCCAGCGAGCCCAGCCCCGGAGTGTCCACAAAGGTCACCCCGCTGCCGAGGCGGGGTGCGGGGAGCGTGACCGCGATGCGGGTAACGCGCTTGACGTTTCCGGGGTTCTGCTGCTCCGTTGCGTATTCGCCGAGCCGATCGATGTCCAGCGCACGGGAGGGCGCATGGGCGAAGGATACCGTGATCGCCGCCCTCTCGCCGAAAGCGATGTGGATGGGGACCGCCGTGATGGGCGTCACCCCCACAGGCAGCGCATCCGTATCGAGGATGGCGTTCAGGAGGGACGATTTTCCGCAGCTCACGCGCCCGAAGACCGCGATCTCGAACGCCCTGTCCTCGGCCCGGTCCAGGATCGAGGCGATCGTCCCGCGGAATTCGACCAGCCCCCGCTCCGCCACGACCCGCTCGATGGCCGACAGGAGGCGGAGATCGCCCCCCTCTCTCTCCAGCCTCTGCAGGCGTGCCTCCAAATCCTCGCCGCCTCCTCCGGCGAGACAGCGGTCGAGCCGCACGACCAGGCCGTGCAGTTCCGCCGCGATGCCGTTCAGCTCCGTCGCCACGTCCGCGGACACCTCCCCGTAACCCCGCATGTGCTGCGGTCTGAGCTCTTCGGCAGCGATATCGATCGCAATGAGCGTGGCGTGGATGGCTCTGGAGGCCGGAACACGCGGTTGATCCCGGGGGATGCCCTGGCCATCCAGGATCCGCACCACCTGGGCGCGCAGGCGGGCGACGAAGTCCTCGATCGTCCGCCGACGGGCGGGGTCGAGATCGGGGGCGTATCTCGGGAAGGCGGCGCGTGACGTGGAGGTATTCAGGATGGCTTCGATCTCGCCGAGGAGCCTGTCGATATGCTCGCAGGAGACCCGCAGGTATCGGGCCTGATGCTCGTTCAGGGATGACGAAGACCTGTCCGTCATGCCCCCGCCCATCCCTGCCGAAGGTGCCCGGAGCTGCCCTTCATATCCGGGGGTCGCGCCGCGTCCCCCAAGAACCTGCGAACTGTGACCATGCCCTGCCCTGTCCTGTGCGATCTCTACGAAGGCAGGCATCGACCTGCCCGGCGGCGATGCGCTGAAGGGGATCGCCGGGGAACCAGAAGTCATCAGCCGGCAGGCGGCGGTTAGGGGCGGACCTCATCGCCCTTCATGTACCCGGGATAGGTCTGCAAGGCATTAATGCTTTCAGGTGCACCCCCCGTTCATCGGACATCATACGAACGGGAGCGTGCGGCGGCCAGGAGCAGTGTCCCGATAGCAGCGACCGTCGCGGCGAAGAGGAATCCGGCGGTGTATCCGACGAACGTCCAGATAAACCCGATGACAATGCTCGATGCCAGGTCGCCGATTCCGTTCACGGTGGCGAGTGCCCCGAATCCGGTACCCCGGCGGCGCTCCTCCACGAGTTCGGCCGCGACGGCCCCCTCGAGTGTATCCTCGGCGGCGAGATAGAGGCCGGCGAGTGCAAAGAGCACTCCGTAGATGAAGAGGCCCGGCGGGACGACGGCGAATCCGATGTACATCACGAAGGCGACGGCATATCCGAAGATAAGCACCCTCCACCGCCCGAAGCGGTCCCCGAGGACGCCGAACGGGTAGGACCCCGCCGCGTAGACCGCGTTCCGAATGACATAGAGGGCGGCGCCGGCGGCGGTCGCAGCCGTAAACCCGAGCGACGGCGTCAGGGCGACGATGGCAAAGGCGACGAGGAGCGTGTCCGAGAAGTCGGCGATCCCGAAGACGAGGACCGCCCCGAGGAACCGCTTGAACCTCTCCGGGAGATCCCGGAGCGAAGCGACCAGGTTCATCCGGTCGCGGGAGGGCGCCGGATTCTTCTCCCGCACGAGGAGCCAGAAAGATCCGACGGCGAGGAAGCCCGGGATGAGGGTGAGCCAGATGATCTCCCGGATGCCGATCGAGGCGAGCAGGGCCAGGGCGACCAGCGGGCCGGCGATCGCCCCGAGGGTGTCGCCCGCACGGTGGAACCCGAAGGCCTTCCCGAGGTCCTGCGGCGGGACGGACTTGGCGAGGATCGCGTCGCGCGGCGGCCCCCGCGTCCCGCGGCCCACCCATCCGATGACGCGGCCGAGGAGGACAACGGGCCATGCGGTCGCGACCGCAACAAAGGCGGGGAAGATCGCGGTGGCGAAGTACCCGGCGAGCGCGAACTCCTTTCTCTTCCCGAGACGGTCCGAGAGGTGGCCGGAGAAGAGCTTGACGAAGCTCGATGCGCCGTCGCTCACCCCCTCGATCACGCCCAGCGCATACACGGGGGCGCCCAGGACGATCAGGAGCGAGGGGAGCAGCACGGTGACGGCTTCGTGGCCGAGGTCGGAGAGAAAACTCGTCACCCCGGCGCCGATCACCGTGCGGTTCAGCCAGCCATCATCGCGGTTCATAGACTCTCCTGCGTGGATCAAAAGATGGCAAACGGGTGAAGGTATACGAGGACGAGCGCAACCGCCCCTCCCCCCAGCGTCCCGATCAGGTTGGACCCGGCATTCCCGATGAGCCCCCGGTTCTCCACGGTCGCACCGGCAAGGGAGTCCAGGTTCGTCCCGGCAAAGCCGGCCAGGGTGCAGATCCCCCCCGTGAGCGGGTCGACCACACCGAGCGCGACGGCGAAGAGGGATATCGCTCCCGCGCCCAGGATCGCAGCGGCTTCGCCGAGGAGGGTCACGCCCCCGTTCGTCCCGGCCGGCACCCTCCGGAACGTCGTGATCAGGCGGGGCGATCCCCCCGTCACCCCGATCTCGCTGGCCACCGTGTCCCCTGCGGCGGCGGCCACGCTCCCCACAAACATCGCCACGAAGAGCGGCTGGCCAGAGATCCCGTAGAGGATCGCGGCCGCTGCCGATACCAGGCCGTTCCCGAATACGTTGCGGTAGCCCCGCGCCCCGCCGTGGGACTGCTCCACGCCGAGTCTCTCCTTGTAGGCGTACTTGTAGCGGGTGCAGAGCGATCCCAGGACGAAGAAGGCGAGCATGACGAGGAACCAGGAGATGCGGTAGGTCTCCCAGGTGAACAGGATCAGGATGAGGCCCACGAGAGCGCCGGAGAAGAGGCCGCTCAGGTCGGCGGTGCGGAAGCGGTAGGAGAAGTAGCCGAACGAGAACGCCACGGCGACCGCGAGCGCGATCAGGGGCAGGTCGACGTGATAGTGCAGATCGTGGATGAGGTACATCCCCATCGCGATCCCCAGCGCCTCGACCGCGAGGCCGTCCTCCCGCCCCCGAAAGAGCACCTTCAGGAGGACGGCGATGACGACCCCGAAGAGCGCCGCGAGCGGATAGAACACATCCAGGTACGCAAGGACGAGGGCCGCGCCGGCGGTGGCGGCGGCAAAATAGTAGAGGCAGGCGATCGATGCCTCGCGGCCCGGGCGGAAGATCAGGAATCCGCATACGAGAATGGCGAATGTGACCGCGTACACGAAGAGCGGGACGATGCCGAAGGCGTACAGGGCGGAGACGAGGATGGCGGCCGGCGAGAACGCCTTCGTTGCCGGGATCAGGTAGAGGATCAGCGAGGCCGGGATCACCAGTACCGCAAGGACCCACGGCGGCTGGACGTGCGGCGAGGCCAGGATGGAGGCGACGGCCAGGGCTGCGGGGAGCAGATCGCGCGATGTTACCGGATCCCTGCGCACGTGCAGGGCGGAGAGGGCCGGTTCAGCCACGCACGAACGCTCCCCGACCGGCGTAGACTGCCCGGCTGCCCAGGTCCTCCTCGATCCGCATCAGCTGGTTGTACTTCTCGACCCGTTCGCCCCGCGCCGGCGCCCCGGTCTTGATCTTGCCGCCCCCGATTGCAACCGTGAAGTCCGCGATGAACGGATCGACCGTCTCGCCGCTGCGGTGGGAGACGATCACGCCCCAGCCCGCCGTCTTCGCCACGGTCACGGTGCGGAGGGTCTCGGTCACCGTCCCGATCTGGTTCGGTTTGATCAGGACGGAGTTGGCGGTCTTCTCCCCGATCCCCCGCTGCACGCGCTCGGCGGAGGTGACGAAGATGTCGTCGCCGACGAGCTCCACGCGGCCCCCCAACGTCTGCGTCAGGAGCTGCCACCCCTCCCAGTCATCCTCGGCGAGGCCGTCCTCGATCGAGACGATCGGGTAGGTCGAGACGAGCCCGCGGTACCAGTCGACCATCTCCCCGCTGGTCCGCTTCCGCCCCTCCCGCTGCAGGGTGTAGATCCCGTCCCCGTAGAAGGCGCTCGATGCGGGATCGAGGGCGATCGCGATCTCGGCGCCGGGGCGGTATCCCGCCTCCTCGATCGCCGCGACGATCAGCTCCAGCGGCTCCTCGTTCGTGGCGACCGCCGGCGCGAACCCGCCCTCGTCGCCCACCGCCGTCGGGTAGTCCTTCTCCTTCAGGACCTGCTGGAGCGCATGGTAGGTCTCAGCGCCCCAGCGGATCGCCTCCGTCGCCGACGCCGCCCCGAGCGGCACGATCATGAACTCCTGGCAGTCCGCCCCCTGCCACTGGGCATGGACGCCGCCGTTGAGGACGTTCATCATCGGCACGGGGAGCAGGTGCGCTCCGGCGCCGCCCAGGTACTGGTAGAGCGGGACGCCTCTCGCCTGCGCGGCGGCTCGGGCGACCGCCATCGAGATCCCCAGGATCGCGTTGGCTCCCAGGTTGGCCTTGTTCGGGGTGCCGTCCCGTTCGATCATCACCCCGTCGATCCCTGCCTGGTCGCTCGCGTCCCTCCCGAGGAGCGCCGGTGCCAGCGTGCCGTTGATGTTCTCGACGGCCTTCTGCACCCCTTTTTTCCGATACCGCCGGGGATCGCCGTCCCGCAGCTCGACCGCCTCGTGGGTGCCGGTCGAGGCCCCCGATGGGACCGCGGCCCGGGCCCGCACGCCGCCGTCCAGGCGGATCTCCACCTCGACCGTCGGGTTGCCCCGGGAGTCCAGGATCTTCCGCCCGTGCAGCGCTGCAATTGCGGTTTCACGCACCATGTCTCTCGCCTCTCTGGATACTCGTGATTACAGGGAACAAGATATGAACTGTTCGTTCCGGGGTGACGGGCAGCCCTTCGGGGGCCCGCGCTGCAGCCACCCCTTCCTTCAGGGCTCCCCGAGGGCCTGCAGCGCGGCATGCACGTCCCGTTCGGCCGACCGAAGCCTCGCGAGCTCCGCTGCCGTCTCCTCCACGTGCTCCCTCCGCTTCTCGCAGGCGGCCCTGATCGCTCCGTGCGTCGCCTCGATGGTGTCCCGCAGGTCCCGGTCGAGCGCGGTCCCGTAGTGGAGGAACGAGATGTTCAGGTTCTGCAGGGTTTCCCAGCGGAGATTCTCGACGTTCTGGACCACCAGGTGCTCGATCCGCCGCTGCAGCCGCTCGCGGATCCGCCTCTCCCGCATCGGGCGGGGCGTCAGTCGGTCGATGAACTCGTTCGGGATCGGGTTGAACGTGCTGTTCCATGTCTTCTGCGCGACCCAGTACGGCCGCCGCTGCATCTCGAAGGCCTGCTCGCTCTCGGGGGCGTGGTAGGGGATCTCGAAGAGTTCGGCGGCCGTGACGCGGATGGACTCGATCAGGTCGTCGGCCCGCCTCTGATGGCTCTTGAGGAGGCGGACGAGCTCCTGGTTCATGGCAGCATCCACCTCGGCGAGCTTCTCCCCGTAGAGCTCGGGGATCGCGGCGGCGACGGCATCCTGCGCAGCCTGCTCGTCGAGGCTCTTCTGCAGGGCTTTATCGGCGATCTCCAGCAGCTGCTCGCGGGTGGTCGTCCGCAGGGCCGCGGCGAAGGATTCGAGGTGTTCTGCGATCCGGTTCTGGTCGCCGGCGAGGATGTCCCGCGCGTGGAGCCGCTGGCGCTCCGCCTCCTGGATCTTCTGCTCGAAGATCGCAAGCCGCTGCTCGACGTCGGCCAGCGGCAGTTCCAGCGAGCGGATGCCGAGCTGGATCTGGAGGCGGGCGTCGTTCAGGATGGCGACGGCTTTCGAGCGTACGGCCTGCTGGAGGACCGCGCTCTTCTCCCGCGCCAGGAAGTTGACCAGGTGGTCGGAGACTGCCGCGAGACCGCTCGCCTCCCAGAGGGCGGCATCCCTGCGCTCCCGGGCTGCGAGACCCTGCCGGGCGGAGACCGCGAAGATGATGGGGTCCCGGGCGTCTCCCGCGCCCTGTGCGAGCACCTTCTGCAGGAAGGCGATCGCGGTCGCCCGTTCTGCATCGTCCAGGTAGTCGACCTTGTTGAGGATGAAGAAGAGGCGGGCGACCCTCTCCCGGACCTGTCGCAGGAACTCGACCTCGACCTCGGTGATCGGCGGGTCGGACGAGACCAGAAAAAGGGCGGCATCGCACTGGGAGAGAAAGTTCAACGTCACCTCGGTGTTGTGGCGGTGCGTGGAGCCGATGCCGGGGGTATCGATCAGGACCACGTCCCGCAGGAGAGGGGCCGGGTGGAAGACGTCGGCCTGGGTGACACCCAGCGTGTTGCGGGGGTTCCCGTCCTCGGAGACGTATCGCCCGAGGAGGCGGTTGAGCTCGGCGGCGTCGTCGGCCTCGTGGGTCACGTCCGCCCGCCCGTCCTGGAAGTGGATGACGACGCGCTTCCGCTCCCCGTACTGGATGAAGGTCGGGATCGCGGTGACGGGGATAACCGAACTGGGCAGCACTGCCTCGCCCAGGAGTGCGTTGAGGAGCGTGCTCTTCCCCCGCTTGAACTGCCCCAGGACGGCGAGGTGGAACCGCCCCTCCACGAGGCGGTCACGGAGCAGCTGCAGGCGCTCCGCGTGCGGGGAGTACTCGGGGCCGAGAGCCCGCAGCCCCGCGATGAGGGCCGGAATCACGGTCGTTACGGGGTTCGGTTCAAAAGCCTCGGATCGATGGAGCGAGGGTGCGGTCGGTCGAGAGTCTGGGTGGGCTTCCGCCGTGAGGATTGTGGGCCGGGACGGGTCGCGCATGGGACTCCTCCTGATGCTTCGCGGGATGCGGAGATCCCGCCGGTGCCATTTTCAGTAGGAGTTATCAGCCGCACGGCGGTTGTCGGTGAACTCCATCACCATCGGCAGGAAAAGGTAGCTCCTCTCGGTTAATGAATCCATCGGCGGTTCCGCTGACAGGGCGCACTGTCAGCGGCGCAGTCACGCTGCGGGATCCCCGCCATGCGGCCCCACGGGAGGAGCGGGGGGACAATCGCAGGGGAGATTTCATCATCTCCTGGAACGAGATGTCATGGTGCCGGAGCCTCCCGGAGACGCAGGGGGTGGAGCCGCGGGGGTGTTCGGAGCCGTGCAGAGGTAGGATCCCGACGAGCCCGACACCTCCCGGAGCCTGAATGCGGAGATGGCGGGGGAGATCCGGGAATGGTGGATGGGCTGCAGAAGGGATGACACGTATGATGAGAAACGAGAAGCAGGATGGGGAAACGCCGGAACCCGCTGGCGAACCGGAGAGGGACGCGGATCGGTGGGAGCAGCCGGCAGCCGAATCGCCGGCGCTGCCCCGCGCCATCGTCGGGATCGGGGCATCGGCCGGAGGGCTCGAGGCGCTGGAACAGTTCTTCCGGCACACGCCGACCGATACCGGGCTGGCGTTCGTGGTGATCCTGCACCAGGACCCCCGGCAGAAGGGGCTGCTCCCGGAGATCCTGGAGCGGTTCACCTCTCTGCCTGTGGTGGAGGCCTCGGATGGGACCCGGGTCGAGCCCGACACCGTGTACATCAAACCGTCCCACGCCGATCTCGCGATCCTGCAGGGCGTCCTCACGCTCCTGGAGCCGCTGCAGGTCAAGGGGCTGCACCTGCCCATCGACACCTTCTTCCGGCACCTGGCCGAGGATCAGGATGGGAAAGCCATCGGCATCGTCCTCTCCGGGACGGGAAGCGACGGAACGCTTGGCATCCGGGCCCTCAAGGAGCGCACAGGCATGGCCATGGCCCAGGATCCCGCCACCGCCCAGTTCACCGGCATGCCGCAGAGCGCGATCGCCACGGGGCTCGTGGACTACGTCGCCCCGCCTGCAGAACTGCCGAAACTGCTCATCCCCTATATCCAGAGCCTCGAACAGATATCCGCCGTCCGGGAGGTCCCGGACAAAGCCACCGAGGATGGGCTCGCCAAGATCTTCGTCCTGCTCCGCTCTCGCACAGGCCAGGATTTCTCGCAGTACAAGCGGAGCACCATCCAGCGCCGCATCGGGCGCCGGATGAGCCTGCACCAGCTGACCCGCCTGGAGGACTACATCCGCTTCCTGCAGGAGAACCCGCCCGAGATCGAGGTTCTGGCAAAAGAACTGCTGATCGGCGTGACGCGGTTCTTCCGGGATCCGGAGGCCTGGGAGAACCTCAAAGACGTACTCTCCGGCCTGATCCGGCGCGCACCAGAAGGCAGCACGCTGCGGGTGTGGGTCGCGGGGTGCTCCAGCGGGGAGGAAGCCTATACGATGGCGATCGCGATTCGCGAGGTGCTGGATGCCCTGGACCGGTCCCGGGAGATCCGGTTCCAGATCTTCGGAACTGACGTGGATGGGGAAGCCATCGAGACGGCGCGCCATGGGGTATACCCGGCCAACATTGCCGTTGACGTCTCACCCGAACGTCTCGACCGCTTTTTCGTGAAAGAAGATGAGAGATACCGTGTCACCCAGGAGATCCGGGAGACGGTGATCTTCGCCCCGCACAATGTCATCTCCGACCCACCGTTCACCCACCTGGACGTCCTCTCCTGCCGGAACCTGCTCATCTACCTCACCCCGAGTCTCCAGAAGAAGCTGATCCCCCTCTTCCACTACGCGCTGGAGCCCGGCGGGATCCTCTTCCTGGGCACTGCAGAGTCCATTGGCAGCTACGGCGACCTCTTCAAGACCGTGGAGAGCCGCTGGAAGATCTTCCAGCGGCGGGAGGAGACCCCTGCCTATGCGGCTCACCCCGAGCTGCCCCTCCAGATCACCGCTCCGGAGCGTCATGCAGGCCGCGTCCTTGCAAAAAGAGAGGTCTCCGCTCCCGCACCTGCACAGAAGTGGCTGCTCGAGCGCTTCGTCCCGCCCTCGGTGATCGTCAACGAGAGGGGAGACATCCTCTACTTCCAGGGGAAGACCCGCAAGTACCTGGAGCCTCCCACGGGGAGGGCGATCCTGAACGTGTTCACGATGGCCCGGGAGGGTCTCTCGTATCCTCTGGCAGCGTCGCTCACCGCCGCCGTGCGGGAGAAGAAGGAGATTGCCCGCGACGATGTATCCGTTCGGATAAACGGTACGTTCCAGCGGATCCGCCTGACCGTGCAGCCGATCCCCGAAACGGACGAGAAGGAGCAGCTCTACCTGGTCTCGTTCGAGGACCGCCCGGAGACCATCGAGCTCCCGGCGCGGGAAACCGCGGGAGAAGGGGAGGAGGCGTGCGGGCGGTGTGCGGCGCTCGAACAGGAGCTCGTCCACGCGCGGCAGCAGCTCCAGAACTTCGCCGAAGAGATGCAGGCATCCCAGGAGGAGCTGCGGTCCGCGAACGAAGAGCTCCAGAGCATGAACGAGGAATTGACCAGTTCCAAGGAGGAGCTTCAGTCCCTCAACGAGGAGCTCTTAACCGTCAACGCGGAGCACCAGAAGAAGATCGAGGAGCTCTCCCGCAGCAGCGATGACATGCGCAATGCGCTCCGGAGCGCCGAGATCCCCCTCCTCTTCCTGAACAACGAGCTCCGGGTGCGGCGGTTCACGGAGCCCATCCGCTCCATCATCAACCTGCAGCCCAGCGATATCGGCCGCCCCGTCACCGACTTAAAGGTCAATATCAGGAATGAACGCTTCCAGGCCGATGTGCGGGAGGTGCTCGATACCCTGCAGATGCGGGCGAAGCAGGTGCAGACGGGGGACGGGCGGTGGTACACCATGCGGATCCTGCCCTATCGCACGGGAGAGAACCGGATCGAGGGCGTGATAGTCGCTTTCTCGGACATTACCCCGCTCAAGGAGCTGGAGTCCTCCCTCCAGTATTTCCGCACCTACGCGGAGAACGTCGTCGCCACCGTCTGCGAGCCACTGTTGGTGCTGGACCGCGATCTCCGCGTCGTCGCTGCGAACCGTTCGTTCTACACGACGTTCCGGGTCAAGCCCGAGGAGACGGTGGGGAAGCTTCTCTACACCCTGGGGAACAACCAGTGGGATATCCCCGAGCTCCGAGAGCTGCTGGAGGAGATCCTTCCGAAGCAGACGGAGTTCGAGGGCTACGAGGTGGAGCACGACTTCCCCGGCATCGGGCACCGCGTGATGCGGCTCAACGCCCGGAAGGTCCAGTCGGATGCCGGACCCTCCCTGATCCTCCTCGCCATGGAGGTCGTGAGCGGGCGATCGGGTGCGGAAGGCGGGCACGCCGGTGTGCAGGAGAGATCCGACTGAATGCCGGCAAGGTGCAAAACCCCTCCCGCATCCCGTTCGTCCTGCCCGCCTTCCGGGGCGGCTGGGACATCCGAAAAGCCTCCGGGGCTCCGGCCGTCTATCGGTCGGGCAGGCGAACCAATGGATACGCGGAGAGCAGGCACAAGAATCCCGCCTTTCGACCCTTCCGATGCTCGAGGCGTCCAAACGTACATGAAGTGCCCGGATGCTCCCCCTGTCTACCCATGAGGACCATTCGATCCTTTGAGAGACATTTTCATCTTTCCGGGTCGTCTCCATGAATCTCTCTGCGGTGCGGCGGAAGAAGGAAGCGTAGAGGGCGCAGCTGCAGGCGATACTCCAGGAGGTCGATTCTCCGGCACTCCTCTCCGCCGTTGAGTACCTTCCGGACGGGCTGGTGGAGGACTGTTCCCGGTCCTGCTGCGATCCCGGCGGGGGGGAAGTGATGCACGTCTGAAGCGTGCAGGGGAAGACCGCAACCTGCAGCAGCGCGAATATCAGGAGGCGCTGGCGCAGGTCCGGACCTATACCGGGGAGCTGGCCGCCGCCAACGAGGAGCTCCGCCGGGCAAACGAAGAGTTGAGCCAGGCCGATGAACGGCTGAACCAGCAGAATGCCGAGCTGGCCGCTGCCCGCAAAGCGGCGGACCTGGAGCGCGAGCGCTACCACGACCTCTTCGATACCGCCCTGGAAGGCTACAGCGCGACGGATCGGAGCGGAACGATTCGGGAAGCCAATCGGGCCGTGGCATCGCTCCTCGCCGTCCACAAGGGGAGTCTGCGGGGCCGGAGCCTCATCCCCTTCGTCGCAGAGGGGTGCCGGGGGAGTTCCAGGCCCGGCTGGCCCGGGCTGCGAGCGGAAACCCGAGCAGGACTGGGAAGTGCAGCTGCAGCCAGTGGGGGGAGAGAGCGTGTGGGTGTCCGCGAGCATCGTGTCGGTGCGCTCGGGTGATGCGACAGACCCCTCGCTTCGCTGGATGGTCCGGGGTATCACCGATCGCAAGCGGGCAGAAGATGCTCTGAAACAGTCTTCCGAACCCGCGGCAAGCTCGACGCGGAGACCGAGGAGTACCTCGACTTCATCATCGGTGCCGGCAGACGGATGCAGGCGCTCATCCAGGATCTCCTGGACTTCTCGCGGGTGAGCAGCCCGGCCCAGAGGTTCGAACGTGTCCAGACCGAGGCGGTTCTTGTACGGGCGCTCCTCCCCTGAACGGGCTTGTCGAGGAGAGCGGTGCAGCGATCACCCACGACCCCCCCTGCCGGACGTGCTGGCGGATGAGCGGCAGCTCCAGCAGGTCTTCCAGAATCTCATCGGCAATGCCCTCAAGTACCGCAGGGAGGACGAGGCGCCCAGGATCCACATCTCCGCTCGGACCTCGGACGGGTTCTGGCAGTTCTCGGTATCGGACAACGGGATCGGGATCGAGCCGCAGTACTTCGACCGTATCTTCGTCATCTTCCAGCGGCTGCACGGACCGGATCAGTACAAAGGAACCGGTATCGGTCTTGCCGTTGTGAAACGGATCGTGGAGCGGCACGGAGGCCGCATCTGGGTGGAGTCGGAGCCGGGGAAGGGCTCGACGTTCCACTTCACGCTGCCGGCGGTGCGGTGACACCTCGCGGGGGTGGAACGGTTGCCCGGCTGCGGCAGATCCCGATCGTGATGCCAACGGGAAGGGGCAGAACGTGAGCCCAGATCGACACCCCCGCACTCCGGCGAGCACTCCACCGCGATCCGGCCGGTCCGGGAGGATCTACCGACGGAGTGAACGGGAAGCGGATAGATCCGGGGGCGGGCGAGATTCCCCAGCGGCTCCGCTCGCGGCGGAGATTCCCCTGCCTTTCTGTCAGTGCCCCGTATCCCCCCTCGCCCGCGCCACTCGCGCCGCGGATGCCCTTGCGCGCAGGCTGCCACCGCTCTGCGGACGTGCCCGCGGTCGCTCTTCGTACGCGTTCTATTAATAGTATCAGCGCCCATCCGCAGTTTGTGCCCTCTGCAGAGCTCAGGCGAGCACTGACGTCCTTCGACCTCGTCAACATCGTCGTGGGGTCCATCGTCGGGGCGGACATCTACATCGCCTCGGCAATCACCGCCGGACTCCTCGGCCCCTTCTCCATCGTGGTCTGGCTCCTCGCCGCCGTCTGCGCCATCGTCATCGCCCTCGTCTTCGCCTACTGCAGTTACTACGTCCCCCGCGTCGGCGGACCCTTTGCCTATGTATCCGAAGCCTTCGACGACTTCTACGGGTTCCTGACCGGCTGGAGCCTCTGGATCGCCGAACTGCTGGCGCTCCCTGTCTTTGCAATCGCCTTTGCAAACTACCTCCAGTACCTCGTCCCGCTCTCCGAGGGGGAGCGGATTCTGGTAAAAGCCCTCTTCCTGGGTACCCTCGTGCTGGTGAACATCGTTGGCGTCAGGGCTGCAGGGCGGGTGAACGATGCCCTCACCCTGATCAAACTCGCCCCGCTCCTCCTCCTGATCGTTGCCGGGTTGGGGGCGTTCCTCCTCGAGCCCGCACGCCTGCTGGATGCCTATCAGCCTCTCGCCCCCCTCGGCGTCGGGAATACCGGCCCGGCCCTGGTCCTGATCTTCTGGGCCTACGTGGGATTCGAGATGGCCACGTTCCCGGCGTCCGAAGTGCAGGACCCGGGCAGCACCATCCCGCGGGCGATCGTGACGGGGATGCTCATCGTCACCGTGTTCTACCTCCTGACCAACTTCGTGGTCTACGGGCTGATCCCCTGGGATACCCTCGCCCGCAGTTCCACACCGCTCATCCTGGCGGGCTCCGCGCTCTTCGGGTCTCTCGGGGTCCTGATCATGACCATGGGGGCGCTCTTCTCCGTCTCCGGGTCCGACGAGTCGGGGATGCTGGGTATATCCCGCCTCACCTACGCACTCTCTATCGACGGCCTCTTCCCCCGCATCTTCTCCCGAGTCCACCCCGTCTACGGTACCCCCTACATGGCCCTCCTCGTCCAGGGGCTCATCGCGTTCGTGCTCTCCGTCTACTCGGGTCTCACGCAGCTCATCTCCTTCTCGGTCTTCAACTTCGCCTTCGCCTTCTCCCTCACCTGCCTGGCGCTCGTCGTCCTGAAACGGGAGCAGGAGACGCGCCTCCCCGGTCAGAACGTCCTCCCGTGGATCGGGCTGTTGATCTGCCTCTACCTCCTCTCCTCCACCACCCTGCTCGACAAACTGGTGGGAACGCTCCTGATCCTCCTCGGGATCCCCCTCTACGTATACTTCTCCCCGAAGCAGGACATCCGTCACCTGAAAGGGCTGTTCGTCTCGGAACAGGCCATCCTGATCCGGGCCCTGGAGAAGAAGGAGCGGTTTTTGGCGCACTTCATCGGCTTCCTCCACCGCATCTGGCGGAGGATCGGGGAGGATGCCGGGGGGTAGCGCGTGCCCCTCCCCGCACCACGGGACCGGGCAGCGCCGATGGATGCGGTGCGCCTGTGCGGGTCCGAGGCGACCGGTCGCGCCCGGTGCGAGCGGGGTCGGTCTCAGCGGGGGCAGTCTCGATGCCCTTAT
Source organism: Methanomicrobiales archaeon (assembly GCA_030019205.1). NCBI lineage: Archaea > Methanobacteriati > Methanobacteriota > Methanomicrobia > Methanomicrobiales > Methanomicrobiales archaeon. Next base: position 74,828 of record JASEFH010000005.1, read on the forward strand.
CACCCCCCGTTCCGATAGATCTATGGCGTGTTTCGGGCAGGATCCCGTGTCATGGCAGACTATCTACCGGATCCTGCCTTTAAACGGCGGAGGCGGTTTCTTGATTCGGTACTACGCGAGGCGGGAAGGAAGGCTGGTGGAAGTACCGGAGTTCATCCCGCAGACGCTTCTCGTCGTGACCGATCCGGAGAGCGGGGAGATCAATCGCCTCTCGGAGATGTTCGGGTTCGACAGGGACTTCATCACCGATGCGCTGGATGTCGAAGAGCGGGCCCGGTTCGAGAAGGAGGGGGAGAACCTCCTGATCATCCTGAAGGTCCCCCACCACGCGGAAGGATCGAAGGTGAAAATTCCCTACACCACGGTCTCCCTGGGGATCATCCTGGGGAAGGACTGGACAATCCTCGTCTCCCGGCATCCCATCGACTTCATCGAACGGATGATCGCAAAGAACCTGTTCAGCCCCAAGAAGCAGACGCAGCTGGTGTTCCGGATCTTCTTCCGGAACGCGGAGATCTTCCTCAAGTCCCTGGAGGAGATCAACACCAACATCAACCAGATCGAGGAGCGGCTGCACGAATCCCAGCGGAACGTCGAACTCGAGCGGATGATGCAGCTCGAAAAGAGCCTGGTCTACTTCGCCACGTCGCTCCGATCGAACCAGGTGATGACCGAGCGGCTGCTGCGCTCCCCGATGCTGGTGAAGTACGAGGAGGACAAGGAGCTCCTGGAGGATACGGCCATCGAGAATGCACAGGCGATCGAGATGACAACGATCTACAGCAACATCCTCTCCGGCATGATGGATGCGTACGCTTCCGTCATCTCCAACAACCTCAACTTCGTCATGAAGATCCTGACAGTAGTGACCATCCTCATGCAGGTGCCCACGATCATCACCAGTTTCTATGGGATGAACGTGCCGCTGCCCTTCCAGGGGGTATGGTTCACCTACCTGATGGTGATCGGCTGGGTGGTCCTGGCATCCGTGGTGATCGTCTACATCTTCCGCTACCAGCGCTGGGTGTAGATGCATCCGTGGAGGTGCGGTCGGGTGTGGCGCTCCGTGGGAACGGGGTCGAACGAATCATTCATACGCCGGCCGGTGAAATAGAAACCATGGTTCTGGGAGAAGAAGTGCTCTTCCACGATGCTGAAGATGCAGACGAATTTGTGAAATTTGTCAGGAAAAAGAACTTCAATGCAGCGAGGAAAACCCGGAACGTTCTCATTCCCGTGGTAGGCTCCAGCGGCACGATAAAGAATTTCATCGCCCTGCTCGATGAGGCGATCTCCTCGCCGGAGATCGCGCCTGGAGAGGAGCAGCGTGCCTATTATCTCGAAATCCGGGGCGAAATGGAGGAGCGGAAGAAAAATCTCACCGAAATATTGAGCACCTATCACCCTGGGGAGATCGTGTCTTCAGAGGCTGAGAAGGGAAGGCTCAAGTCGATGATGGAGAGGCTTCTCGAGGCGGAGGGAGGCGAAACCATCACGGAGGAGGATCAACATTTCGTCGAAAGTCGGTTACAGTCACTGGCGCTGCTCTGGGACAACCAGCTGGTTGAAATAACGCAGGAAGGATTGCGCCTCACCGGCTCGGTCAATCCGGAGGATGCGGTCATCGGGTGTCCTATCGAATATTTCAACGATCTCGACGAATCTCTGCTCTCAAAGCATGGAATCGGGAAACGGGTTACAGTCGCATCAGAATCTGAGTTCATCGTGACTCTCGGCCCCGAATTCGTATTCATGGAGGATGGAGTGGAGCTCGACGAGCTCGTCTCGCACCTTGAGGTGGACGAGTTCTCGTACGAGAAGATGCTGATGAATCTTATGATAAAGAGAATCATCGTGGAGAGGATTCTCGATCTCGTGAAATCGAAGGGGAAGGTATCGAAGGGCGATATCATCGACGAACTGAAGATGTTCCATGCAGATTTCCCGGATATGAATGAGCACATTTCCTTCATTCTCCACCAGGATCTCATCGGCGAGGTCGTTGACGATCTGCGCAAACTTGGCGCTCTCCAGGGGAAAGACCACAAGATCAAGTGTGCACTATAAATAGCCCTTGCCGCCTGTGTAGTGGCCGTATTTTCCCCATTCTTGCTTCGATCTGATGAATTTGACTGGTCTTTGGCATGGGCCCTGCCCTCGCTGCAGGATGATTGGAGTTTGCCCGTTGCGTCAGGAAGGTGCGCAGTTCCGCAGGGACCACTCTATACGGCACCGCTGTGGAAGTGCGTGGGCTTGAGAAGATCGAGCGGTGGACGGTGCTACCTCGCCGTTATGAGTCTTCACTTCCCATCCGGACACGGAGCCGCCAATGAAGCGCATCGCCACGCCGGTGTATCTACCATGTGCTTGAAAGCAGCGGCATCGTGGAGATGGGCAGCGAAAGGTCGGAAGCCAGGGCGCGGTCGGAGAGAATCCTTCACGGAGGTGGTGGATCGATGGAGGCGAGCCTCCCTCTGAAGCTGGTGTCGGCGGTATCCGATATATTGGGAAGGGCCCGTTTATCCGGAGAAGTTCCCTCGATGGAATCGTGATCGAAGAGCTCGTGGAACGAATTCTGCTCGAATGAGGAAGGCTGCTCCCCTCGACCTACTGCATACCCTTCTCGTCCGATCGACAAGCTCCTGCTCGAACAGCACATTGAGGTGATTTCGTCGGAGTGATGCAAAGGTAGCGGAGATCGACACGGAAGTGATAGCCGGCTCATCGATCAGGGAGAAGACCTTGAGATCTTACCTTGATATCGTGTATAGATGTCATCTGGCCACCATTCTCGCCAAGATCGGGAATTATCAGGACTTCTACCCCGCAGAAAAATTCGCAGCCCGATGTGAGATCGGTTTTCCATCTACAAATCTGCAGATTCCGTCCGAACCGGGACGATTACGAAGCAGGTTCGCGGCAGCTTCAGTGAATCCCGTGGAAGTTGGGCATGCAGCTCGAAAAACGGAATTCTAAGTTACATCGGTACTTTACCCGATTATTGAGGAGGATTGGCTATATCAAAGGTGATTGTGTAAGATCCCCCCCCACCGAGGCCTATGGAGGGGATGGCATACCTCTTGGTTCCCCTGAGGGGACATGCGGTGTGCAGGCCTGACCATGGCGTTGGCATCCCACCCGGAGCTCGGCGGCGATCTCCGCCTGCACCGGCTGTTTCTGAAAGGCCTGAGAGAAGGATAAAATCCACAATCCCTCCGGTACTCGTGCATAGAGTTCCGATCAGTCTGCTCCCCTGCCGCGCATACAGCGAGAGTGTTTGAGACGCTTCTTTTGTGAACTCCCTCGCAGTTCGGGGAGAGAACTCACCCGTTGCCGGCATAAGGGCTGCCCGGTCCCAAATATGGTTAATGTATTATTTTTAACATATTTATTTTGACAATGTGTCTGGCGCCATACTCTTACAGTCCTATTTTGTGGTCGAGGTGTCATAAGAAATATTATTCATCAAGAATGAAAATTAACTTAAAATCAGGTGTCTCCCTTATCTCTTTTGGTTTTTAATCGAATGAAATCGTTAAAAATCCACAATTATTCCTCCGTTCGTTTGGTTTAAATATTCTGAAAATTTTATTTCTCTTATACATCTTCGTGATGTTAACAACAATTGATTAACGTCCGCCGGTTGCGGCGGAGGTCCGTGAATGGAGGTATCTGATTCGAGGTGCGACGATGAAAGAAGTGGCAAAGCGCTCACTTTTCATGCTCATTGCAGTTGTTGTAATCACTGCGATGATCGGGGCCGTCTCGGCGGCCACAACACAGGTTCACGTGGTGAAGTACGCCAATGACGGCACGACCGTGCTCAACGAAACTACGGTCACCTTCCAGTGGATGGAAGCGAACTTACCGATTCTCGGGGACGGTGTGACCCACTACTACCACCAGGGTCCGGTCTTTCTTGACGATCCTAATGAGACCCACGAAATGGAACTCCGCTGGAATCCCGAAGAAACTACCAATGTCATCGAAAAAGACATGGGTGCAGTGAAGGGAACGAACTTAAAAGACCTCTGCGATCTCGTCGGCGGGATGTCACCGGGCGAAGAGGTGAAGCTCCTCGCTGCTGATGGCTGGAACAAAAAATTTGCCTACAAGAACGTGTACGAGTATTCCAGCCGCGAAGGTCCAATTGGCATCTGCTGGTATAAGAACGGCAATTATGTGAATGGGAGCGGGTATTCCGAAGGCATGCGGATGGTCTGGTTTGCAGATGATTCCGTCAATACCCTCGGACCGGGGGGAACCGGTCTTCATGCCTTCGGGAACTGGGACTGGCACGAAGCCGCCGATGAGCAGTACTGGTATTACTACATATCGGGTGGCGAGTACTATCCAACCACCACGGGCCTATCCGGACAGGTCATCAACCGTATTTACATCTACAGTGACGATCCCGTACCGACCGCACCCACCGCTGCTTTTACATCCGATACGCAGTCAGGGGATGCCCCGCTCACGGTACAATTCACTGACCAGTCCACAGGGACGGCCCCGCTGACGTATGCATGGGACTTCGAGAACGACGGCACGATCGATTCGACCGATCAGAACCCGAGCCACACCTACGATACCGCCGGCACGTATTCCGTGAACCTCACGGTCACCAATGCCGCGGGCAGTGATTCCGAAGTGAAGCTGGAATACATCACCGTTGGTGAGTCGACCCCCGCACCGGTCGCTGCATTTACGGCAAAATCAGTTCGTATATTGAACGGAAATTTCGAGACGGGTACACTCGATCCCTGGAGTGCAAGCGAGCTCGTTCCCTATGGTGACACACCTGGCGTTCAAATCGTCACCACAGGAAGCTACAAGAAAGGTACGACGGGGATTCGGATCTGGCGGACCCCTGTTGGGGGGAATGCCTGGATCGAGCAGGATGTTGACCTGACAGATGTGGATGAGATCCGATTCTGGAGATTACAGTATGCTGGTACCGATAGAGAACTTCAGGTACTGGTAGACGGGACCATTGTCGCACGATATAACGAGACCTCTGGTACCATAAATAGGTACGAGACCGTAGATCTCTCCTCCTACGGTTTTACCGGCACCCATACGCTCCGGTTCAATTCGTATTGTTATGGCGGAACGGCCTTATTCAGTCTGTATCTGGATGACATCGAGGGCTATGGAACTACCACATCGGGCACAGCACCTCTGACGGTCCAGTTCACCGATGCATCGACCGGCGACGGCATCACCGCGTGGGCCTGGGACTTCGAGAACGACGGCACCGTGGATTCGACCGATCAGAACCCGAGTCACGTCTACGACACCCCCGGCACGTACACCGTGAAGCTGACCGTGACCAACGCCGGTGGCAGCGACGACGAAGTGAAGACGGATTTCATCTCGGTGTCCGCGGCCCCCACGCCCTGGACCGTCGACCTAGTCGGTGCTTCGAGCTACACCATGCCCAACACTGAGTTCGAGGCCCTGGCGGCTGCCCACCCCGTCAGCTGGACGGATGGATCGAGCAATGTCTGGAGCGGCGTCGCTCTCTGGAGACTCCTTGCCCTCGTGGACGACGGCGATCCCGCCACGTTCAACGATGCCTTTGCCGCCGCCGGATACAGCGTCCAGATCATGGCTTCCGATGGGTTCAGCAGACAGTTCAGCAGTGCCGACATCGCCCGGAACGATGGCCGCATCGTTGCGAACAGGATCAATGGTGAGTACCTCTCGGAGGATCGATTTCCCCTCCGGTTCGTGGGTTCGGGTCTGACTGGGGGTCAGATGGTCTCGAAGATATCCAGTATCGACCTCTATTTGCCCATCACGGCCAGTGCCGGTACCGGCGGCACCATCGATCCTTCGGGAACTATCACGATACCGTATGACGGCAGCCAGTCCTTTGCCATCACCCCGGATACCGGCTATCACATCTCCGACGTGCTGGTGGACGGCGTATCGGTAGGAGCGGTCATGAGCTACACCTTCGAGAACGTGACGGCTGCCCATACCATCGACGCCAGTTTCGCGGCCGACGGTCCTGCTGCTCCCGTCGCTGATTTCACGGCCGATGTTACATCGGGCACTGCACCCATGACAGTCCAGTTCACCGACCAGTCGAGCGGCGTGGGTATTACCTCCTGGGCTTGGGACTTCGAGAACGACGGTACCGTGGATTCCACCGAGCAGAACCCGAGCCACACCTACGATACCGCCGGAACGTATTCCGTGAACCTCACGGTCACCAATGCCGCGGGCAGTGATTCCGAGGTGAAGGCAGACTACATTGTCATGACAGGTGGCCCGTCAGCTGACGTTCTCTTCAACGGAGACGTGAACCTGGCACCCGGGACGTTCTCGTTCACCGCCTACAACACCGGCACGGAGTACCAGGTCGACAGGCTGACGCCGCACGGGGTCCTGGAAGAGGCCTCCCGCCAGGCCGGGTTCAGCTACGACGCCTCCGATAAGAAGTGGGCCACCATGGGAACGATGCTCCTCGACAACGTGGGTACCTACCTCTATAACAGCACTGTATCTCCCAAGCTCTGCTGGGCATACCAGGTGAACGGCGTCAAGAAGAACGACTTCTCTTCAACAGAAGGCATCAGCGTCTACCGCGTGAACGACGGCGACCTGGTCGAGTTCTACTACGGGCAGGACGGCGGCGCGTTCGAGGATGCCCTGGCCGTCATCCGGGGCCGCGTGCACATCCGCGATCAGACCGTCCTCTTCGACGACGATGTGACGCTGCTGCCGGGCACCTTCGACTTCACCGCCTACAACTCCGGCACATCTTACCAGATCAACACTACGACGCCGCACGGGGCGCTCGACGCGGCCTCGAAGATTGCGGGCTTCACCTACAACGCGACCGACAAGAAGTGGTCGACGCTTGGCACGATGCTCCTCGATGATGTCGGGGACTACCGCTACAACAGCTCGCCGGATCCAGATCTGGTCTGGGCCTATGCCGTGAACGGCGTCGTAAAGAACGACTTCTCCTCCGCCGAGGGCATCAGCAGCTACCAGCTCCAGAACAACGACCGGGTGGAGTTCTTCTACGGCGACAAGGGAGACACTCTCGAGAATGCCACGGCGGTCGTCCGGATCCGGGTGCACATCAGCAGCATGGATACCTGGACGCTCACCCTGATTGGCGCCCAGACGACGCCTATCAGCAAGCAGTACTTTGAGGAGGCGGTCGACTGCATCCACAGCGCGACCTACACCGACGTGGCCGGGACCTGGCAGGGAGTGCCGCTCTGGACGCTCGCCGGTTACGTCGACGATGCGAACTTCCACGGGCCGAACGCCTTCAACGATACGCTCGCAGCCACGAACTACACTGTGAAGGTGATCGCGAGCGACGGCTTCAACAAGACCTTCTATAGCACGCAGATTGCACGGGACGACGACTATATCGTGGCGAACACCCTCAACGGGCAGCCGCTGCCGGTGCAGTACTGGCCGCTCAAACTCGTCGGTGCGGATGTCCCGCCCTCCAGCAGCGTGGCCAGGATTACGACGATCGAGGTCTCCGTAGAGCCGATCCAGCCGCCGACCGAGTCCCCCTCGGTGCGGATCATCAAGTATGCCGCCGATGGCGTCACCGAAGTGGCGAACATCTCGGTGAACGTCACCACGATGGAGCGGAACTTCCCGGTCATCGGCAATGGGACGACGGTCTACAGGTTCGAAGGGATCAACTTCGTCCCGAACGATATCTGGGACGCGAACGAGACCTACCCCGGCGGGTTCAAGATCGAGAACGCGGTGAAAGGCACACGGATCCGTGACCTCTGTGAACTTGCCGGGGGCATGGGATCCGCCACGGATATCCGCCTTGTCGCGAAAGACGGGTGGGAGACGGTTCTCCCCTACTCCTCCATATACACGAACCCTGCGGTGCAGGCCCGCCAGGGAGACGCGATCCTTGCCTGGTACGCCGACGGCAAGTATGTGCCGGAGTACGTGGACGGGATGCGGCTCTTCTTCACGCCGGACGACCACATCTACGGCCAGTGGGACATGCACGAAACCCTGCCGTCCAACTACTGGCACTACTACTACCAGGACGGCATCCAGTACCCGTCGTGCGCCGGACTCTCGGCGAAGTGGATCTCGACGATCAAGATCTACTCCGCGCCCGAGAGCGACTGGAGCCTGGAGCTGGATGGCACCGCGATCGGCGGGATCAACTACACCGTGAGCAAGACCTACTTCGAGCAGGCGCTCGCCTGCCAGTTCGGAGCCAACCACGGGGTTGAATACACTGACGCACAGGATAATGTCTGGTATGGCATGCCGCTCTGGTTCCTTGCGGGCTTCGTGGACGACGCCGACCAGCACTCGGATAACGCCTTCAACGACTCCCTCGCCGCGGCGGGATACGACGTGAAGATCACGGCGCTGGACGGTGCGACACTGGTGGTCGACAGCCGGGACATCGTCCGGAACAACAACTACATCGTCGCGAACACCCTGAACGGTTTCCAGATCCCCGAGGAGAGCAGCAGCTGGCCGCTCCGCCTCGTCGGCCCGAGTGCAACCGGATCCAGTTCTATCAAGGGGATCTCTGCAATCGAGCTGGTGCCGGCGTCCCAGCCCTCGCAGCGGCTCTACTTCAGTCCTGCGGAGCAGTCTGTATTCCACGGAGGCTCCCGCACGTTCACGCTCGTGCTGAGCGAGGCTCCGGAAGGGTTATCCGGCTGCAACGTCACGATATCGCTCTCGGACGGCTCGATCGCGACTCTGACCGGTATTACGTACCCCAGCTGGGTTACCATTAACCAGAGCACGACCCTGCCGGCAGATTCGGTCACGCTGAAGGTGGCGGACCTGACGAAGCAGGTGGAGACGGGAGCCACAGATATCGCGATCGCGACATTCACGGTCCAGGGCGATGCCCTGGGCAGCACCGATCTGGTGGTGTCCGTGCATGCGATGGACGACGACGACGGAGCGGTTATCACACCAGCGGTCTCGCCCGCGACCTTCCGCGTGCTCGTTCCCGTACAGCCGATCGACGGCGTAATGCCGACCGATCCGGATGGCGACGGCCTCTACGACGATATGAACGGCAATGGGCGGGCAGACTTCAACGATGTGGTGATCTTCTTCAACAACATCGAGTGGATTAGGGACAATGAGCCTGTCCAGTACTTCGACTTCAATGGCAACGGGCGGATCGACTTCGACGACGTCGTCGAGCTCTTCTGGGGGGTGTAGGATACAGTGCCCCGATTCTCCCCCTTTCTTCTGCTGGGGGTGGTCCTGCTGCTCGCCGGCGTCTCCTGCGCATCCGCCGCAGAGCTGGGTATCGGAGCTGCACAGATCGCCGGCGCAGGAGCAACCGTAACCGTGCCGATCACCCTCGACGAAGCCCCGGAGGGGCTGTCGGGCTACGTCCTGACGGTTCAGATCGCCAACCCGGCCGTGGCCGGGATCGTCGCCGTCGACTTCCCGCCCTGGGCATCGATCCACGGCACGTCGGAGCTTCCCGCCGGTCGGGTGTCGATGCGGGCGGCCGATCTCTCGGAGCAGGTGCATCGCGCGGATACCGGCATTCCTCTGGCGACGCTCACCCTGAAGGGGATGGCGGCCGGCTCGACGACGCTGGGCATCACGGTGGACCAGGTGGACGATGACGAGGGCAACCTCATGGCACTCGCCTCTCCGGAGGTTCCCCTTATCGTTGGCTCCAGCGGTAGCGGTGGCGACGACTCCAGCGGCAGCGGGGGAGGCAGCGGCGGTCCCGCCGCTCCCGGCGCGGATTCGGGCGCTCCTGCAGGATCGCCGGCGTCGTCCGGCGGGTCAGCAGCTCCGATACAGGCGGGAGGACGGGGTGCAGGGGACACGCCTCCCGCCCAGCCCGCTGACGGGCAGCCGGCAGGCTCCGGGGCATCGGTATCCATATCGCCGTCACCCCTCCCGTCGGGCGGGGCCGATGGCGGGATACCGGGGTATGTCCTGGGTCTCCTGCTGATAGCGGCGATCGCGGTAGGGATTGGCGTCTTTATCCGCAGGCGGGCCCGCTGACCAGCGCGACCACCCTCCCGCACGGGCCCGATGGCGGGCCGGAGCGGAAGCGAACACTGGAATGCCCGCCCTCGCGGGCAAAGGGATGGCAATCCCCTCTCCGGGCCGATGGGATGCTGAACACGATCGACTCCCGTGATTGGACAGGTGCGACAGGGGAGTCGCGAACGCCGGTCCGCGGGGCTGCGGACGGCCACCCTCCCGATGCGGATGGGCAGCGCCCGAACGGCGCGGAGCGGATCGGCGCTCACGATGGTTATGGCAACAGGCAATGCAAGGAACGTGAATCCTATGACACATGTACGGTTACTCAGGTTACTGATTGCAGGACTCTGCCTCCTGCTGGCGGGATCGCAGGCTGTACTCGCGATCCAGGTGAGCGGCGGCAGTGCGGTGGTGAACTCTCTTGGCGAGACCGCCTCTATGGATATCCGGCTGGACAGCGCCCCGCAGGGTCTGTCCGGCTACAACATCTCGCTCGCCCTCTCCAATCCGGGTGTGGGAGAGATCGTGGCAGTGAGCTTTCCTTCGTGGGCAGCAATCCACAGCAATACGACCCTTCCTGCCGACAGCGTGGCGCTCAAGGCGGTAGACCTATCTGACACGGCGGGAACCTCGGACATCCTCCTGGCGACGGCTGCATTGCGGGGGGTTGCAGCGGGGTCCACGAACCTCCTGATCACCGTCAACCAGATGGACGACGACAACGGCGACGAGATGATCCCATCGATGCGCCCCGGTCTCTTCACGGTATCGGTGAACAGCGCCCCGCAGTTGAGCGCGATTGGGGCCAAGAGCGTGGATGAAGGCCAACTGCTCCAGTTCACGATCGCTGCCACCGACCCGAACGTGGGAGATACGTTGACCTTCGCCGCGCTGAACCTGCCCGGTGGGGCAACGTTCGATCCGTCCCCCCGCACCTTTTCCTGGACGCCCACCTACACCCAGGCCGGTGCGTACTCAGTGAACTTCACGGTCACCGATGGGGAGTTCACGGATTTCGAGGAGATCGTAATCACGGTGAACAACGTGGATCGCTCTCCCACTCTCAGTCCAATCGGGAATAAATCAGTCGTCGCGGGAGAGAAGCTCAGCTTCGCCATCTCGGCGTCCGATCCGGATGGGGATCCGGTCTCCTACTCGTTCATCGCATCGCCTCCGATGGACGGGGCAGTCTTAGGCGCCACGAGCGGAGCCTTCTCCTGGACGCCGACATTGGCGGATATGGGAACATATGAAGTGACGTTCACGGCATCGGCGGGCGGCCGTATGGATTCCGAGATGATCACCCTGACGGTCAGCGATGGGACAACGCCCACCACTATTCCGGCGGCTGTGCGCATCCAGCCCGGATCCCTGAAACTGGGAGGCAGCAGAGAGGTAAAAGCAACGATCCATCTGCCCGATGGGTATGCCGTCTCCGCGATCGATAAGGATTCGGTCACCTGCAACGGCGCGGCTGCCATCCATGGAACCGTGAAGAGAGGATCGAACAGTCTGGTCGTGACCTTCAACCAGGCGGATATGGCTGATCTGGAATCTGGAAGGTATGTGACGTTCGTGGTCTTGGGCAGGGTCCTCTCCGGCGGAGAGTGGGTGGCCTTCGAGGGGAGCGACACCATCCGGGTGAACCAGCCAAAGAATGCGGGAACATTTCAGAAGGGTAGGGATATTTTGCACAATTTCTGGGAGGATTTCGAATGGTGAAGTGGAGCAGATAATGGATAGTACGAGGCGGAGGCGGGCTGCGACCTGCCTTTTCCTCTATTTATTAGCACTCGCTGAACTCCGGTCCGGGTATCGCTCCACGATACTCTGAACTCTTAGATCGAACGGACGCTTCGGCCCAGCGACTTCGGGACCGCTACGACGCCGAAGCAGGAATGTGAGAAGAAAAACAACGTGAAAAAAGGAGAGGGGATGATCTCGATAGTAAAAGAACGAATAGCAGGGAAATTGGGGCTGCGACCTGCCGCCTGCCTCGCGATCATCCTGATGGCCTTCATGGTTCTGCCTGCCGCGGCGGTGACGGGGGAGATCCAGGTGATCCGGTACGCAGACGACTCCGGTGTGGATGCAAGTCCTGTAGACGGCATTGGGGATACATCACATGATATCCCCGGCAGCGCAACCGACAAGGACCACCATCCATTGATGGCAGGATTTGAGGAATATCTCGGTGGGCCTTCGGCACCTGATGCCCCGACCGCCGACTTCACCGCAGACCCAACCACCGGCACCGCCCCGCTCACGGTCCAGTTCACAGATCAATCGACCGGCGACGGCATCAATGGGTGGGCATGGGACTTCGAAAACGACGGCACGGTCGACTCCACCGAGCAGAGCCCATCGTTTACCTACGACACGGCCGGCACCTATACCGTGAACCTGACGGTGACGAACGCCGGTGGGAGTGACAGCGAGGTGAAAGCGGACTTCATCACGGTGAGCGAGGCAGCACTCCTCCCGGTCCTCAACACCAACACCGGTCTCCGCTATGCTACCCTCCAGGCAGCGGTAACCGCAGCCACCGCTGGCGATGAGATCGTCGTCGGTGACGGGACTTACACGGAGAACGTAGACGTGGACCGGCAGCTCGTCATCCGCTCAGAGAACGGCACTGCCTCCGTTACTGTGAATGCCGCATCGCCAAACCTGCCGGTCTTCGATGTGAACGCGAACGGCGTCGAGATCCGGGGCTTCTCGGTCCGCGGGCCGACGAACGATCACGTCGCCGGCATCGAGATCGTCGGCTTCAACGACTGCCTGATCGCTGGGAATGACTGCGCCGGGTGCTACAACGGCATCCACATCGGCGGGACGGGCACGAACAACACGATTGAAGGTAACTACTGCCACGAGAACACGCGGCGGGGGATCAGCGTCCGGGACAGCGCCCACGGTAACTACATCCTGAAGAACATCGTGGCGAGTAACACAGATGCCGGGTTCTGCATCAAGGACTCGACGTATGACAACACTCTCTGGCTGAACGACGTCATCGACAACCGCGTCGAGATCCTGACCGCGACTACGGCGCACTCCCCCGAACCGCTCACCTATACCTACAACGATGGCATCTTCACCAGTTACCTTGGCAACTACTACTCCGCCTATAGCGGCACCGATGCCGACGGGAACGGGATAGGCACACCATCTTATGCCTACGGGAGCGGCGGGGACAACTACCCGCTGATGGCCCGGTTCTCGAACTACGCCGAGACCGAGCCGGCCGTCTTCCTCTGGGGGCCCTACCTTACCGGCAGCTCGACGACCGGGACGACCGTAAACCTGAAGACTGACGTCGCGGCCGCGGCGACCGTTGAGTACGCGACTGACGCTTACTACACGGCGAACGGCGGATATAACCAGAGCGCGAGCGACGGCCTGACGGACGCACTCCACCATATCGCCCTGACAGGCCTTGCGCCCGGCACCCTGTATCATTACCGGGTCGTGAGCGGCGGCGCAACGAGCGGCGACCTCCACTTCCGCACCTTCCCGGAGAGCGGCCCCTTCACCTTCATCGCCTACGGCGACACCCGGGACCAGCTCCCGATGTATGACCAGTCACAGCGGCACAAGCTGGTCGCGGATCGCATCGCGGAGGAGGCAGACGCCCTCTTTGTGCTGCACACGGGCGACCTGGTGACCATCGCGAGCGATCCCGCCGACTGGGACCGCTACTTCGAGGCCGGCCGAACGATGATGGCGAACCTCTCCGTCTTCCCGGCGCTTGGCAACCACGAGGAGAACCACACTCTCTACTACGACGCCTACGATGTTGCTCCCTACTACTCCTTCGACTGCGCCGACGCCCACTTCAGCGTACTCGACAGCAACTCCTGGGCCTGGCCCGGCATGGCGGCGCAGAGCGCCTGGCTGGACGCCGACCTTGCGGGGACGGCGGCGGACTGGAAGTTCGTCTCCTTCCATCACCCGCCCTACACCTCCTCGTCCAGCCACTTCGGAGGCTGGACCGATATCCGCGAAGAGTGGGAGGACGAATTCATAACTCATGGCGTGGATGCGGTCTGGAACGCCCACGTTCACGCCTACGAGCGGTTCCTCGTGCATGGCATCCAGTACGTCGTCGTCGCCACAGGCGGAGCACCTTCCTACGCGCTGGCCGAGCCGAAGTACGAGGGCAGCCAGAATAGCCTGGAGAACGCCCTCGGCTACGTAAGGGTCACGGTCGACCCCGCGGCCGGCACGGCGACCGCGCAGATGATCCGCGTCGCGGACATTGCCACGGACGGTTCCGGAGCGGTCACTGTCTACCCGGCGGGCATGGTCTTCGAGACGTTCGTCCTCTCGCATGCCGAACCGCCCGTCGCCAACTTCACCGCGGACGTGACCTCCGGTGCCGCTCCTCTGGCAGTCCAGTTCACCGACGAGTCCTCCAACGCACCCACGTCGTGGGCCTGGGATGTTGACAACGATGGGATAACCGATTATACCACGCGGAATGCGACGCACGTCTACGATACTGCCGGAACCTACACGGTGAACCTCACGGTGACGAATGCCGCGGGCAGCGACTCCGAGGTGAAGGCGGGGTACATCGTCGTCACAGCAGCCCCGACCGCCAGCGTGCTGCGGATCCAGCCCGTCTCCTCATCGGTGATCGTCGGCGAGACCCGCACCGTCGACCTGGTGGTGGACCAGGCACCTGGAGGTGTTGCCGGCTTCAACATCACCGTCGCGCTCGCCGACGGGGCGAAGGCCGAGATCACGGCTGTCACCTTCCCGTCCTGGGCAACCCTCCACTCGGAGGGAGCCCTGCCCGCCGATGCGGTCTGGGTGAAGGGCCTGGACATGAACCGCCAGGTCGAGAGCGGGGCGACGGATGTCGTCCTTGCGACGCTCACGGTTCGCGGCGACCAGCCCGGCCCAACGGCCATTCAGGCGACCGTGACCGCACTGGACGACGACGATGGCACCCCCATGAACCCGGACATCCTCCCAGGGACCCTTACGGTGATCCGGGAGGTGCCGGCGCTGCCCGGCCATCCCGTCCCGACCGATCCGAATGGTGACGGCCTCTACGAGGACCTCAACGGCAACGGACGGATCGACTATAACGACGTGGTGCTCTTCTTTAACCACATGGAGTGGATCGCCGCCCAGCAGGGCTTTGCCTGCTTCGACTTCAACGGCAACGGACGGATCGACTTCGACGATGTGGTCGATCTCTTCTGGGGGGTGTGAGGGTCCGCCACATCCCGTGGAGGAGTGTTAGACAGGTGATTCTCGTGGGATCCTGGAGATTCTGTGTAAAACTGATGGTATTGGCATCTCTCTGTATTGCCATGCTGATCGTGCCAGCCGTGCAGGCGGCCCCCTCGACCAGTGTTTCGGTGATCCGGTATGCCAACGACTGTGAGACGATATTAAACCAGAAATCGTACACCTACCAGCAGCTGGAGCGGGAGTTCCCCGTGCACGGGGATGGGATGACGCACTACTACTTCCAGGGCCCGACCTTCAACGAGTCCGATCCCTGGGATCCCGGGGAATGGCAGAACGTGGACACCCGGGACTTCGGGGCGGTGAAGGGGACGGATATCAAGGACCTCTGCGAGGCGGTGGGCGGGATGTCGCCCGGCGAGACGGTGCGGTTCAAGGCGACCGACGGCTTCCAACGCGACTTCTCCTACGAGGCCGTGTACGGCACTGATCCCCGCAAGGGCCCGATGGTCCTCGCCTGGTACAACGGCGAGGAGTCCCAGGGGGGATACGAGCTCCAGGGCGAGGGGTACCCTGACACCGGATATTACAAGGGCATGCGGCTCTTCTTCTTCGCCGATACCTCCGGCAATACCGAGGGTAAGCATGTCTTCGGGCACTGGGACATGCACGAGACCCTGCCCGAGAGCGACTGGTACTATTACAACGGCATCTGGCCCTCTTCCGGGGGTCTCTCCGTCTACAACATCGACCGCATCCTGATCTACAGCGACGATGATCCCGTGGGCGGCATCCAGGTGACGTCGGTGCCGGACGGTGCCCGGATCCTGCTGGACGGAGCGGATACGGGCGAGGTGACCAATATCACGCTCACGGACATGCCCCCGGGCGAGTATCTCGTCTCGCTCGCTCTGGATGGCTACGAAGAGGCCGAAGAGACGGTGACGGTGGTGGCCGGCCGAACGGTCCCCGTTCACGTCGATCTGGTCCCGATGGAGGGTATGGGAGACAGCGGAGCGGATGGAGATCCGGACGCCGACTCCGGCTATCGGGGACGGACGCTAACCACGCTGACCCAGGGGACGCTGAACGGCAGC
The DNA here is from genome assembly GCA_030019205.1 of Methanomicrobiales archaeon. NCBI lineage: Archaea > Methanobacteriati > Methanobacteriota > Methanomicrobia > Methanomicrobiales > Methanomicrobiales archaeon. Next base: position 91,132 of record JASEFH010000005.1, read on the forward strand.
CTGGCAGTCTACCGCAGCAGCGAGGCGGCGGCGACCCTCGCCGGGGGAAAGAGCGCCGCCTACACGATACCGGCCCCGCTCCCGCCGAACGCGACGGTGCGCCTGGCCCGGCTCTGCCTCTACACCACGGGCGGATGGGACCGGGCCCTCAAGAAGGGTGCAGAGAGCAGCCTCTCGGTGACGTTCGACGGGCGGAGCCTGTCGCCCGACCGCAAGTACCGGGACGTGAACGCGAGCGATAATGAGGAGGTGCTCGAGACCGTCTGCTACGATGTGACCGCGCTCGCCGCGAAGGGCGGCAACCATACCGTCGATGTGCGGAACACCGGGTCGGGAGATACGACTGTCACTCTCTACGGTGCCGTGCTGATCGCCGTTAACGAGGATGCATCCCGCCCGGCGATCACCTACTGGATCGCGGAGGGCTGCGACGCGATCCGGGCGGACCCGGACGAGGGCGTGCTCGAGGATGCAGCCACGACCGAGGCGGAGTTTGCCGAGGATGTCAGCGGGGACATCGCAGAAGCCCGGCTCACCATCATCGCCACCGCGGCAACGGGGACCGACGAGCGCGTCAACCGCATCCTCATGAACGAGGGGGAGTGGGACAACCACCTGGATGGCGGAACGGACAGCATCAGCATCGTCGGGATCGACGTGCGGCCATACCTGAAACAGAGCGGGAACCATGCGGAGGTTCGGAGCATCCCCGTGCAGGAGACGGGTGATTATCTGGAGGTGCGCCACGCCATCCTGGTGCTCGCAGAGGGAATGGCGGGTGCGGAGCCGGCGGGCAATGCCACTCCCACCGGAACCCCCACGCCCCCCGCCACCGCGGTCGAGACCACCCTGACACCGGCCGCCAGCCCCACGGCATCCGGGCTCACGAACACGTCGCAGCCGCAGGGGGGCGGGGGTATCCTGGGCTGGCTCCAGGCGGTCCTCGACGGGATCCTGCAGTTCCTGCTCTCGCCCTTCTCCGCCGTCGACGTGCAGAATGCATCGACGGGGGCGGAACCGACGCTCTCACCGCTTCCCACCACCGCGGCCACCCCGGCGCCCGGGGAGGAGACCCGCAACCGCACCGCCAGCCTCTCCGTCGCCACGATCCCCCCGAGCGCGATGGTCTACCTGGATGGGGTCTATACGGGGAGGACGACTCCGGTGCGGCTGGAGGATCTCCCCTGCGGCAGCCACAGTCTCCGCCTGGAGCTGGAAGGGTTCACCGCGGAGGAGCGGGAGGTCCTCCTGGAGCATGACGCGAACCTCTCGATCGTGCTCCGCTCGCGGGCAAAGCCGTTCCCGGATACGATCGGCGAGACGGTGGTCGAAAAGGATCGGGAGGCGGTGCATTCCGGCGGGCTCTACATCACCTCCTTTCCCAGCGGCGCCCGTGTGACCGTGGACAATCGCAAGCTCGACAAGACCACTCCCTGCATCGTATATGGGTTAAAAGAGGGGCAGCATACGGTGCGGCTGACGATCGGGCAGCAGGATGCGGAGAGCGAGACGGCGAGGGTCTGGGTATACCCGCAGACGATCTCGCCCCTTCACGTCGAGATGAACCGGAACGAATGGATCCGCACGATCACGGTCGAGTCCGAAGCCTACCGGCGGGAGCACTTCACGGTAAACGGCGCCTATCCGCTGAAGAAGGTCCCCGCCACAGCGGACATCTCGGGGCTGGATGCCTACATCACCTTCCTCCGCGACGGGTCCTACCGCACCTACCGCCTGGACAACCACCTGAACAGCGGCGACGTGTTCGATGTGCCCACCGCCGACCTCCGCCTCTTCAGCCTCCGGGTGGAGTCGGAACCGGCGGGAGCGGATATATTCATCGACGGCTACGCGACCGGCTACTCCACGCCCTACAGGATAGAGAACATCTCCGAAGGTCCGCACCGCGTGATGCTCTCGAAGCCCGGCTACACCGCGGCGGAGAAGAGCATCCGCCTGGGGTGGACTCCGGGGGAGCCGGCGAATCAGACTATCCGGCTCCGGCTGGAGGAGTACGTCTGGGGGTTCCTGACGGTGGACAGCACGCCGGCGGGGGCGAAGATCTACATCGACGGGCGGGACAGCGGCGAGAAGACCCCGCACACGTTCCCGGCCATGCCCATCGGATCCTACGACGTGAAGGTGGTCGGGGAGACGGCGTCCCGAACCCGGGAGCGGGTGACGGTGGTTCCCGGGCAGAACACGCGGATCACCGTCGATCTCACCTGATGCGGGGTCGGTCCCCGCATCGGGAAGCGTGGTTAATCGCGGGTAATTAACTTCGAGCCAGAATAGGGGGATTTATTGTTATGGCCGTTGAACAATTCGTATTCCCGAATCGGGTGCTCCGTAGCAGGGCGAATCCATCTCTTCGCCCGGGTGTGCGGATATCGGGAGAGGGATGCATGCGTATCGAGAAGGTGCTGATGGGGGTGCTCCTGCTGGTCTGCCTCGTGGGAGGCATCGTGCAGGCAGCGCCGACGACGGAAGTGCGGGTGGTCAAGATTGCCGCCGACGGCGAGACCATCCTGAACGAGACCACGGTCAGTTACCCGTGGATGGAGGCGAATCTCCCCGTGCAGGGAGATGGGGTAACGCACTACTACCACCAGGGCCCGGTCTTCGAAGAGGATCAGGAGGGCCGCTGGGACCCGAATGAGACGACGAATTTCAAGGACCGGGGCGCGGTGAAGGGGACGGATGTCAAGGATCTCGCCGAGCTCGTGGGTGGCATGCAGCCCGGCGACGAGGTGATGATCCACGCCGTCGACGGCTACCATGTGGAGTTCCCCTATGAGAACGTCTACGAGCCGCAGCCGCGGCAGGGCCCGATCGTCGTCTGCTGGTACAACGGCGAAGATTCGCCTATAGGGGAGCGCGACGGCGTCGGCTATCCGCCGGACTACTTCGCGGGGATGCGGCTCGTCTTCTTCGCGGACACCTCCACCAACGCGGAGGGCAAACATGTCTTTGGCAACTGGGATATGCACGAGGTGATGCCGGAGGAGGAGATCCACCTCTTCGACGATCTCTACCCATCGACGAACGGCTACACGGTCAAGTGGATCGACGAGGTGCGGATCTACAGCGGGGGCTACCACGGCGAGAAGGGCTCCACGGTGAAGTCCCTTTCGGGGGCGGCGGAGACGACCACGCCCGCCGTCCAGAGTCCGCTCCCGCTCGCGCCCGTCCTGCTCGCTCTCGTGCTGGTTCTCCTCGTGGGGGTCCGGAGGAACCGCTGATGCCTGCGAGGACAGTCGGGCTGGCGATCCTTCCCCTCCTCCTGGCATGTGCGCTCTCCAGCGGCTGCACGGCCTCTGTCGCCCCGCTCCCGCCCGAGGCGGAGGGCTGGACGCTCACGCTGAACGGCACGACCGAGAAGGTGCTGGACTACGACGCGCTCCGTGAGCTACCGTCCGTCACGGGGCACGGGTTTGCCGTCTCGACGGTGGGGATCAAGTACGGGCCTTATGTCTGCAGAGGCGTGGACCTGCGGGACCTGGCCGCGCTGGTAGGAGGGGTGGAGCCCGGGGATCAGGTCTGGGTCTCCGCTCCGGACGGCTACCTCTGGGTCTTCGACTACGACCAGCTGCAGGGGGAGGGATTCATCACCCTGGATCCGGATCTGAAGGAGATCCCAGCACCGCCGCTCCGGGTGATCCTGATGTACGAGCAGGATGGCAAGCCGCTCAGCTACGATGACGGAGGCCCGGCCCGGATCGCGATCGTCTCCGGGGAGGCAGGGGTCGTGACGGAGGGGAGCGCCTGGGTGAAGTGGGTGGACCGGATCGAGATCCGCAGAACGTAACCGAGGGGAGAAGGGCGATGCGGAGTGCCTGTCTTCTGGTGATGGCGGCCCTCATCGTGGGTGCCGTGGGCACTGCCGGGTGCAGCGGCGATGAGCCGGAGGAGACGGTCCTCCGGGTGCTGCCCGCCGGAAGCCTGCTCCTGCCCTTCGAGGAGATCGAGAGGGAGTTCGAGGCCCGGCACCCCGGCGTGGACGTGCAGATCGAGGGGCACGGCAGCATCCAGGTCATCCGCCAGGTGACCGACCTCCGCCGCGAGATTGACGTGGTGGCGGTCGCCGACGAGTCGCTGATACCGGATTTGATGTACATCCCCATGGACGGGAGCGGGAAGAACTACACCGACTGGTACGTCCCGTTCGCCGCCAACGAGATGGTGATCGCCTACACCGATCGCAGCCGGTATGCCGATGCGATCACGCCGACGAACTGGGCGGAGATCCTCTCCCGTCCGGACGTGCGGGTCGGGTTCTCCAACCCGATGCTGGATGCGGCCGGCTATCGCACGCTGATGGTGGTCCAGCTGGCGGAGGGCTATTACGGGGGCCCGGCCCTGTTCGAGCAGGTCATCGGCAGCCATTTCAATCCGCCGCTCTCCGTGAGCGAGGAGGGAGGCGTGTCCACGATTGCGCTCCCGGAGATCCTGAAGCCCTCGGACGGCAAGGTGGCCATCCGGGACGGCAGCATCTACCTCCTCTCCCTCCTGGACGCCGGCGGCATCGACTATGCCTTCGAGTACCGCAGCGTCGCCGAGGCGCACGGGCTCCGCTGGCTGGACTTGCCGGCGGAGATCGACCTGGGCTCTCCGGAACGGGATCCCCTCTACCGAACGGTAAAAGTGCAGCTCGGGTTCCAGCGGTTCCGCTCGATCGGGAGCGAGCGGACGGGGCGGCATATTGTGTATGCAATCACCATCCCGGAGAACGCACCGCAGCGGGAGCTGGCAGAAGCGTTCGTGCAGCGGGTCGTCGAGGAGTTTGCAGAGGCGAAGCCGGGCTGGCCGGCACCGCTCGCCGCGGCGCAGGAGGAGTGATGAATGGAGCAGATCTGTTATACCCCCATCGGCATCCTCCGCACACCGTTCCAGAAGGGGAGCGAAACCCCCATCCAGGCGGCATTCAGCGATGTGCCGGGGCGGGCGGAGATATTCCCCGAGTACGTGGAGGGGCTGGAGGATCTCGAAGGATTCTCCCACATCATCCTCATCTACCACTTCCACCGGGCGCATGGCTTCAGCCTGCGGGAGCGGCCGTTTCTGGACGGATCGAAGAGTCGGGGCATCTTCGCCGTCCGATACTACCGTCGGCCGAACCCCATTGGCATCTCCACGGTGCGGCTGGTGGAGATCCAGAACGGCGTCATCGAGTTCAGGGGGGCAGACATGCTCGATTCCACCCCGCTCCTGGACATCAAGCCCTTCGTGAAGGCGTTCGACAACCGCGCGTCCACCCGGGACGGCTGGGTGGATGCACAGCGGCTGGATGGGCTGTCCGCCGGAGCGGCGACGCCGCAGAGGCTGGGGGGGAGGGATGCAGGAAGAGCGCCGCCGGAAAGGGAGTAGCTTCGGGGATCTGCGGGGTCCGTTGCGGTGGCGGGCGGTCGGCGAGCCGCTCTTCCGCCGGACGGGGCGGATCGACCGCTGCACCCTGGCGTTCTCGATCGTCGGCGGGCTGCTCGTCGCGATCACGGTCCTGGCCCTGGCCGCGATCGCGCTGCCGGAGCTTCAGGACATCCGCCACCTGACGGAGGTGGCAGCGGACAGCGGCGTCCTGGACTCGATCCTGATCACGTTCGCCGCGGGGTTCTGCGCCGTCGCCGTCCTGATCGTCCTCGGGACCCCGCTCGCCTACCTCCTCGCCCGCGGGCAGAGCGGCTGGAAGGGGATCCTGGAGAGCATCGTGGACATGCCCCTCATCCTCCCCCACACCGTGGCGGGGCTCATGGTCTACATCCTCTTCATGTCCCGGGGCTGGTTGGGGGCGCCGCTCCAGGAGGTGGGGCTGGCCTTCGAGGATGCCTTCCCGGGGATCGTGGCGGCGATGCTCTTCGTCGCCTCCCCCTACTACGTCAACACCGCGCGGGAGGGGTTCGAGAAGGTCCCCCTCCACCTGGAGAACGTCGCGAGGACGCTCGGGGCCACGCGCTTCGGAGCGTTCCTGCACGTGACCCTCCCCCTGACCCTGCGGCACATCTACAGCGGTTCCGCGCTCGCCTGGGGGCGTGCGGCCGGGGAGTTCGCCGCCGTCGTCATGATCGCATACTACCCCCTGGTCGTCTCCACGCTCATCTACTACCGTTTCACCACCGGCGGGCTCGCCGAGAGCCGGAGCATCGCTTTTATGGTGATCGTGGTCTCGCTCTGCATCTTCTTCCTTCTCCGGCACATGACGCGCTACATCGGGCGGTACCATGATCGAGTTTGAGGGCTTCTCTCTAGATCTGGTGGGGTTCGAGTTGAAAGAAGTGAACCTACGCATGGGGCGCGGGGAGTACTGGGCGATCCTGGGCCCCTCGGGTGCTGGCAAGACGGTTCTCCTCGAGTGCATCGCCGGCCTTCACACCCCGGCGCGGGGAAGGATCCGCGTGCGGGACCGGGACGTGACTCACCTCCCGCCGGAGAAACGCCGCATCGCGCTCGTCTACCAGGACTACTCCCTCTTCCCCCACATGACGGTGGAGAGGAACATCGCCTTCGGGCTGCGGATGCAGAACCTTCCTGCAGAGGAGATCCGGCAGCGGGTGCAGGGGCTCATCGATCAGTTCGGGCTGGCGGCGTTTCGGGAGCGATACCCCGCCTCCCTCTCCGGCGGGGAGCAGCAGCGGGTGGCGATCGCCCGGGCGCTCGCCGTCGATCCCGAGATCCTGCTCCTCGACGAGCCTCTCGCCGCCCTGGATCCCCCCACGCGGGAGCGGCTCATGTCGGACCTGCGGGCGCTCCACCGCGATCGGGGGCTCACCATCGTCCACGTCACCCATTCCCGCGAGGAGGCCCTCGCTCTGGCAGACCGGGCCGCGATCGTGATGGACGGGCGGGTGGTCCAGTCGGGCGCGGTCGCCGACGTCTTCGGCTGGCCCGGGAACCCGGCGGTGGCCCGGTTCCTGGGCTACGAGAATATTTTGATATCAACGGTGCTTGCCTGTAGCGGGGGGGAGTGCAGCGTAGATGTGGACGGCATCGAGGTGCGGGGGATCGCGCGGGAGACCTCTCCCGGAGACGCCGCCGCCGTCTGCATCCGAGCGGCGGACGTCCGGCTGTCCGCATCGGGCAGTAATGGTATATCGAACACTCTGGAAGGTGTGATTCGCGAGATCGTCCCCCTGGGCTCCCGAACGCGGGTGCGGCTGGACTGCGGGTTCCCCCTCGCCGCCGAGGTGCCGGCGGCGGAGTCCACCCTCTCTCCTGGGGCGGGCGTCACGGCATCCTTCAGCCCGCGTGCAGCCCGGGTGATCCCCTGGCTCGAGTAGCGGGAGGTATAGGAGCCCTGCGGGAATGCAGGCCTCGGGTATCCCGACAGAACGGGGTTAGCCCACGACGAGGTCGCGGTATCCCCCGTTCCAGGGCTCGACGTAGAGCACCGCCTGACCGTCCACGAGGGCCGGCTTGGGAAACTTCTTCAGGTGAACGGCCCCCTCCGAGATCCGCTCCCCGGCCTGGGTCATGACCCGGTCGACCCCGCCCTCCAGGAGGGCCGCAACGGTCTGGGTTCCCTGCAGGTCTCGGGTCCGTTGCCGGACAATGAACCGCCCGTCGTTCCGGGATGCAGCCAGCCCGATCCCGGCCAGTGCCCCGATGACGCCGTCCCGGCTGCCGGCGAGTCCTTCGAGGAGAACGCCGCATGCATCCGCGAGCTCGAGGGCGGACTTCTGCGTCAGAACCTGCGTCTTGGCCGCCCGCCCGAAGGCCAGAACTTCCGGGGGTAGAGCGTCGGCCCGCGCGACCGCAAGCCCGGGATCGCTCCCCTCGATGTATTCGGCCAGCAGCAGTTCCCGGGCCTGCTGAAAGATCCCTTCGCAGGAATCATCTGCCAAATCTCCGCCCAAGTGCAGTACGGCGGAGCTATTGTGTGAGGTATAGGGTATCGAGGGGTGGACGTAGAGCTGGTGCCGGGTCACACCAAGAATTGTGTAGTCTCTGGAGAGCGTAGCTGCGATCTGGCGTGCGAGGCGGCCGGTGCCCCGTGACGAAGGAATGTCGGTATCATCGATGCCGAGGTATACAGTCATGTGCGGTAACTCCTTGATGAGGAGGGCTTTGTATAGCGTATGCAGCGGGTGCAGATAGCAGTTCCTGCTGGGGTTAAAGTGAATACATTAACATTCCGGCTGGAAATCCCTCCACATGCATTCCGGGCGCCAGAGCGATATCCGATTGGCGGTGATACTGTGAAATTCTGTATCGGCTTCGCCAGATTGCAGGTCGCATCGGTTGTTAATATATTATACTTTACCAATACGAAAAGTTAAATTAATATTGGCGCCTATACTCTGATGGTTGCTCGCCATGCAACCATACAGGAGGCGGGCCGTACCTCCCTATCCTCCATGGATAAACCTCATGGATTGCGGTCATGAAGACCTCGGACAGACAGGTGGAAGGGTATCAGGGGGATCCCCCCATCTTCCTCAATTTTAATCGAATTAAAGAGCCCTGTCCTCATGACAGGTGTCAGGCCCGGATAATCGTGCCCACCCGTTCGCCTTCGACCGCCTTTGTGATGTTTCCCGGCACGTGGCCGTTCACCACCTTGATCTCCTTCACGTGCTTGGTGGAGAGGAGGAGTTCGATCGCTTTCTGCTCGAGCACGACGTCCTCCGGGTTCCTCTGCAGCAGCTCCTCGGCCCGGATCTCGGGGATGAACTCGGCGTCCGGGTTCACGCGGGGATCCTCTGTATAGAGGCCGTCCACGTTCTTGGCGAGGATGCAGTTCTTCGCCCCGAGCACCTCGGCGATCAGGACGGCACCGGTATCGGTGCGGTGCGGCGGGATCGACCCCACCCGCGCCGGCTGCTCGTAGAGGCCGTAGGGCGGAGTACCATGGATGACGGGCAGCATCCCGAGCGAGAGGAGCATGGGCAGCTCCAGAAGATCCGAGGTATGGATGCGGACCCCGTTGTACTTCGAGAGCAGGATCTGCATCATGATAGCGTTCTGCTCGCTGATCTTGGATGCCAGCTCGGCGAGCACCCCGGTGGGCATGCCGAGATCGATCCCGATGTCCATGATATGCCGTACCCGCCCGCCGCCGCCGGTCACTACCAGGATCTTGTGGCGCTTGGAGAGCTCCCCGAACTCCTCGACAAGGGGAAAGATCACCTCTTTCCCGTAATCCATCATCCCGTATCCCCCGATCTTGATAACGTTGAGATCCGGGATTAGCCGTATCTGGGGAATTCCAGCGGTTCGCCGCATCAGCCCCTTCCGCACCAGGGTCTCGCCGCGGAGTTTTGATTCGATTTCATGCCGTTCAGCCATGGCCAAATCAACTCTGGATAATTCTTCAGGATAAACGTATATATATGTCTGGGTGTATTGTGTGCTATCGTGCAATGGATGTGAGACCGATGAAGATCTATGCGCGAGAGAGGATTAAGATCGGAACCGGCGTCAAGGAGCCCCGCTTCCGCGTGGTCGCGGTGACGAGCGAAGAAGGTGCCCGCGAATCGCACTTGAAGATTGAGGCAGCGCACTTCCGAAAGACCGAACTCGAGAATATCGCCAAGGACGTGGGGGCGGAGATCGTCTACCTGGAGCCGATACCGGAGGAAGAGCGGGGCAAGATGAAGGAAGCGTAATCCCCGCTCTTTTTCTTATCGATGCAGAGATGCAGGATCGCCGCTGCACGTTCTTTGGCAGGATTCAAAGTGAGAACCTACCATCCGCCACGGATGGCATACGGTTAAGGCAGCCTGTTTTACTTCGGCTCGATGTAAGAAGAGGTATATAGGTTTAAAGAGAGCAGACTAGTGCGTGGGAGACCGCGTGCGTTCCAAGGACCCCGATGGGGACGATCTACCGATCCGCTTCAACCTGAGCGAGCTGGCAGGCTCGGTCGGCGACTTCGGCACGATCCTCCCCATCGTCTTCGGGGTGGCGGCGGTCACGGACATCCCGCTTGCACCCGTATTCCTCTTCTTCGGCATCTGGTTCATCCTTACCGGCTGGTACTACCGCCTGCCCATCCCGATCGAGCCGATGAAGGCGATCGGGGTGGTCGTGATCGCCGAGGGGGTCGGCGCCAGAGTCGTGGCCGCATCCGGCATCCTGCTCGGGGTCCTCTTCTATGCGCTGGGATACTTCCGGGTAATGGGGGCGCTCCGTGAATTAATCCCCGATGCGGTCGTCCGCGGGATCCAGCTCGGACTCGCCCTGCTGCTGCTTCGCACCTCTCTGGGATTCATCGGGGCAGATCCCCTCTTCTTCCTGATCGCGCTCGGGATCGTTGCCACATTCTTCCTGCTGTCCCGCCGCACGGGAGTGCCCGACGTCTCGGCGCTGATCGTCGTTCTCCTCGGGGTGGCGGCGGGGATCTACATCCACGGGCTGCCGGAGTTCCGGTTCGACCTCTTCCCGGGGCTTGTCCTCCCGACCCTGGCGGATCTCACGAGCGGCCTGTGGGATCTCGCGGTCCCCCAGATCCCCCTTACCATCGTGAATTCAATCCTGGCCACCGCCCTCCTGGCGAGCGATCTCTTTCGCCGCAATGTGGAGCCGGATCGCCTCTCGAGGACGATCGGCCTGATGAACATCGTCTCTGCGCCACTGGGCGGATTCCCGATGTGCCACGGGGCCGGAGGTCTCGCCGCCCAGTACCGCTTCGGTGCACGTACGGGGGGCGCCAACATCTATGCGGGGCTGATCCTCCTCTTCGCCCTCCTCTTCTCAAGTCCGGAAGCAGTGGCGATCATCCCCGTTGGGGTATTCGGCGCCCTGCTCATCTTCGTCGCCCTGGAGCTCGGTCGGCACGGCCGGAAGACGGAGTCGCTTCTCGTCACCGTGACCATCGCGGTGCTCGCACTGATCCTGGGGATCACCGTGGCGTTCATCGCCGGGCTGATCCTGGCCTATGGAATCACGTACATAACGAAGAAACGGCAATAAGGACCCCCTGCTCGATCGCCATCAGGACCGGTGGGAGATAGCAGCTCGATACCTGTCCACGACCTCGCACGGGCGGGTGCTGCCGACATCTTTTAAACCTCCATGGAGCTGATCCGCAACGCTCAGACCCGTTTGGACATGGCGTTGACGGATCAGGGCCGGATGGAGAGAATTGACGTAAAATTCCCGATAGGTGCGGGATATCTTTCTATCCGAATTAGACCACGTAAATGCAGGAATTCCGTGTTTGTTAAAGAAATCTGGTTGACGTGCTGGAGGAAACGTATTAATAGAATCGCGATTCTCTCGATGAATCGTTATGAGACACAGAAACCTGATTTCAACTGCCGGGATCGCTCTGATAGCGGTCCTCCTCGCCTTCAGTGCGGGCTGCACCGTTGAAGATCTCACGAACGTCGATAACGCAACCCCGACGCCGACGGCCGGCCCCGGGGGCGTCCTGCGGATCGCGACCACGACGAGCCTGGATGCCACAGGTCTCCTCGCCGAGATTGAGGAAACCTACGAGGGCATGACGGGTGTCGACATGCAGATCATCGCCCAGGGCACGGGCCAGTCCCTGGAGACCGCCCGGCGCTGCGACGTCGACCTGGTGCTCGTGCACGCGCCGTCGCTGGAGGAGCAGTTCATCGCCGATGGCTTCGGCATCAACCACCGCTGCTTCGCCTACAACTACTTCATCATCGTCGGGCCCGAGAACGATCCGGCGGGGATCAACGGGACGGAGCCGGTAGAGGCGTTCCAGGCGATCTTCGAGGCGGGCGAGAACGGAACTCCGGGCGTCGCCTTCGTCTCCCGCGGTGACAACTCCGGCACGCATACGGCCGAGCGACTGCTCTGGGAAGCGGCCGGCTACAACTACGCCACCGATATCCAGGGATCGAACTGGTACTTCGAGACCGGCCAGGGCATGGGCGAGACACTGGTCCAGGCCAACGAGCGGAACGGCTACACGCTCTCGGACGAGGGGACGTATCTCTCGCTCCAGCGGAATCTGGATCTGGTGACGCTCGTGGGACAGGGGCCGGAGCTCCTGAACCGCTACAGCGTGATGGCGGTCAACCCGGAGCAGTGCCCGGATGCGAACGTCGAGGCAGCGAACGGCTTCATCAACTGGCTCATCTCGGACGAGGGCAAGCAGCTGGTCGGCGAATTCGGCCAGGCGGAGTTCAACCAGTCGTTATTCACGCCACTCTACGAGCCGGAGTGCCAGCAGTTCAACTGCACCTGCTCCGGGTCGGTCTCCTGATCGCGTGTACGGGTGGGATGGGGAGGGATAGGCTGTGTGCGGGGGGAGCGGGTGATGCTGCTGCAGGTCACCGAGAACGAGATCATTGAGGGGATCGTCGAAGCCATCCGGCTGATCGTGACCCTCGATCCGACGGTGATCGAGATCACGATCCGGTCGCTCTACGTCTCCCTCACCGCCACCTTCTTTGCTTCCTTAATCGCCCTCCCGCTCGGGGCGCTCATCTACTTCCGTGAGTTCCGGGGAAAAAGGGCCGTGATCAACACTCTCCAGACATTGTATGCGATGCCCACGGTGATCATCGGACTCGTCGCCTTCCTCCTCCTCTCGAGAACCGGTCCGTTCGGTTTCCTGGGTCTCCTCTTCACGCCCGGTGGAATGATCGTGGCCCAGACGCTCCTGATAATTCCCCTGATCACCGGCCTCACCGTCGCTGCCATGAGCAATATCGAGCGGGAAATGCGCTACACCATCATCTCCATGGGAGCAAGCCTGTACCAATCAATCCTCACGATTTTGCGTGAGGCTCGGTTTGCAATCTTCACCGCCGTCCTGATCGGGTTTGGGCGGGCCATCGCGGAAGTGGGGACCGTGCTGCTGGTCGGCGGCAACATCCGCGGGTTCACCCGCGTGCTCACCACGGCGATCGCCCTCAATACCTCGATGGGGAACTTCACCCTGTCGATCGCGCTCGGGATCATCCTCCTGGGCGTGGCCCTGATCGTGAACCTGGTCCTGAACCTGGTGCAACAGCGATGAACGAACTGATCACCGCACGGGAGATCTCCAAGGTCTACGGCGAACAAAATATACTGAAGGGCGTCAACCTCACCGTTCGGAAGGGAGAGATTCTCGGGATCATCGGCCCGAGCGGATCGGGGAAGAGCACCCTCCTGCGCATCCTCGACCTGATCGAGCCCCCGACCTCCGGGGATCTCAGGGTGTTCGGGGTGAATACTCGGGAGGAAGAGCATCGCTGGCTGGAGCTGCGCCGGCGGATGGGCATGCTCTTCCAGAAGCCGATCGTGTTCAACACGAACGTCTACCAGAACATTGCCCTGGGCCTGCAGTACCGCAGGCTGAACAGGGCGGAGATCGAACGGAGGGTGAAGGCGGCGCTGGATTCTGTCGGACTTTCGCAGTACATCAAGAGCCGGGCCCGGGATCTATCCGGGGGCGAGCAGCAGCGGGTGGCGTTATCAAGGGTTCTCGTCACCCAACCGGAGATCCTCTTCCTGGATGAACCCACGGCCAACCTCGACCCGACCTCCACGGCCACTATCGAGAAGATCGTGCGCCGCCTGAACCGGGAGGACGGGATGACGGTGGTGATGAACACTCACGACATGCTCCAGGGGCAGCGCCTGTCCAACCGAATCGGCGTGATGATCGGCGGAACTCTCGTACAGACCGGCTCCCCCCAGGAGATCTTCCAGACACCGAAGTCCCGTGCGATTGCCAGATTCGTGGGGATAGAAAACATCCTCTCCGGCCCCATTCTTTCGAGGGACGGGAGTCACACCGTGGTGGAGGTGGAAGGGCAGAGGATCCTATCCACATCGACTCTGCCTGCCGGGGCAACGGAGGTCGATATCCTCATACGGGGCGAGGACATCGATGTCCGGCGTCAGGAGCCAGCTGGCGGTTCTGATATGAACGTCTTCTCCTGCACCATCACCCGCATTGAATCGATCGCCCCTTACGTTCGCGTGGAGGTGAATTGCGGGGGATTTCCCCTCACCGTGCTGCTGACCGCCCGCTCGGCGGCGGCGCGTGAACTCGACACGGACATGGAGGCCTGGGTATCCTTCCGGGCAGATATTGTCCACATGCTGCCCCGAGAGAGCGGCGCTCCTGGGTGAAGGTTACGGGGACGCCTCGTCGCGAAGCTGGAGAAATTTCACGCCCTCTGGTGTTTACCAGTCGACGAAGACGCTCTTTGTGCGCGTCCAGTTGAAATAGGCCTGGATGCCGTTCTCCCGCCCGGTGCCGCTCTCCTTCACGCCGCCAAACGGGACTTCGGGCAGCACGGTCAGGTGGCGGTTCACCCAGACGATGCCGGCCTGCACCTGCGAGAAGAACTCCCGGGCCACATGCAGGTCCCGCGTCCAGACCGACGCCCCGAGGCCGTAGCGGGTGCCGTTCGCCTGCTCGAGCGCGTCGTCTAGGTCCGCCACCGCCATGACGGGCAGGACGGGCCCGAAGATCTCGTCCTCCAGCACGGCGGAGCCGGGCGGGGGGTCCCGGATGAGGGTCGGCAGGTAGAAGGAGCCGGCGTCGTACTCCGCCCCGGGCGGCGCCCGCCCGCCGGCGAGGATCGCGCCCTTCCTGCTCTCCCGCACCTCCTCCACGGCCCGGCTCACCCGCTCCCGCTGCGCCATGCTGACGAGCGGGCCCATGTCGACGGAGGGGTCGAGCCCGCTGCCCACCGTCAGCCCCTCCACACGCGCCTGCAGCTTCTTCACGAACGCACCGGCGATCTCTTCGTGGAGGTAGAGGCGCTTCACCGCGGTGCAGGTCTGCCCGGCGTTGTAGAAGCGGCCGCGGACGGCGCCGGCCACGGCGGCGTCCAGGTCGGCGTCCCGCCAGACAACCATCGGGTCGGAGCCGCCGAGCTCCAGGGAGACCTCCTTCAGGCTCGATGCGGCGAGCTCGCGGATGCGGTGTCCCGTGGCGGTATCCCCGGTGAACGAGATGCGGCGGATCGCGGGGTGGCGGACGATCGCCTCCCCGACCACGCCGCCCCTCCCCGTCACGACGTTCAGCACGCCGGGGGGGAGACCGCCCCGCTCCAGGATCGCCGCCAGACGGAGCACGGTGAGCGGCGCCTCGGAGGCGGGCTTGAAGATCATCGCGTTCCCGGCGAGGAGCGCCGGCGCGACCTTCCAGCCCATGATGATCGCGGGCATGTTCCAGGGGATGATCGCCCCGCAGATCCCGATCGGCTCGTGAATCACCACCGCGTCGCTCGATCCCCCGAGATGCAGCAGGTCGCCGTGCACGGCTGCGGAGATGCCGCCGTAGAACTCCAGGATGTTGGCCAGGCCGCGTAGCTCGTCGACGGATTCGCCGATCGGTTTCCCCTGCTCGCGGGTGAGCAGGCGGGCGAGGTCTTTGTGCTCTTCCCGGATCATCGCAGCCGCCCGCAGGAGCACCTTCCCCCGCTCGCGGACGGTCCGCGCGGACCAGCCCGGAAATGCCTCTTCCGCGGCGTCCACCGCGGCATCCACGTCCTCTTCCGTCCCCTGGGGCACCCGGTCCACCGCTTCGCCGGTTGCGGGATTGACGACCGGGATCCAGGCCCCGCTGGATGAGGCCAGCTCCTGGCCTCCGATCCGCATCTGCATGCAGGTACCCTCAGCGGGAACCTATAAGAATCCCTGCCCGAAGGGGAGAGAATACCCCCGCCCAGGTACGCGGGCTTCCTTCCCATGGGGACCGGGCGGCGGGATGGAAGGTCGTGGACGAGAACGGATCCCTGTTTTATACACCTTGGTGTATGATTTCTATCTGTAACCTGTGGACTAGACCGTATGATACGTCCCGGGTATCTCGAGATCGTCGGTCCGTACAATCTATGGAGAGGGGACGTGGCAACGGGCATCCCCCGTGACGCCTACGTAGACACGATCCGTGGGACACTCGCCGTGCCTGGCATCATCACATGCGTCACCGG
The DNA here is from genome assembly GCA_030019205.1 of Methanomicrobiales archaeon. Classification (NCBI taxonomy): domain Archaea; kingdom Methanobacteriati; phylum Methanobacteriota; class Methanomicrobia; order Methanomicrobiales; species Methanomicrobiales archaeon. Next base: position 106,983 of record JASEFH010000005.1, read on the forward strand.
GGGTCCGGCGAGCCGGAAAGACCTTCATCTGCCGGCAACTTCTCTCGGCATTGGTGGCTTCGGGATCGTCGCGGGAGCAGACGCTCTACGTCAACCTCGAGGAGCCGTTCCTGCAGCCTGCCCTCTCCGTTCGGCTCCTGGACGATCTTTATGAGACGTACCGTCACTACCTCAACCCGGGGGACCCCTGCTACATCGTCCTGGATGAGGTCCAGAACATCCCTGGCTGGGAGAAGTGGGTGCGAATGATGCTCGAGCGATCGGAGCCTGCGAAGATCGTGGTCACGGGATCGTCGTCCAGGATCGTGCAGCAGGAGCTGGCCACCGTGCTGACCGGGCGGTACATCGAGGTGAGGGTCTATCCACTCAGTTTCCGGGAGTTCCTGACGTTCAGACAGGTCAGGATCGAGAACCTCGACATCCGGGAGAAGGAACTGACGCAGCGCTTCTCCGAGTACCTGGAATTCGGGGGATTCCCGACGGCGGTCTGTACGGATCGGCTGCAGATGCGCAGGGAGTTCTTAAAAGACCTCTTCGATTCCATCGTAACGAGGGATATTGGCGCCCGGTACGGGCTGCGGCGCATCCAGGCGCTGAAAGCCGCGGCAGTCCTCCAATTCCAGAGCATCCCCGCACCGGTAAGCGTGCAGGAGCTCTCCCGGGCCCTCAGGGCCGCCGGCACGGCGCTCTCTCCCACGACTGTGAACGGATTTCTGGCATACTTCCCGGAGAGCCTCCTCTTCGTGTTCGTGCCCATCTTCTCGTACAAGGCAAAGGAACGGATGCAGTATCCGAGAAAGGCGTACTGTGTCGATACGGGCCTTGCCAACGCCGCCGCCCTGCGTTTCTCGGAGAATGCGGGGAGGATGGCGGAGAATGCCGTTGCCATGGAGCTCTTCCGAAGGTACGGTCCTGAAAATGTGTTCTACTGGAAGGGCGAGGGAAAAGAAGTCGATTTCGCCGTCGTCAGCGATGCGAGGCCCCGACTGCTCGTCCAGGTGGCGTGGACGCTGGATGCCGTGAAGACGAAAGAGAGAGAGATACAGGGGCTTGCCGCTGCGATGAAAGAGTTCGGGAAAATTGACGCTCTCATTCTCACCGCCTCCGGAGGCGTGGGGGCGGCCCCGATACCGGGCATCCGGCACCAGAGCACCTGGCGCTGGCTTCTTGGAGAATCCGACGCCTCGAACAGCGATCTCCCTGATGATCCGGATTTATCAGGCGAATGTGCTGCGCGTTGAATTCCCCTTTGAAAATCGCTCCTCATGGCGATCGGTTCGATCCGGGCCGCTATCGTTGGACTGCGCTGGAATCGGGCTCACGGAATCCAGGGCCGTGCCGATAATTTTTTCTTCAAAAGTAAAGGCTGGACGCTCGATGGAGAAACCGCCCCTCCTATTGACAGAAGATGAAGGAAAGGACACCTCTTGGTCCACCTTATCCGCGAGCATCCCTATCCATACCTGTAATGTGCACGTGCCCGATAGAGGGTGGATAATCTGGCTCTGTCGAGATCCTGATCGAGGTTGACGGCTTTCTGGCGTTCTCAGGGGAGGGGGCGAGACCCCTCTCACACTTTCGTACGATAGAGAGGCTTCCATCGGTATTCGCAATCCCACACAGGCCTATCGCACTATTCCCCTCCCCCCTCGGGGAGGGGAGGGGGAGGCCCGGAACGGGCCACGGGGAGGGGAGAACCGGATCATCGATAGAATATCTGTGGAACGGGTATAAATGCGCCGGAGGGCTTTTCTTCAGAGCGGATAGTTTGGCTACATTTAAGCCTCGCACGCCTCGTACAAGCTACGGAGTTGTTCTGCCATGCACGTCGCCATCTTCCAGCATGCAGAGAACGAGCCGGGCGGCATCTTCGATGCACTGCTCCAGGAGAAGGGGGTCCCCTTTGAGTACATCCGGCTCTACGAGAGCGGAGAGGTGCCCCCGCTCGACGCCACGCACCTCCTCTTCATGGGCGGCCCGATGAGCGTGAACGACGAGCGGGAGTACCCGTACCTCGCAGAGGAGAAGGCATGCATCCGTAGTGCCATTGCGAAAGGGAGTCCGGTGCTCGGAATCTGCCTCGGGGCCCAGCTCATCGCCTCGGCGCTGGGCGGCCGGGTCTTCGGGTGCAGGGAGGAGATCGGATGGCGCACGGTGAGGAAGGCGAGCGAGGGGGCATTCCCGGGCTTTCCCGGGAAATTCAAGGTATTCCAGCTGCACGGAGAGACGTTCGAGGTGCCGCCCGGCGGCACCCTCCTCTGCAGCGGCGAACAGGTGCAGAACCAGGCGTTCTCCATCGGGAGCGCGATCGGTCTGCAGTTTCACCTGGAACTGACGGAAGCTCTCATCGAGGACTGGGTGCGGGATCTCCCGGGCATCGAGCGGGAGCGCATCATGGCGGATACGGATCTGCATCTTGCCAGGAGCAATCATCTCTGCCGGCTGCTTGCCGGCACGTTTCTGAATGGGCACAGCGGGGCTGGACAGGTGCGCATGCATCCCGGGATTTAAACAGTCAGGATGGCAAAGGAGAGGATTCGGACTTGGGTGTCCCTCGCAGCAGCCGCTGCCATGCACGCAAGGGGACGGTCATGCCGTCCTTCCCGCACTGGCTGGCATGGGCACATACCGAACGCCTTCTGCGCTGGCGCCCGTCCTGCCGGCACCCGGACTCGCCCTCCGAACGGCCGCTTCGAGGACGAGACTCCGTGGAATGCGGTTGCTGCAAGGCTTATACGCGGGAGGCGATATACTGTCTGCCGGAGTTGATGCATGGCTGACCGCGCTCTTCAGGCCGTTTACCTGATCGGCCTGATCGCGGGATCCGCGATCCGGATCTACTACACGCGGCGGGCCAGAAAGAGGCGCATCGCCGTCCGCCGCGAGACCCGGCTGGACAGAGCCCTCCTGAACCTCCCGCTGCTCGGCATGGTCCTCATCCCGCTCCTCTACATCCTCACGCCCTGGCTGGATTTTGCGGATTACTCCCTGCCCGGCTGGAGCGGGGGGACGGGCGCGGCAATCTTTGCCGCCGCCCTGATCCTCCTGTGGAGGTCGCATGCCGATCTCGGGGCCTGCTGGACGCCGGTCCTCCTCCTTGTAGAACACCACAGACTTGTCACCCGGGGTGTCTACCGGTACATCCGCCACCCCATGTACGCCGCCCACTGGCTGTGGGCGATAGCCCAGCCCCTCCTCCTCCAGAACTGGATCGCAGGACCTGCCATGTTCCTGACGTTCCTCCCCCTCTACCTGGTGCGGGTCGGGCGCGAGGAGGAGATGCTGCTCGAGGAGTTCGGCGAGGACTACCGCGTCTACATGCACCACACAGGAAGGCTCCTCCCCCGCCTCTGGAGATAGAGGTCATCTGGCATCCATTGGGGGACTGGAGAACAGGCCGTCCGGGCGTCCCGAGGTCCAAGGTGATGGATCGGGTCATGGCGGAGGGGATCCTGGCGATCGGGAAGGCGTATCGCCTGCCCGCATCTCCTTTTCGAGAAGAGAGAAGGCTGCCGGGGTCGACCCCTCGCCCTGCGATCCCGCTCTCACCCTCTCCGGCAGGGCGGGGATTCTCAGCCCCGGGGCACCCCGCCGCGGATGAAGCAGGAAGGGTCTTCGGCCAGGTAGTCCCCCGTGAGCGCGTGCACTCTCCCGCGGCACCCGCCGCAGAGCGTGCGGTAGCGGCACTCCCCGCAGCGCCCGGAAAGCAGCGTCTCGCGTTCGCGGAGGTCACGGAAGACGGGAGCGTCCGCCCAGATCTCGGGGAACGGGGTCGTGCGCACGTTGCCGCAGCTCGCCTCCAGGAAGGGGCAGGGCCAGACCTCGCCGTCCGGCTTGATGTAGACGAACCCCCGCCCCGCCGAGCAGCCGTGGAAGACCGTCTCGGCGAACCGCAGGGGGAGTCCGCCGCGGATCCCGCCCCGCTCCAGCAGGAAGGGCCAGTACTGGGGGCCGGCGACCGGTTCCAGGATCGCCCCCGAAGACGCCTGCGCCCGGGCCATGCAGCGGATCAGCCGTTCGTTGGCGCCGAGGTCGAGCGCAGCGCTGCGGATCTCCTGCCCCCTTCCCACGGGGACCAGCTGGTACATCAGCAGGATCGCCGCCCCCAGTTCGTCGACGAGCGCCATCAGGCGGTCCATCTGCCCCATGTTGTACTCCATCGCCGTGATGTTGATGTGCAGCAGGATCCCCGCCTCCCGCAGCGCCCGCATGCCCCGCACGGCGGCCTCGAAGGAGCCGGGCACCCCCCGCACGCGGTCGTGGGTCGCCGCGTCGGGCCCGTCCAGGCTCACCGCCGCGATCGCCACGCCGTTCCGCCGCAGGCGGCGGGCGACGGCGTCGTCCACCAGGGTGGCGTTGGTCGCCAGGGTGTTCGCGAACCCGAGGGCCCGGGCATAGGCCAGGAGCTCGAAGAGGTCGGGGCGGAGCAGCGGCTCCCCGCCCGTGAAGGCCATCATGCGGAACTCCGGCACCCCGGCCAGGTCGCGGAGGAGGCGTTTTCCCTCGTCCGTCGTCAGCTCGCCGCCCGCCCGCCTTCCCGCCGAGAGGTGGCAGTGGACGCAGCGGAGGTTGCAGGCGGCGGTCATCTCCCAGACCGGGTGGGAGGGAAACCCGATGCAGCCCATGCCCCGGGAGCCGGCGGCCCCGGGGAGGCACCGCAGCCCGTAACACGCCATCCAGTGCGGCAGCCTCCTCCAGCGGGCGAGCGCGCCCGCCAGCAGCGCGGCTCCCACCTGCCGCAGGATCAGCCCCGGCGGCCACCAGAGGGGCAGCACCTGCCGCCGGGGACGCTCCCCCCACTCCGCCCTCCACTCATCCATGCAGGCCCACCGCCCAGAATCCCAGGATGTAGGCTGCGGTCGTGCCCAGGTTCACCGCGATGGTCCCGGCGCAGAGGCGGTCGAGAGCCGCCCGCTCCTGCCAGCGCCCCCGCAGCACCTGCACGGCCAGGATCAGCGAGAGGAGGAGGACGGGGAGGTGGATGTACAGCGCCTCGCGGGGCGCTCCCTGGCGGATGGAGAGGAGCACCGCCATCACGCCCGACAGACTGACGAGCCCGTAGAGGCGCGACGCCCTCTTCCGCCCCATCCGCACCGCCAGGTTTGCCTTCCCCGCCGCCCGGTCGGCCGGATAGTCCGGGAACTCGTTGAGCAGGATCACGTTGAAGATGGTCAGCCCGATGGGGACCGTCATCCAGCCGACGAACGGCGGCATGGCCCCGCCCTGGAGGTAATATCCGAAGGCCACGGTCAGCCAGCCGTAGCAGAGGGCGATCCAGACCTCCCCCCAGCCCCGCGCGATCCAGCGCAGCGGCGGGGCGGAGTAGAAGAAACCCCCGACGAGACCGAGGATGGCGAAGGGGACGGTCCAGGAGCCGGTGCGGCAGCCGAACGCCAGGATCAGGCTCACCCCCAGGGCGAGCAGCACGCTGGCCAGGGCGGCGGCGAGCGGCGCGCGGCGGGGAAGGAGGCCGCGCTGCACGACCTGGGAGCCCCCGGAGAACGGGCGGGCCCCGTCCCGAGCGGAGAGGGCGTCCTCCGCGACGTCCCAGTACTCGCCGGCGTAGTAGGCGGCGAGCATCACGAGCACGACGGCGAGCGTGCCCATCGCGAACGTGTCGGGGCGGAAGACCCCCGCGATCTCCCGGGCCGCGACCGCCCCGAGCACGTAGGGGAGCACGCCCACCGCGTGGAACGGGGGGCGGGAGAGGGCGAACCAGGCGCGAAGGGTCCGGGCGGTGGCAGACACGGCACACTTCCTGATCGCTCACTGTGCGGTCGATGGTAAAGTTGTTGTGGTTTCGCGGCGAACGGTGCCGGGGATACCTGCCATGGGGTACACCGCCCGCCCGGGACGCGAGCTCGGCAGAGCCTTCGCCGCGTTCTCCCTGCTCGCTGCCAGTATCGTGCTCTTCTGGAGGGACAACGCCATCCTTCTCGCGCTCTCGCTGCTGCTCGGGGCCGCCGCCCTCGCCCTCTGGCACGACCGGTACGACCTCTCCGTATTCGCGATCGTCGCAGTGCTGGGAACGGCGGCCGAACTCGTCTTCGTCTCCGCCGGGGTGTGGCGATATGCCAATCCCAGCCTGTTCGGCATCCCGCTCTGGTTTCCGCCGGCGTTCGGGACCGCGGCGCTCTGCGGCGAGCGGGTGGTGCGGGGCGCGGTGGGGCTCTGGAACCCGGCGAGGGCTTCGTAGCCCGGCAGCGGCGCGACTCTGCAGCTTCTGCAAACCTCCTGCGATGGAGGCGCGGGGATACGCGGACGGCCCCCACCGCGAATCCGGACACGGGGCGCCGGGGCGGGATCGACGGGATACTTCGAGCGGGATATCGCGGCAACGGCGGGTGGGAGTTGCCCGTACTGCGGATGGCGGACGGATAGAATGGCGCAATTTCGACCTGTATACCGAAAATGGGTCAGAATACGGCCCCGATTTCGGAGCCCCGCTGCCGCGATCTCAGGGCCGATCCGGAGCGGGGATGGTCCATCGTCCCATGCTGTTTGAGGGGCTGCAATGCCCTTTTATAGCCCTCGCAATACGTTCGGAAATTCGTCATTTTTTGTATCTGGGCCCGGATCGGCAGAAGAGCCGATGTGAGGGCTGTTTGCAGGGGCCCCCGGGGGTGCCACCAGGACCCTCATCGGGGCATTTTCTTGAGCGGTCCGGGAGGCGGGACAGGACTGGAGATGCCTGCATGGAGAACTGCCGAGCCATCTTCGGGCTCCTTCCGGGATCTCCCGAAAACCCCCGCATCTCTCGGGATCCCCTGCCGGAGAGCGGCGAGCGGATCGAGAGGGCGACCGGTTCTTCCGGTGCGGGGAGAGGAATCGGATACCTATCGTGCGGGGTGGCCTGGCGAGCTCTCCCGGGGATCCGGCGGCATCGCTCGTCGAGAGGCGGAAGACGGGAACAGATAAGGACGATGAACCGCTTCACGGGGGATCGTCCCGAACGGCTCCCGATACGCTTATCCTCCTGCTTCTGGATAGAGAGATCGAGGAATGCGTGTGAAGAACATCGAGATGCGCGTGGACGGGAACATCCTGACGATCACCGTGGACCTGACGAAGGAGTTCGGACCGTCGTCGACGGGAAAGACCATCATCATCGCCTCCACCGAAGGGAACCAGGCAGTGCCGACGCGGGAAGAGATCAAGGTCGGCGTGAACGTCTACAAGAAGAAACCGTAGGGGGAAGAGGCGGGCCCGGCTCCCCCGGCGCAGGACACGTTCAGCATACGCAGCGTGGATGCCCGAAGTCCGTTTAAGGCGCTTTATCGGCCGGCTATTCCCCTGCCGCGATTGCTGTACTCCGAGGGGGAGTCCAGCGACAAGTCGTCCGGGGCATCTCCGCGCCGGATCGAACAGGATCCCCTGACGGGCGGATGCCGGGTACCGGGCGAATCCGCGTACGATCCGATTCTGCCGCCCGGAATCGAGGTGGTCGATGCCCGCGGTGACTTGGAGATGATGGCATCCCGGTCATCCCGGCGGTTCCTGTCCGCCTCATCGATGGGAATGACCTCTCCCGATGGATCGCGGGTGACGCCTGGCAGCTGAACGATAAGGCATTAATACCCCCGTGCCGGCATTCCCGGTATGCATTCGCGGGAGGACGTGCTCGGCATCCTGCGAGGGCTCAAAGGCGAATTGCGCACGCGGTGTCACGGGAGACGGATCGGGATTTTCGGATCCGTCTCCCGCGGAGAACAGAAAGAGACCAGCGACATCGATGTCCTCGTCGAGTTCTCCCGCCCGGTGGGATTCTTCCCTTCATGGAACGGGAAGGCTTCCTCTCCGACCACCCGGGAACCTCCGTCGACCCGGTCACACCCGACACCCTCAATCCCCTCCTGCGCGAGAGTGTGATCCGCGAGGTCTCGTGTGCCTGAACGGTCCGACATCCGGCTGCGACGATATCGCCGAGTCGATCGACCGCATTCTCTCCCGTACGGCGGGCATGACCTGCGAAGAGTTCGTCGCCCAAAGACCCGGGATGCCGTCATCCGGAACCTCAAGATCCTGGGTGAAGCGGCAAAAAATCTTCCGGATGCGTTCAAGGAGCAGTATCCCGATGTGCCCTGGCGGCTGATCAGCCGGATGCGGGCTCGGCTCATCCACCGCTGCTTCGGCGCGAGTCTGGAGATCGCATGGGAGAGCGTACGGGCCGATATTCCTGCCCTCAGGGAACACATTCGTCCAATTCGGGCCCCATGAACCGTTAGCGATGACACCCTAATCCTCGGGATCGTGGTCAGGGAGCCGCTGGCATGCCCCGGGCAGCCCAGACGCCGCACACGGGACATCCCGATGCTGTCGAACAGCAGCCCGTGATCCCCGGCCCGATAGCGATTCAGATTCCAGGGTTATCCCTGTTCACACTCCTGCCCTCCCCATGCAGGGTTCAGCTGGCCGCGCCGTTCACCAGTCGTCCGTCCTTCAGGCGCACCACGCGATCGAAGTAGGCGGTGTGACAGTCCTCGTGCGAGACCATCACGATGGTCTGCTCCCGCTCGCGGTTGATCTTTCGGAGGAGGTCCAGGACCATTCGCGAGTTCTCCGTATCCAGGTTCGCGCAGGGCTCGTCGGCGAAGAGGATGTCGGGAATGTTCACGATCGCCCGCGCGATGGCGAGTCGCTGCCACCCAGCCATGATCGGAACGGCGAGAACTGCTCCGTATGGATAAACTTCGAGGATATCATTCTGCGGGAAGGGCTCAATAAATATCCCCAAAAAAGGATCAGGTTCGCTGTAAAATATCCCTGAACTCTTCCCTGGTTATCCTTGCATCTTTCATTATAGCCCGCAGGATTCCACGTCCCAGCTCTTCATCGCCGTGAACGGGGATGACAGCGAGGCGCCCATATGATTCAGGATGACATGGCTCCCCTTCTGTCGGACAACCACAAACCCCGGCATCTCAAGCGCTTTCATTACTCTCCCCGGTTTAACCGCTCTCGAGCTCAATAACCTGCACCCCGACGAAGCGACCCGGTTCCGGGAGATCGATATCGACATCCAGATAGAGTTCGATCGCCTCGCGGATCCGGATCAGCAGTTCATCAAGGCTTTTTGCCTGTGTATGGCAGCCGGGGAGTGCAGGAACCGCCGCAACGCAAAAATCGTCCTCATCTTTCTCGATGATGACAGTGAACCGATTCGGCATATATGTATCTGCATGCTCTTCCCACGTAATAACCATGGATTACCCCATGCGGAAGCGTTCCCTCATTCCTGACAGTTACTGCACATTCCGCCGCTCTCCGGGGGTATGAACGAATGCGAGCACCACCGAACGGGATTTTTGGGGGGGGTGGTTCGATGCTGCAGTGTACTCGATACGGGTATCCCGTGTCGCCTGGGCGGCAAACCGTACGGCTGCAGGACCGTATGCAACAGACATGGGGAGAAGGGACGTGAAGTCCCGGGGTCGGTCGGGCAGTGCGGGACCGTTGCCCACGTTGCCCACTGTTGGGGTCGGTGGGCAAGCGTCGCGGGCAAGAGACGATGCGGCTGCTGGCGAGCCCAATCCCGATTTTGTGAATGGTGCAACGAGTTCCGGGGGGGTCGGATCGACTCTTGCCCGGATTTCCCGGACCATAAGGGGGGAGAAGAGGAGAATGGTGGTGCTGCAGCGTCTTACGATTCTGAAAATGTGGGCAAGCGTGATCTGAAGTTGGTGATACATGAAGGAATTGCAAAACCTGACATAGAACGGGCTCCGCTCTCTTGCCCGCCGTCTGGGCAAACCATGGGATCCCATGGGCACGTGGGCAAGCGTGGTGCCATTCGGGAGCAGAGGTACATCGCTCAGTAGCGTGAAATAAATTCATCCAGTGTTCAAGATGGCGTTGTCATTCCTATGTTGAGGGTGCCATCACCTCTATCGTGCGGGATGCCGTATCCATTCCGCCTCCGCTCCCGCTGACGGTGAGCATGGTTGTATAGGGTCCATTCGATCCACAAGTATGCCCGGGATGCTGGTCCGGTGAAGCATTGCCATCGCCGAAGTCCCAGGCCCACGAGATCGGGTTGCCCGTGGACGTATCCGTGAACCGGACGGTGAGCGGTGCCGTAATCGGCGATGCCCCCAGGATAGTGCGGAATCCCTGGATGAAACAGGGTCGGAATGGGCGCTCTTGACCGCATGACGAGTTCGGGTTATTCGTCTGCAGCGAGAGCGACGTCCACCACCTGTCCGACGGTCCACGCATCACAATGACTGACCACCACAACAGCCCCCAATCGGGGATCATATACCGCTATCGCCCCCGCCGGAGAACCATGCAGTTTGTGCAGGGCCATCCCGTACCGCCATATGGGGGCGCGCCCTGTGAGGATGACCAGGGCTCCGCGAGGGATCTTCGGTCGGGGAGGCAATGGTTCATCGGGTTTGATAATCTCTCTGACGCCAATATCATAGATGACATGGTTCACGAACCATTGCCTCCGCGGATTCTGAACGTCTCCCGAATGGACCTGTCCAGCTTCTCAGCATCTCTCTGGAGGCAACAGGTCGCCCATTCCATGATCGCGTTCCTGGGCACGATATCACACTTATAGAGTTCGGCTCGTCTCTTGATATGTTTCCTGATTGCAGATTCTGTCTCCAGAATATTGTTTGACGTTGTACAGAGGAAAGTAGATACCCGGATCGCACTCAGTTGGGACTTCGTAGCCTCGATCTTGTAGAGCGTATCATTCCCTTTGGGGTCATGCTCCTGCTCTCCCGTCTTGCACTCGACGATACAGAGCATCTGGTCTCGCATGAACGTCACGTCCCATTCGTTTATGCTATTCGGTGTATCCCCTCCTTCTTTCAAATGCATCCGGAAGTTGAGATCCCAGATGCCCTTCCCTTCGTATGCCTTCAGAAGCTGAAACACGAAGTATTCGAGCCAGCCACCGGTGAGAAACTCCACATCCTTATTCGACAGCTTTCCACCGACTCTCGTTCCCTTCCTCTCCACGTTGGACATCACCTCCATTCTTGTTCGCAGGTCGCCGGGGACATCCAGATCTTTCGAGAGTTGGTCGAGTTCGATAGGTTTTTTATCATTCTTCAACTTCTGCAACGTAGAGAGCACATTCTGTACGGAGGGGTTATGGCAGTTACTGGCCAGGTAAAGTGCCAGATCCCACTTCTCCGGCGTTTCCTTCACACCTCCGTTCGTTATATCGAATCCGTAGCCCTGGAGGAATTCCCTGGCACTCATGCGATGATCCAGAGACAGAGTCGACTCTGACAGGAGATCGAGCGCCATCGTCTGGTCCCATTCGGACACATACCATGCCCTCAAGCCGTGATTCCTCGCAAATTCGTAGGCGCCTATGCTCATCGGCTTGGTGCCCCCGCTGATGTGCACGATCCACTCTTCGTTCGGCTTCGACTGATAGAGCCTTTCGAGACCTTCACGGACCTCCCGGGCATTGTTCTCTCTCTCGATCACTAGTTGTTTGTGCCGTTTCTTATAATCCAGCCCACCGGTCTCTAGAGCATTGAGGAGATAGTCCATATTCTTCTCCTTCGCTTTCGTCGTGACCAGTACGAGCCGGTCCGGCTTGATTGCATGCACCACAAGGAGGTTCGGTACATGCTGCTGACTGATGAGGTTGACAAGGATCTTCATCTCGGCACCCACTCTCTGTATTCCTGAACGACCTTTCTCTGTGTTTTTGTGGGTGGATTGTCCCATATACCGAGGTCTTCATAGATCCGCTTTATCTCTGCATGCACGGCAATCTTCAGCTCATTGTCCCCGATGGCGGTCCAGCTATCGAAGAGGTAGTTCGGACTGTTTTTAACCAGTTCCTCAGGAGTGGTCGCCTGCTTCTGCGAGAGGGATTCCAGCCATTCCCTCCCCTTCGTAGACGGGGTTTTGGGATGGAACCGCCCATATCCTACGGCGGTCTTCGCGCCTGCACCGATATCCTTCAGCGCATGCGTCAAATATTCCGCCATCTTCCGGCAATCATCCCTGCTCTCGCCCCTCGGAAGAAGCCCGAAGAGGAACTCCTGCCCTTCTTTCACTGCCAGGAAGGGGATGGGTACGGGGCTGTGCCAATCTGCAGGAGGTTCATCCCTCGTATAATACTCCCTGTAGTGAGGAGTCATCACCTCCAGCTGCAGTTTCACGCGTCGTGTCGGGAGCGCATCGAGCACGATCACCGAACCCGCATTCCTGCTATCTTTGGGGCCGAAGAGGCGGTCGATCTCATCGCGGCTCATGTTCTGCCATTCTTCCGCCCACGCCCGGATCATCCCCTTGATCGAAGAACCGGGGAGATAGGGAACCCCCAGGGTTGCATGCCAGGCAAATCCGATCCCATCCTGGGATCCCCGCCCGATTCCCGTGATAAAGGGCCCCTTTGTCTGGAAGAGGATCTTCAATCCACCGAAGCATTCGATCAGCTTTTCCCGGCGTTCCTTAGCCTCTTCCAGCAGATCCGCATCTCCTGTTTTGATCTTAGCGAACTGTTCGAACCATTCCTTCCTTTTCTTGGCATTGATCTCCCATTTACCCCATCTCTTGCCCGAGAGATCGCAGTCCCAGATATTGCAGAACTTCTCGAACCTCAGTCCGGTATTCCCTCTCGGATCCGCTATCACGGATGGGTCTCTCTGCGTTTTATATAGGGGAATGGTCACGAGCATCATTCCTCCTTCTTTTTCAGGAACGCCCTGGCAAACTTCTTCAGCCATTCCAGATAGGCCAGGGCCTCTGCCTGAGCGAGGATGTATTGCTCCTGCGTGCCGTTCACGATCCCCTTCATCAGACCCTCCTCACTCCTGTATATCCCGCGTTTCTCAACGATCCACTTCTCGAGCGCAGTATACAGTCGTCGATGCGCCTCCCTGTCTCTTCTCTCCTTTTCGCTTTTCTTATCAGCTCCAGCCTTTTCGGCGGTTGCAAACTCGGCGGCTGCAAGCTCGGCGGCGAGTGCCTGGCCCAATCCGTTCACGAGGATGGAAGCAGGCAATCGCTCCACGTAGCTCCGGAAATGCCCTGTGTCCGACTTCCGGATCTCGTTGACCACCTCCCATGCATGCTTTGCCCTCTCCTGCTCCAGAGTTCGCATGCCCCTCACTCCACGAGGCGGATCGCACACCAGCCCATCCCCACGGTCTCGTCCCCTCCCACCTGGAGATAGGGGCGGCGCTCAAAGACCTTCTTCACCGAACCGAAAAGTTCCCCCTCCCCTTTCTCGAAGAGCAACGCATAGAGGAGCGTATCGGGGGGGATCGTCTCCTCGTACCAGAGATTCATGCTCTTCTTGTTCTTGTCCAGGACGTTCCGTGCGTTCACCGGCAGACCGTATCGTGCGAACCACTGGAAGTCATCGTCATGCAGGAGGACGATACCCTCCTTCAACCGCGCCTTTGTCCGTTCGTGAAGGATCAGGGGCTCGATGGTGCGAATGAATTCTTCCGGTACCGCACCTATGCGCTTAAACTCTCTCTCCTCAAGAAAAATCGTCTTATCTTCGCTGTTTCCGCCCAAAACTTCGCCACGTTTGGGACTGATGGTAGAGAGCCTACTCTCCAGCTCCCCGCTCTCCCTCCCGCAGATCCTCATGTCCCGAAGCCATCGCTCCAGGATATGCGGGCAGGTTGCCCATTTGAACTGGGTTGTAAGGCTTCTCACCGGCAGGAGAAGCAGTCTTCCGTCCGAGATCAGCAATTCTCCTGCACTGTCGGGTGCGCCAAACAATCTTTTCGCTTCCTGTTTCAGTTCCGCCTGGGATTCGACCCTCTCTCTTAGCGAACCCTTCAGGCTGGTGCCCGCGATGACAGGGTAATTCGTCACTGCCTCTCTGGCGACCGGGAGATCGACGAATCCCTCCGTCCTTCCCGCCCCTGGATGCAGGGGCGTCTCTGCCAGCATGCCCATGATCATGCCCTTCATGATGACCATCCTCCTATCACAACCTCTCCAAATCCAAACGCTGTGTATTCTCCTATCTTTCCATGATGCATACGTTCCACGGCTGCCCGGTCGTTCTCTTCTGCCTCGAGGAACCATGTCGTGCCAGGCCTGACGAATGGCTTCGTCTCGACAGGGCATCCCCTGACCGAATCCCACCGCCCGACCCGAATCGGGCGGTTCATGCATGCGGAGACGACTCTCCCCGGCACACCCGGAATCCTGCCGCCCGGCCCTGGTAGATCCCTGAAATGCGCCGGGGTGAGATGGATCAACGTGAACCGTATGCACCCATCCTCCGAAGGGATATGCACCGATGGCACACGCATGCGGAGATCAGTCTCGTTACACACCTCCGCGATTGCCATCCTGGATTCTCCACCCAGCAGAAAAGCGAACCGGTCGTCAAATTCCTTTATCGCCCCTTCCACTTCGGCAAGGAGGCATACATTCTTAGGCAACCGGATCTTCTGGATGCTGTAGAGATGTCGATCCTTCGCGGTGCGGGTTCCTCTCTCGAGCTCGATTCCTATGCTGTGCTCCGTTTCCCGTAGAACGCCGGGAGGGACGAGTGTCAGACCCTCCGTCCGACGCTGCAGTACCTTCGAGATGTCCTCCGGGGTCAGGTACCAGTCGGTGAGCGCCTTTTTCCCTCTCGATCCTGCAGCAGCCGGATATCGCACCTTTCCCAGATCGGAACTCCTCTCCTCTCCTGGTTCCAGGATGAGGAACTCGCTCCAACCGTCTTTCTGCCAGGTTCCGAGCAGGTGGGCGGGTGCGGGATAGATGGCGGAAATTGCATTTCCCTCCCCTTTTCCAAGGAACGGACCACGGAATCGTAGTGCACCGAGGTCCTCTCCATCGCCGAGCACTCTAACGATCTCCGGAGGCCATGCACCCTCCTTCCAGCCCATCCTCCGTGCGAGGTGAGCGCGGATCGCCCCCACGAGGGTGAACGCACTCGGAGGGAAGAGGCTTTCCACGTCCCGATGGGTCTCTCCCCGATAGAACGGTCGGCTGTCCCGGAAGAACCAGGCATCCAGGGGTGTGATCTTCAATAGCGTCATTCACGCACCCCCTCCGTGGAGAGAAACTTTACCAGAAGGAGACCATCCATCGAGAGTGTCGTAGTCTCCGGTGCTTCGCCATTCCGATGCCTCCTGCTCACAGCGAGCAATCGCTCCATCTGCCTGCTAGCCCTCATCAGGAGCTCATCGTGCTTCTGAGTGTCATTTTCGCGGCGGTGCTCCCCTGCATCGATGTACTCGGAGACGATGAGGTCTTTCAGTTCCTTCCCTGAAATGGACTCCCATAATGGCAGAATCTGGCCGGGGCTCCATCGTGCATCGGTCACGAGCGACACGATCAAATCCCGCATCCGGAAGAAGAAGGAGGCGGAGAGTTCGTTCCTCTGTCTGAAATCGTCTGCGAGACTTTCGAGCAGGATCTCGTCTCGGATCCCGTTTTTTTTCGCCACTCCGTCCCAGACCTGGACCCACTCACAGTACTTGCCGCTGTTCTTCACTACACTGATCGCCAGGCTGTTCCGCCCGTTCCTCTCCTTGGCCACCCCATCGAGAAGTTCACGAACTTCTTCCAACACCGAGCTGAGAGGGACCTGGTAGTGTGCAAATACGAGGGCGGCGGACACGGTGGCCTCTCCGATCTGTACCTTCTCGAAACACTGGGAGAACCGGGTGTGGAGGTGACAGGCGCATTGCAGGGCATCCCTCAGGGGGAGCATCGCGAGGAGATCGTCCCCTCCCGCATAGACGAGTGCGCCACTGTATGAACGAACAATCTCTCCGACCTCGCTCGAGAACTCAGTGGTTGCCCTGCTGGTCCTATCGGTATGCCTCTCGATGAGTTCACCAATGCGATCCCCGTCCATGGCGAGCATGGCATAGAACGGGGAAGGGCCTGTTCCGAGCGCTTCGCAGATGCGTGCCAGTTGTCCCAGCAGGTCTTTGCGCTCCCTTTTAACGGTTTCTGGCTCCTCCCCTTCTCGTGAAGTTCCTTCCAGCGGAGTCCTCCTAGGGAGAGAGAGAGTCTCCTTGTAGTAGTAGTTCGCGTCCAGATTCAGGAACAGATGTTCCTTGGCGGCCTTTTCGAAGAACTGTTCCGCCAGCCCCTCGCGTTCGGCTCGCTGCCCTTTCAGGAGAGCGTTCTCTGCGAATGCCTTAGCCAGATCCGCACACTCCTGCACCCCCCTCTTCAGCCACGGGATGGCGGCCATATACGTGGTAGAGGGCCATCGTTCGGCATTCACATCCCAACCGATCGCCTCCTTTGAGACCTCGGGGAAGAGGCGTTTGATGAACGCAATCGCGCACAATCGCTCGTCCTCTCGGAGGACCATCCCCGGAATATTCTCCCGCACTCGTTTCCAGAACCGATCCTGTTTCTGTCTCTCCCATGCGCGCATGAAACCAGAGAGCTCCTGCCACTCGCTCATGATGGTGCAGTGATCCCCCCCTTCGATTGTCGGGGTGTACCGCTCCCTGTTCCTGTAGATCCGCCAGTTCTTCCGCGCCTCCATGTCGCCGGAATCCCCTGCAATCCAGGAGATCTCCCAGAAATTCCTCACCTGGCGGTTCCAGATCTCTTCGGTCCCCTTCCCGCACTCTTCCGCGATCCTCCCGAGATACCGGTCCCAGACTGTCAGGGCGATCCTGTTCCAGGCGGTGTTGATGCCGTCAACTGCCATCTTCGCAGCATCCTCTACCGATACCGTATCGGGGATCTCCGCCTCGAACTTGTTGGGCAGGGTGCCGATCCGAGGGGGCTCCCCCGGTCCATCGCCCCCGGCTGCAATCCACTGGAGAAGAAGATCTTTTCTGAGATCTTTTCTGACATCCGGCACAGAGATCCTGCCACCACCCCTTCGCACTCCGGCCATCGCACAGCCGGAGAGGTAGGATAGCAGATACGAACCGCTCCACAGATCCCGGGTCCTCCGTCCCTGGGCTATGAATCCCTGCACGGGACCGAGAGAGAACTGGAGTCTCTTTGCATCGGTCATCACGATCCCCCAGGAGGAAAGATGCAACTTTTTTTGTAGTCCTCTAAAAACTCATGAATCACTCGGAAATTACCGTCACTGAAAGGGACAACCAGATCATTTCGCTCTTCGCTCCCGTCCCCTTCTTCCTTCATTATCCGTGCTATACGGATTTTTCCCTCATCTGGGAGGAATTTGGCCGGGATTAGAGAGGCTACTGCGATGTACTTTGCCCGGGTGAGTTCATGGATGTGAATGAACAGCGGGCTTGCACGTCGTTCATGATTCTCCGGGCTGACTCGCAACTCAATTTTGTCTTTTTTAAAGTAATAATTATGCGGAAGGCCAAAAGTGGCACGCTCAGGATGGTTCTGCTTCGGATTGTTCTGAAGTCGTTCAATATCGGATTCTTTGATCACTCTGGTGGCGATGCTTTTCATGAGGGATGTATCTCTGGAAAATCTTCTATTCTCTCCTCTCCTCCTGTTACCGCCACGATATTCGACCATATTTTCTCCAACCCGATTCAGGACGCCTAGGGCCTGATTTCCCTCATCCAGAGAAAATATCCTTGTACATTGGCTGAATGCTGTATAGGGAGGGAGCTCATCAGAAAGCTTCTCGAAAGGAATGGATTCTTGGATGCATCTCTTGAAGGTGTCGAGATCTTCAGGCGGAGAAAACAGGTTTGTACCGTTCTCGATCAGCCCCGTCAGTGTCAGCGAACCCCATCCACGACGGGAACGTGCTCCAATGCCTCCGAGAAGACCCATCACCTTCAGTGCCCTAATCAGTTGCTCCCGAACATACTCGGCATCAAGGTCCCGGCATTTACCCTGGCGGATGTTGAACAGGACCGAAAAATCCGAAACAGGACTGGGGATTCGTTCGCGATTCTCCTTCTGCTCGAACAATCCGTAGCCCAGATATCTCAAACCCGGTCCTTGAATCTCCGGATTCTTCTCATTCTTATTCACAATCAGCCGCATGATCGCACATGACTGGCCCTTCTCTGCGCTCCCGAAGATCTCGCCCTCTTCCTCTCGAATCCGTTTGAGAGAACCTTCATGTTCGCACCACGCCAGTGCCCGCCACCAGAACCGCAGCACACCTTTTATTCCCGATAATCTCAACTCAGTCCTCATCGGATCCGCGCCGCCCATGAACAGCGGCGTCACGACCCTGAATCTCGCCTCCAGTTCGATCATTCCATCATCTCCTTTCTCTCCCGACAGTTCGATCTCCCCAATCATTCTGATTCAATCCAGAATTGGAAGATCGTGATGCAAAATCCACATTTTTCGTGGATCAGATGAAAACGAGCGAAATGCCAATACCAATGGATCCGCGCGCCGGTTCACCGTGCGCCCGATCCCACCCATTACCCTCTCATTAGGGAGACCTCCCGAGGAGACTTTCGCACGGGTGCATCCGTTGCCGTCGCAGATGCCGCCTCCGTGACCTCGGACTCCTCCTTTACCGTCTGCGGCGAGCCGATCTGGAGATGTCCGCACCCGAAGGATGCCTTCGGTCCCGCCCCGATGATCGATCCGACAGCGAAGAGCCATTCCGCCTCTCCGTCACCGTTATCGATGGCATAGTCAACCACTCCCGTGAACCCGTAGAATGAGCCCATTCCGGTCCGTGAGGATGCCCGTACCAGGCGGTGAAAATGCTTTGTTGTCGATAGGATCGATCCAGACACCGAAAAGTCGGGGAGTTCGCCACCATCCCCGTATTCGTTCACGTTATAGATGATCCGCTGCCGGATATGCCAGAGCAGCCGATCCGGCGCGGGAGGGAACTCCCCCGTCTTTGCAATGAATGGCGTCCTGAATCCCACCCTGACGGGAGAACCGACGGGCGCATGCGGGATCTGCCGGATGTCGCAGGTCTGGAGAGCCTTCATGTCGAGGCTTCCATCCTTAAAGATCTCTCGGGCGGAGAAGTTGCAGGTGATCCCGTCTATGCGGAACCTCCCGTTTCCGTAATGGCGCGTGCTCCCGATGCCCGACTGCCCCAGCAGCCGCAATCCCAGCACCACGTGCGGAAGATACCGCAGAAATTTGCCCAGGAGGAGAATGTTCAGATCGAGCGTGCAATCCTTGTCGAAATGCATCTCTCTTCCGAAGAACGGGGGAATTATGACCACAGGCTTGGGAGGGGGCGCCCTTCCCCTCCGCGAGGTCCTCCGCATATGGGTGTGGTAGAAGATGCAGTCCTCCCTCCCGGCGCAGTGATAACAATCCTCCTGAAGATCCGGGCAGCACGCTTTCCGAAGGTGGATTCCGAGGCCGCCGCGGAACGTGGATCCCATCCAGAAGGGGAGATCCACCGGCGTGGTGAACGAAAGATGCGCGGTCAGGGACGCGACTGGCAGCACGCCTATCCCCCTCCCTCCCACTCCACCACGTTCTTCAGAATCAGAGATCCGTAGTAGGTGAGGCGATAATTCGAGTCGTACCGCGTTTCCCGTCCGATGAGGTTCGCCTCCTCGAGTTCCGTGACATGACGGCTGATGGTGGACAGGTCCTTCCCCATGGCCTTTGCGAGATCCTTCGCCTTCATCTCCCTGTACCGCTGAACGGTCTTCAGGATCTCCTTTTTAGTATTGGTCAAACGATAGGCGCAGGCAGGTACCTTCACTTCGAGGGTGCGGCTGGTGGATTCGTCGAAGGTGAAAAAGCCGGTTATTCTCGATTTCAGGAGGATCGCAGCAATGGTGAGAGCGACGCAGAGGGAGCGGACGCCGGCGGAGGCATCCAGGTAGTACTGAAATCCCCGGTTTGCGGTGACAATTTCTGCTACCTTTGTTACCACACCCCCCACGTCAGATGTATCAACCTCGATCACGTCACACGCGATTCCAATCCCCCGTGATGTGAGACTCTTCAGGAAGCTCTCCACATCCTGGATGGCTGCATCCTTCCGGGGGTTCTTCTCCTTCGGAGTGAGGAGAACGAGGCGATCACCGTCTCCGAGCGAGAACCGCGAGTACCCTCTGAAAACGATCGATGCATCGAATCCAAACGGGACGATGACAGTTTTTCGCTGCTCGGTTGCCATCATAAAATTTTTTACTCTACATATTCATACTTTCGGCGAATCGCTGCACCAGTGCATCCAGTCCCACAACGAGGCAGCTGGAGGCGTCGTTCGCGTTGCGGATGGTATTGAACCTCCAGTCCTTTATTCTGTAGTTGTTCGTCGCATAGACGATTTTATCGTTCAGGAGGCGCTCTGCAATCCGTTCCAGCTCCTTGTGCTCCAGATATATGCTCAGGTTCTTATCCCTCTCCGTTCTTGCATACACGATGCGCTTTACTTTCGTATTCAGAAGTTCTCCCCTCCAGGAGCCTTTGACCCATGCCTTCGCTCTCTGCATGCGAAGAACGACAGGGATCTCAACACCGTCTGCATCCCGCATCCATGAGGGTTTCTCGGCCTCGATGCGATCAACGGGCCGGCATTCGAACTCTGTCTTCAGCAGCTCGAAGATATCCATCCGGGCATAGCACCGGTAGCGTTCGAGGTAGACAGGAATGGAGAGAATATCCCCCCTCGCCCCGCCCTGGGATATGAGATCCCTTGTACGCGGATAAGCAATCGTTCCGATATCCTGGTAGGCGTACCTGACGAAGAACGGGGGTCTCAACTCGGTGTACTGCCTCTCCAGCTCCTCGTAATTCAAGTCCTTTCCGCGGGTCTGCTGCCACATTCCCTGTAACAACGAGAGGAAGAGTGCAGCCCCATAGATGCTTTTAGAGAATTCTGCGTAGCTCTCCAGGGTCGGGATAGCGGAGGTGACGAACTCGTTCAGTCGAGCCGCGCTGATCGTGGCGCTTCCCTGTTTCCGCATCTTCTTCTCCAGCAGACGATAGGATTCGGATGGAACATATCCGATTGCAGTGCCCGGGCGGTGCCGCCCAACGCGGCCAAACCGCTGGAGAAACGAGGCGGCGTCCGATCCCTGGAAGATCAGAGCGTCGACGTCGAAGTCCACGCCGACCTCAATAGCG
Source organism: Methanomicrobiales archaeon (assembly GCA_030019205.1). Taxonomy (NCBI): domain Archaea; kingdom Methanobacteriati; phylum Methanobacteriota; class Methanomicrobia; order Methanomicrobiales; species Methanomicrobiales archaeon. The sequence continues at coordinate 127,929 of JASEFH010000005.1, forward strand.
CTCGTTCCGACCGTGATCTCCTTCTGCGCACGGTACTCAGCTGGCACCATGCCGTTGATCCGCCCCACTCGCTCCTGGCCGTACTTCTCCTCCAGCCGGTCCGCCAGGATCTCGGAGAAGACAACGGAGTTGACGATTACGAGGATCTTCTCGGCCCCGGACTGGAGGAACCGCTCTATCTGCTCCAGAATCTCCGTTCGCTCTCTCTCTTCCAGATACCTGTCGTAGGGATGGAGATCCAGCCGTACATCGTGGCGAATCTGGCGAACACGCCCTTCGGGTTCGTCCTGGGGAATGGCTGTTATCTTCCTGTTGCTGGGGATGATCTCTTTGAGAACGTCCGTGGCACCATGATGGGTGGCGCTGGATACCAGTATGCGGTCGAACCGACTCTTGAGCAACCAGATGAGGTAGATGAGGTTGCTCAACGCGATTCCAGAATACATGTGCAGCTCGTCGATTGCGAGGGTGTGAAAGCGAGTATGGAGGAAATCCACGAGCAGTTTATGCCCTCTGTAGTAGCGCAGCTGGAATAGCTGGTAGAGTGTATCGATGTTGGTCAGCAGGATCAACTGTCTCCCGTGATTCGTGAGATGCAGAATTCGCTGGATAGCCTCGCCTTTCCGGGCGACCCCTTCGAGCGATGCACCGCTCACGACTGCCAGGATGACATCCCCCGTATCGTGCGGAGCGGTCTTGAACTCCCTCTCCATCGGTATGAGTGTGGGGTTCCTGCCTGCGCGCCTCAGGAGACTCGCGATGCTCCTTCCCTGATCCCGGATCAGCTCGTTCGTTGGATATACGAAGACGCCGTTGCCCCGGGAGTCGAGGATCGAGGTGAGCATCCCCAGCGTCTTCCCGGAAGCGGTGGGAGCGTCGAGGATGATCAGGTCCTCCTCTGATTCCCTCACCTCCTGCTGATGCACCATCAGTTCCGTTCCATCGGCACCCAGCATGAATCCGCTGTAGGGGATGAAGGCGGGCTTAACATCGATGTGCAGAGGCATGATCGCTAAAAACGCATGGATATCGCCCCTCCTCCGGAAGCGCGATGGTGTACTCCTTTCCCATCGCAGTCCCCGTGAGATGCCTCCCCCTCAATCGGCATGTGCGGAAGAGAGGTATGGGGGGAATCACCTCCAGTGTGCATTCGAGAGTGCGGGTTTCCTCCGGGAGATCGGTCGCGTTCACCGGATGCGAAGGGACGAATTCGCCGTCATCATGGATTCGGAGATTCTCCAGCTTCTGGTAGTATACGCGAACAGGAGCCAGTTTCTTCCCCAGCCGGATCACGTTTGCGCTTCTCCTGCCAATGAGGAAACATTCGAACGCCGTGAGAGGGACGTATTTCATGTAGAATCCCATCGTCGGCAGGGAGACCCGTTTCCTGTCCTCCGTCACCTGCGTGACGGTGTTCACCGAATTGTACGTGAATCGCTTCATCTCGCCGGAGTGCGAGAGCCATCGCGAATATTCTGGCCCCAGGTGGGTCTCCGAACCCGTGATGAGCCCTGCCGGCGTGGAATAGATCTCGAACCGGCTCTGATCCTCCCGGTAAAACGGACGATTGCCAGATGCAATCCGATGGATCCGATCGATATGACGGTTGAAGGCATAGTGAAGTGCCGTGTTGCCTATCAGATCGGCCGGCACCCCGACCTTCAGCTCTTTCGATACGTAATAGAAGAAGTCATGGGTGACGAGGATTACCCGATAGACCTCGTAATTCGCTGTCGCCTTCATACCGGAATCATTTCTCTTCCTTCGAAGCTTTCTTTGAAGCCTTCTCGTACTTACCGATCTTGTCGAAAAACGCCTTGGCATCTCCGTACAGGTTCCGCATGAATACATCGTCCGGTTCGTACGCCGCGATCACCTTTCGGAACTCCTCCACCTCTTCCGGTGAGAGGATCACGAGGTGGTCGCGGAAGTGCGCATCCTCCGCCACCGTGCAGAGGATCTCGTAGGTGCTCCTGATGGGATCCTGGACAAATGCCTTCGGGTTCACGGAAGCGGCAAGAGTGTAGTCCAGCGAGGTGATCACCTCCTCGTAACCGGCAACAATGCCCGCGAGGATGTTGTTCATGGTTCCTTTTGTCCTCGTCTCCGCCCCGTAGGCACGACAGGTCAGCAGTGCCTTCAGGAACAGGATTGACTCCGGTTTGGTCACAGAGTTGAGTGTGACTACCGAGGGGAAGTTCGCGAGCGGAACCACGTTTTCCGTGCTTCCCAGCGCCTGGCCCGTGGACTGCGTTGCCGTATTCACCGCGTTGAATGTCAGGGTCTCGGCGATCTCCTCGTACGGCTCGATGGAGTATGCCGTGCTGTAGGAGGCCCTGTGCTTGATGTTGAATCTCCCCTCTCTCGTGGATTCTGTGGAGACAGACCCGAACAGCACGCACCTCGGACATTTCTGGCAGAGAGCATCCTTCAGCTCGCACGTCTTCTGCTCATCGTCCAGGGTCTTCTCGTCCGCGAGGCTCCGCAGAAGTGCAGCGAAGTGCCGGCTCTCTGCTGCCTTCTGCTTTGAAGCAAACATGGCCACCCGCTGTATGGAGACGGGGTCCTCTCTGTGCCGGGGAAGGGTCACGATGTTCAATTCCCGGGTCTCTTCCGTCCGGAAGATGGTATAGTCGTGCGTCTGGCGCAGCAGCAGCAGCTGGAGTGTATTCGACCGCCGGTAGAGCGGTATCTCGTCAAGGAAAATATAATCCAGTTTCGGCAGTTCCGGCATCTCACTCATGGCTCTCGCCTCCGCTCCGTTTCTTCTCGATCAGTTCCGAGATGTGTCTCATTCTCCTGTAGTAGATCCCGTAGTCGATCTCCCGCATTATCTTGGCAAAATTCCTATTTGGTGTCTTCTTCTTCAATTCAAGCAGCATTCTGACTCCTTTTTCAAGATGTTCCCGATGCTCCTTCTTCACGGAGTATCCTGTCATGTTCTCGTGAATGTTCAGGATATACCCGATCAGAGCATCCTCCGACTCCAGCTTCTCGCTCATCACCGCAGAGAGAAGCTTTCCCGCAGGTCCCATGATCGCGTGCTTCGAGTAGCCTTTTCGATGCGTAGCCTTTTCGATGTAACCTTCCAGATACTCTGCCAGTTCGTCGATTACTGCGGTTCGCATGCGCCGGCTCTCTTCCAGTTCTGCATTACCGAATGCCCCATCTTCTCTCATCAGATACACTCGACTCATTCATCATCACCTCCCAATCATGAGAAAATTCGATCGAGTTGCTCGAACAGTCTGCTCGCAGGCAATACTCTGCTCTTCTGCCCCTGCACGATCCGATTCAGCGTACGACCTTTCGGTTCTTTCAATATCGACATGAACTCACCTTTTCGGGATTGTTTCGAATGTTCCGCCGCCCGTATACTCTCTGCAACGAGAATGATGGCCGATATCTTCTCGAGTGCTCGATCCGTGTCCTTCAGGGACAGCCAGCCGTTCTGGAGCTCGATGCCGGTCGGTCTGAACGCCCTCGAGAAGTGAAGATCCGTGGGGATCATCACCGCACCATCTGCCTGAATATCGCAGAGCGGTTCGAACTTCAACTCCTTTACGATAACGGAGGCGAAGAAGATGCGGGACAGGATCGAACCGCGGAAGAGGTGACGCAACGCGTTGGAGGCCTTGTGGTCCCCCTTCTCGTAGTTCGGAACGGGGAATGAGATGAGGATATAGTTGGGTGTGATGAGAGAGAAGAGGGCGCCTATCTCCCCCTCCTCCATGAGACGTTCCCGCAACTCTGGTGAGATGGGTACGCCCTTCAGGATCGCTTCGATCAGGGAATCGGGATCGTTCTCCGCCACATTCAAGGTCCGCCGGAATTCCCCGAATGAACCGTCGAACTCCCCGATGATTCCGTCCAGCCTCCGTTTCAGTGCTTTTTGCAATCTCTTGTCGTCTCTGAATAGATTCTCTGCGATCGCTGTGGATTGTTCGTTCAGCGAGGAGATGCCTTCCCCATCGATCTTCCTTGCCCATGCGTCATCCCGGCGGAGCGGCTCCTCCCCATACGCCCTCACGGTCACGAACTCGTCGATACGGCGCGCCCAGAGGTCCATCTGGTTCCGCGAGAGGTTCAGCTGTGGGATCAGGTAGTACTCATAGACATCCCCCTCTCCGATGCGGAGGGACCGCAGACTCATCTCGAGATCGCACAGGGTGCAGACTGTTCGATTCTGCAGTGTCGCGCCTCCGATGAGGAAATTCGTGAAGGATTTTGCCTCCCCATCCCCCACCTTCTGGCTTTTGATCTCCAGAGTCGGTCTATCTCCGCAGATCGGGCATACGACAGTGCCGCCCCGCTTCTTGCCCTCGATGTAGACGCCGGAGATCTCGCGGATCTTCCGGGTGGGATCGTCTGCCAGGGGGTGGACGATTTCGGATGCTATGAGCCCGGGAATGTCATTTGATCGCAATCCGACTCTCTTCTCCGCAAACGGGCGCAACACTCTGCTCAATCTCCTGCAGATATCAGCGGATCGGTCGAGCACGTCCGATCTCGTGAGATCTTCCGGGATCAGTCTCCGCAGTCTGGAACTTCCCTCGATGATCTTCTCATCGACACCGGAACCGGAATGCGACTGTTTCCCGACGATCTCGAGGAACTCGGGGAACCCGAGTGCATCAGAGTATCCCGCGGACTCGTATTCCTTCTGCAGCGAGGCGACTGCCTCATTTGTCGCGATACTGGTCAGCCAGTTAGAATCCCCGCATGCGTGAGTGCAGATCTCTTTGAGATAATAGAATATGATGAAGATGCCGTAGAGCTCTTTGATTGCATCCTCATCCGGGTCGATGTCGAGTACTCCTTCCCTCTTCAGCCGTTCTGCGCTCTCGATGTATTTCCCGATCTGATCCCGCTGCGGATCCGATACCACCCTGCTCTTCCGAATGCGTTCCCACAGGATATCCAGGATGCTGTCGGATGCGTAGGCGAACTGGGGGCTGGGAATTTTCGTCTGGGTATGGACTCCATGGATCGCCCGGGCAACATTGCCCTCGGGGACCTCTGCGATGTAATCCTCGAGCATGCTCCAGTACTTCTCGACGAAGGAACGCCTGAACTGCTCGCCATCGATGGTATCCCCTCTCTTCCCCACGTATATGGTGCCATCCGGATAGTAGAGGATGGGTTTGAATCCGCACTCGCTATAGCACTCTTCGATCGCCCTGTGGCACAGGGAGGTCAGAATGCCCCGGATCTTCGAGACCTGGTGATACTCCAGCCGCAGCCCCCACTCCTCCAGGAGATCGTCGAGCCTTCTCCTGCTGCGGTTGAATTCGGCGAAATTCCGGATGGATGCAAGGGGATCGGCGACATCGTGCACCACTCTCCGCACGAGGGGGGTATCTTCCCTCGGTGCGACGCGGAGAATCGTGGCGAGGTGATCGAGACTCTGGAGCGCCCCGTGCGGGAGGATCGACTGGACGCTCATGATCTCCTCCTTCGAGTATCCGGCCGTTTCCAGCAGGCGGGCGATGGTCTCGAAATCCTCCTTTGTAAATTCCTTGTCCCGCAGTCTGCCCTCTCTCTCGATCACCTCACGGGAACTGTGGGACTCCTTCAGGAAATCGTGGAGGAATGCGGTTGCCACTCCGATCCTCACTTCGTTCTCTGCTCGTTTCATCGCTCTCAGTAATTGCTCCGTTATCCCCGCGACCGTAAGGGAGTGGGAGAGCAGGGATGCTGTCCCTCTCCGTCCCCATTTTGCCTCTTTGAGATGCCATCCCCGATCCAGCCCCGCTTCAATGAATTGTTCCCAAGGTATGCTCGGAGATGCCATGGAATCTGTCATGGATAAAAAATAAAATTCATTTCATAAATTTATTTCTTTCTATCATTATCTCTGAAAATGTGCAGAAAAAATGCAAAATTATTATTATATAAAGTTTATTTTCCATTCTTACGGGATACAAAGATTTATTTGATGATTTCATGATTCTCTTACCATGCAGACACTCGTCGTCTACGATATCCATGATGATTCGAGACGTCTCCGTCTCTCACGGCTCCTCCAGCGGTATGGGCTGACACGGGTACAGTACAGCGCCTTCCGGGGCGACACGAATCCGCATGACAGGATGGTGCTTGCGAAGAAGATGGCGCCGTTTGTGAAGGATGACAACGACTCTGTCTTCCTCATCCCTCTCTGCGAGCGCTGCATTGGGACCGTGGAGGTGCTCGGTGCATCGAAGAAGGGATTTTCCCCGGGACCTACGGTGAAGATCGTCTGAAGAGATCTTCCTCTCTGGGAGGATTCTGCGCGTGTGATGCGATATGGTGTACTATCTGAACGAGATCGAGAGTAAGAACCTTCTGAAAAATCTCCGCCCCTTGACCAGAAAGGTGGGAGTATCGGAGGATCTGAGGGGATGGAACTGGAACCGGACCCCCCTCTCCCCCTACCGCCCGGTCCTCCTCCCTATGTACCTGATCTGCAGCAACTACTGCCCGACATCGCGGGATCTATACCTCAAGCGTGTCGAGAAGAGGAGGGGGGAATGGAACCACCCCCTCTCCCTCGGGAAGGTGATCCACGATACCGTCGCCCGGGCGTACACGCTTGCGCGGGAAGGGGAGTTTGACGTCCCGTTTGACGACTGGTACAGGATGCAGCGTTACGAGGATTATATGAAAGGGAATCTCCCCCTAATTCAGACATATGCCCGGATGGTCTACGATTACATACTCTCTCAGGCAAGGTCGCAGTTCAACGTCGCGATGAGTTCGCACCCATTCAGCGCGAAACGGGATATGCTTCTCGCTTCCGTGCCGTTTCTCGTGGAGCATACAATCAATGGTGAACTGCTGGGTTGCAGCTCTGTTCTCAGCATCGACTGCTATGATTATCTCCACAATATCATCTTTGATCTGAAAGTGGGCGGGAACCGGGATGAGACGCACCGCCTCCAACCCGCGGGATATGCCCTCGTCTTTGAGAGCATCTATGAGATTCCCGTGGACATCGGAGGAACGGTGTATCTCTGGTTCCAGAACAATCAACTCATTGCCCGAAAGGATCTCTTCCCCATCGGTGATCACCTTCGGAGCTGGTGGCTGGAGATGCGGGACAGGAGGGCCGAACTGGTCCACGAAGAACGGGATCCGGGAATGCCGGCGGAATGCCCGCCTTCCTGCATCTACCGCTCGGTCTGTGGGGTGTAGCGGATGGAGAGGCTGGTGGTGGACGGATGGGGGCGGTTTCTGGGGGTGGAAGACGGTCAGATTGTCGTGAAGGAGAGGAAGGGGAAGAGTTATTCTGTGATCTGCCGTTCTCTGCCGTCCGATCTCAGGCAGGTTGTTATCGCTGGCAAGGGCTCTCTCAGCTCCGATGCGATCGATGTGCTCGCGCACCACGGGGTGGATCTCATATTTCTCGATTGGAGAGGGGGAGTCAGTGCCCGTCTATCACCCCCGATGCTGAGAACCGTTAACACCCGCCGCGAACAGTATCGGTGCTATGATACGGAGAAGGGTGCGGCTCTTGCGAAAGCATTCATCCGCGCAAAGATGAAGAACCAGATGGCTGTTCTTGGCACGTATGCCAAGACGCGGGTGCAGGCGGATCCGAACACTGCTGAGGCGCTGCGGGTTGCACGAGAATCCATTGAGCGTATTGCATCCGAGCTGGAGAGTGTGAGCGGGACTGCCTGTGATGCCGTGAGGGGAACGATCATGGGGATGGAGGGATGCGCCACAGGAGTATACTGGAATGCAATCTCGAAGATTGTTGACGAATCATTTGGATTTAACCATAGAAGCGGCAGATACGCGGGCGATCCTGTGAATGCGCTCCTGAACTACGGATACGCTATCCTGGAGGGAGAGTGCTGGCGTGCAGTTCATTATGCCGGGCTGGATCCCTATGGCGGTTTTCTCCATGTGGATCGTCCCGGGAGGGCCAGCATGGTTTACGATCTCATCGAGGAGTTCCGCCAGCAGGTGGTGGACAAGAGTACACTCAAGCTTCTCTCCCACCGGCAGATCAGGACCGAGAATTTCGAAGTGGTGGATGGTGTCTGCCGGATGGATGACGCGACGAGGAGGCTGGTCCTGAGCGAACTGCTCATGAAAATGGACGATCGGGTCAGGTATAAGGATAAACTATGGAGATGGTCCGATCTGATTCTGCATCAGGCACGGGAAGTTGCCAAGTTCTTGCGAGGGGAGTCGGGGAAATACGAGGGGTTCTGGTTGAGGTGGTGATGCATGATCCAGGTGAGCGATATCACGCAGTATTTCTACTGTCCGAGGAAGGTGTATTTCCTAAAGACGCTCGGGATCCGTCCGCCGGAAAAACCCAAGATGGAACAGGGGAAGGCGGAGCATGAACGGGAGTACCGAAGACTGAAGGAGAGGGTATCCACCTATGGGTTTCCCGATTGCGATATAGAAATGGTCATGCACAGGGTATCTATCGAGTCAGAAACTCTGCGGCTCCATGGGGTGGTCGATACGGTCATCGTGCTCCGAACGGGGGAGTACCTGCCGGTGGAGGTGAAGTATTCCAGCTATTTCGGTATCCAGAGAAACAGAAAGAAGCAGCTGGTGGCGTACGCCCTCCTTCTGGAGGAAAGGTTCGGGACAATTGTTCGGCGCGGTATTCTCTATCTCTCCACGGATAGGAAGATGCAGATGGTCGATATCACACTTGAAGACAAATCGTTTCTAAAAAGGGATATCGCCATGATCCGGGATCTCATCCGGAGTGAACGAATGCCTGAAGTGAAGAAGGATGGGCGATGCAATTACTGCGAGATGAGTAAGTTCTGTGTCTGACTTCCTGTGCGTGAGGCTCTGTCGAGATCTTCATCAAGAGTCTGTGCACAGTTCTCGGGTGTTCTCCGGGGGAGGGATTCGCTCCTCCTGCCCCTTCGTGCGACAGAGAG